>NZ_JBFNXJ010000012.1 GCF_040812015.1 Chitinivorax sp. PXF-14 | reverse complement strand
AACCGCTTGGGCAGGCCACGCCACTCGCAGCCGTGCTCGGCGACGTACAGCATGGCGTTAACCACCTGCAGATTGGTCAAACTGACATTGCCACACTGTCGCGGTAGGCAATGTTCGATGCGAGCGAATTGTGTGGGTGTGATTTCCATGACGACAGTGTTGCAGTCATGCCATTCGCTTGCTAATAGTGTTAACACACCCTAGGTCAAGATCAGTGGTAAGTGAGTGCTTGATCTGTCCACTATAATTCAGGCGCTACGTTGATATTTGGCGGCTTGGACTGGCCAAGCTATTTCCGTGTAGCGATCTTGAGTTGCCACACTCATTACGAGCTCCTTTGCCTTATCGCTATCTAATTGGTCAATCATTTTATGAAGCTGGCTCAATAGGCTAGTTAATTCTTCTGCCGTAGGGTAGGGCTCATTGGCACGCATAATTTTGGGATGATCTGTTCCACAGCCATTGGCACTGGAAATTAACAGTTCTTCATAGAGCTTCTCGCCTGGACGTAAACCTGTTACCACAATCTCGATATCTCCTTCTGGGTTATACTGATCGCGCACAGTTCTCCCCGCAAGGTGAATCATATTTCGTGCAAGATCGGCTATTTTTACAGGATCTCCCATGTCGAGTAAGAATATATCTCCACCGTTCGCCATACTGCCTGCCTGTATCACCAGCTCAACAGCCTCATGAATTGACATGAAGTAGCGAGTCACTTCCGAATGGGTAACTGTCACCGGCCCGCCTTGAGAAATCTGCTCCTTAAACAAAGGAATCACCGAGCCACTTGAGCCGAGAACATTCCCAAAGCGCACGGCACAAAAACGTTGATCAGTCCCAAGTTGTTGAGCCATTTGCGCAAAATTCTGCACAATCAACTCTGCCCACCGTTTCGTTGCTCCCATAACATTGGTTGGCCGAACTGCTTTGTCTGTGGAAATAAGTACAAAGGTACTCACTCCAGCCTTGAAAGCTGCGGAAGCTATAGTATTAGTACCAACAATATTGTTGTGAATTCCCTCGACGATATTGGCCTCAACAAGCGGAACATGTTTGTGCGCCGCTGCATGATATACCGTTTGTACCTTATATTTGCTCAGGAGTGACGATACAAGACGGAGATCCTCAACCGTACCAAGGCAACTCACAATCTCAGCATCGGTACTAAGTCTTACAATACGATCTATCTGATATAGAGCATGCTCGCAGGACTCGAGTAGAACCAATCGACGTGGCGATAGAGACGCAATTTGCCTACAGAGCTCCGATCCGATGGAACCCCCGGCTCCTGTAACTAAGACAGATTTACCTGTTATACATTTCCCAAGTAGTCCGGGGTCAGCAACTACTGGGTCACGGCCCAGCAAGTCTCCGACGTCAACCTCTCTTACCATATTGACCAAGAGTCTTCCACTTGCGATATCCGTTAACGCAGGCAGAATGCGTACCCTAATCATATGCTGCTCAAGAAAGGACACAACCTCACGACGCCTGAGGCCTGAGGCAGAAGGGAGGGTGACGATGACATCGCGAATCTCAAATCGCTCGATTAGCTTGGGCAACATTGACGGCGAATAGACGCGAAGACCCGCCACATCTGTTCCATGAATGCGTTGGTCATCGTCAAGGAAGCCTGCGGGAAAAAGCTCCTTCCCTTGGCGAAGGGTAGCTGCAAGTTGCTGCCCCGCAAGACCTGCCCCGTAGATCAACACTTGGTGGCCATTAAAGCGAGATCGCAAGGGGATCCAGAGTGCCCACCGCGCAATAATCCTGCTTCCACCAATAAATATCAGCCCTAACATCCAATAGAGTATAGGTACGGAGCGAGGAAGCCCGCCGTATCCAGTCATTTCCGTAAAGAAAGCGAGAATGGTCCATAGTATCGAAGCTAAAGTCATCGCCTTTACCATGGACCATAATGCATATTCGCTCATATAGCGAATTACCGATCGGTATAAGCCAAGCCGAATGAATATTGGGAGAGCAATTGCTGGTGCAGCGGCAATTAACAGCACCTGCCTCAAGTTTGGAGTGAAAATTTCGCCAAAACGTAGTACATATGCGCCCCATCCAGAAAATACCAAAAGCCATATATCTACTAGCCCCATTAGCAGTTGCTTGTGGCGCCGTTTCATTCCGCTTACTTTAGAAAGTAGCCGTTCAGGCATTATCTTGCCTCCCTGCACCTAATGCCAATGCCCCAAGTATGACTGGGACATAGGCCAATATTGTTATGCCGAGGGCGCATTGTGGGTTTCTGATGCTCAGTGTAGCCAGTGGTGCGAGCCAAAAGAGGTCTAGAGAAAGAACTAGCAAAGTTACTTGACGATGTGAATGCCATTTTCGAGATAAGCGCTGGTAGGCATGGTTGCGGTGTGCTTCATGCCAACGTTGCCGTGTCAATATTCTGGTTACTAGTGTTACCGTGGCATCAACTACAAACGGGCAACCCAAAATCATCCACATGAAATAAGTGGACCAGCCCTCATTTATGGAAATAAGAGCAAAGCCGTAAATTATAAACGCTAAATATGTGCTTCCAACATCGCCCATAAAGATTTTTGCAGGAGGCCAATTCATTACGAGGAAGCCAAATGTAGCGGTGGCGACCGTCAGCATTAACCACCATGCTAGAGAAGATGAAGCGGTGGAGTAATTAAAAGCCGAAATGCCACAGGCAAGAATGAGCATATATATAGCCTGGCCTCCAGCAATCCCATCTATTCCATCCATGAAATTGTACAAATTTATCCACCATACACCAGTAAACAAAAGCAACAAGAAGAAAACGCTTACGCTGGTGAATTGTATCGTTGGTGAAATGCCATCTGGCAGGAATCCAAGCGCCGCAATAAGGGCCGCACATAAGATGAACTGTATTCCAAATCGTATTTTTGCTTGCAGATGCCATATGTCATCCACCAGGCCAACGATAGCAAGTATCAGAGCTAAGAAGAACAGTGGGCCATACTGAGATGGCTTGGACCAAATTAGCAATATGCCCCCAAGTGTCGAACCTAGAACAACTCCTATCCCACCACCATGAGGAGTTAAGCAAGAATGAGAGGAGCGATGATTGGGCGCCTGTACTAGGCCCAATTTTAAAGCGTAGCGTTGAGTAAGATTTGTACTAACCCAGCTTACTACGCCTGCAACTACTAAGAAAAAAATATACATTCTATAAATTGAGATGCTTTTGTGTATCCAAATACCATCTGGCAGTTTGCCGAATACCTTCTGATAGTGAATACGGTGGTGACCAATTCAACCTATCTTGTATCTGTCGGGAATCTACAGTCAGCGAGCCAATTAACCGTTCAACTTGTTTACGTCTTCCTATTACAGTACCTATCCCTCGCAAAAGTCTCTCCGGGCAGGGTATCACTCGAGCCGGGCAATCAAGAGACGCTGCAAGTAATTTAATTAAATTAGAAGTAGATATGTGATCTTTGTCCGACACAAGGAATGTATTGATTTTCTCAATATCACAAACCAAACATGTATGTATAGCGTCTGCTAGGTTGCTGACATAGATCAGGCTTCTTGCATTCTCCACAGATCCAAGCGGAAGAGGTACGCCGGCCATAACCAGCTCTATGAGCTTCAGGAAATTGGCGCCGACTCCTGGGCCATAAACTAGAGGTGGGCGTAACACAACTAGCTTCATGTCAGAGGTGCTGATAATGTGTTTCAGCTGTTGTTCGGCTTCCCATTTTGACCAGGCATAAAGATCTTCTGGCGCTGGAGGATCCATTTCAGAGTATGGAATATCTCTTCCCTCCCCATTAACTTTAATCGAGCTAACAAAAAGAAAGCGTTTCACCCCGGCGACAATGGCTTGCCGCGCCAGATTCAAGGTTCCGTCTACATTTGTATGTCGATACTCTGCAGCCGGATCTGCGGCAGACTCATTCATTTTATGAACGCGGGCGGCGAGATGGACCACCATATCACACCCCGCTAGCGCTTTTTCCCAGCAAGTGTTTGGACCAATCTCTCCAACTATGCAAGTTTCCACGCCTGCTGGAAATGTAGCGCTCGTGGACCGCTGTGCAACGCGAACTTGATCACCGTTTTGTAATGCGAGCCGGACAAATGCACTTCCCACGAAGCCGCTACCACCGGTTACAAGAATCTTCATGGTTGAAGTAACTCTTTATATGTCGATAATGTCATGTCAATAGACATAGTAGAGGTGAACTCCATCTCAATGCGGCGTCTGCCATTGACCCCAAATCGGTCCCTCATCTCCGTATCTAAAATTAGTGTACGAATGGCATGAGCGAGGGCCTTTGCATCTCCAACGGGAACGAGCAGTCCATTATAGCCATCTTGAACAACATCTCTGCATCCGGGGGTGTCTGTTGTTATTATGGCTCGGCTACTGGCGGCCGCTTCCAGAAGTGCCTTGGGCAGCCCCTCTCTGTAGGATGGTAGGCAAACAATGTGCGTTTGCGAGAATACCTCCGCAATGTCAGATCTCCATCCCCAATACTCGATCGTCCCATCTGCAGCCCATGCGTGCAACTGATCCTCGGCTATCGAGTTTGGGTTCTGTGGATCGGGAGAGCCCACCAACGCAAAGCGTGCGTTGATTCCTTCATTGCGAAGGTCGCTTGCTGCCTGGACGAATTCATGTACCCCTTTGTCACGAAGCATGCGCGCAGGTAGTACGACCAAGCATGGCTGAGGTTGAGTCCTATTCTGAGTGGAATAAGTTGAGGGGTCTACGCCAACACCTCGAATAATTTTTATCGAGGATTGACGAACAACTCCCGCGTTAACTAATAGTTCCTGATCATCCCTATTTTGAAGAATTAGTGCACTGCGCTTGCCGTTGAGTGCGAAGCGGAGCAGTCTTTCGACTACTGGGCGAAGAAGGCGGGTCTTGATTGTTTGAGAGGTAAACACATAGCCAAGTCCCCCAAGCGCATTTACGATGGCCGGTACCCCTGCAAGTCTTGCTGCCAACGAGCCGATTACAACGGGCTTCATCGCGACGTGGTGAACCAGATCCGGCCGTAATCGGCGATATAGATTCAACACTCTGATGCTAAAAGCCAGCTCACGTAAAGGATTTAATCCCGACCGCTTGAATGGCAAGTCAATCAAATTGATACCAGCGCGTTCGATCTCTTGACGATATGAACTAACCTTGGTCGCCAACGTCACCCGGAATCCTGCATCAATAGCAGCTCGGGCAAGTGGTAATCGATGGGAGACAAAGTACCAATCCTCTGAAACTAAGAATACTAGATGTGGGCGGTCGTATGATTCGATGGAGTTACTCAAGAAACTACCTGCCTACTTTGATAATTAGCGGCCTAGATACTATCCATGGCTAGCGCGTCACAGATGAAATGAAATTGACAAGCGCCCTGTTGGATACTGCATACTTTCTTGGAGAAGTATGCCGCTTCCTTCAGGGTTTGATACTAGGAGTTCAAGCTGCCTAAATTAAGTACTAATTAACTCCAACGCTAAGTTCCTTTGCTGGGGTAGCGCTGCTAACGCGATTTGAATAGTGCTCCAGCCAGCTTTGGAACATCAATACATCCCAAAGCAGATACTGCCAGTTTCTCGCCCCCGATGTATGCTCATACCAAATACGTTGCACTACGTCTGCGTCGAAATATCCTTCCTGCCGGAGGCGATCAGGGGCCAGAAGCGTATACGCCCAATCTTTTAACGGACCGCGTAGCCAAGTGTCGATCGGTACGCCAAATCCCATCTTTGGGCGATCCATCAGGGGGCGCGGAACATACCGGTACAGTACCTGCCGCAGCGGCCACTTAGCTTCACCTTGATGTCTCAAGGTAGAAAGGGGTAGGCGCCAGGCGAACTCTACGATTCTATGATCTAGCAAAGGAATCCTGGACTCGAGGCTAACCCCCATCGACGCCCGATCGACTTTAGTCAGTATGTCATCCGGTAGATAGCTTACTAAGTCAAGGAACATCATTTTCTGTACGAAGTTTGATAGGTGAGGTAGCGCAAGCCCTCCTGTGAGAGCGGTGGTAGGCTCCTTCGCATTAAGTACTAAAGAGGCTGGATCGGTCCAATGCGATACCAATTGCCGGTAAAGTATCTCTGGGCTTGTAAGCCCAAGGATGCTCGCCAATTTATGTAGTTTGTCGCCGATATTCTTATGTCGGAATTTTGCCGGTGCCACTCGAAGAGGGAGTGAGAACAAGGAATTCCATGCCCCAGGAGATATGGACGTGATAAGTGATGCACTCGCCGTACGCAGGGGCTGCGGGATGCTAGAAATTTTCTTCCATAACTCGCCTGATAGGGCATAACGCGTATAGCCGGAAAATAGCTCATCTCCTCCATCACCAGATAGGGCTACTGTTACGGAGCGTTTGGCAAGCTGAGAAACAAGAAAGGTCGGTATTTGTGACGAGTCGGAGAATGGTTCGCTATAAATTTCTGGCAAGCGAGGAATAACATTGATCGCTTCCTTGGGGGAAACATACAGTTCGGTATGTTTTGTACCCAAATGCGTAGCCACTGCCTTTGCGTGTTTTGCCTCGTCATAGCCTTCTTCATTGAAGCCTATAGAGAACGTCTGAATGGGGCTCGAAGACATGGATTGCATAATCGCCACAACGGTAGACGAATCTATGCCACCGGACAAGAAGGCGCCTAATGGCACATCGGCCATCATTTGGCCTGCTAGCGATTGTTTGATTAGCGATTCAAGTTCATTTACCGAGTCTTCTGGAGATCCCTTAAATGGATGTTCCTGCCCTTCCTGAGCAACTTTTTTTGCATCCCAGTAGCTCTCAATGCTCTTTTGGTAGCCATTCTTGTCTAAGATAAGTAAATGCGCCGGCCGTAGTTTTGATATACCATCAAAGACTGAGTATGGGGCGGGAATGTAATTGTGACGCATTAGCAAAGCTAAGGCATCACGGTTTATATGACCTTGCCAATTCGGATGATCGTAGAAGCAGGCTAAGTCAGAGGAAAATACAAACGTATTTTTCAGCCAGCCATAGTACAAGGGCTTTTCGCCTATCCGATCTCTTCCAAGAGTAAGAGTCTCCGTTTCACGGTCCCACAGTGCAAATGCAAACATACCAACACAATGATCTAGTGCACTGCGCAACCCCCATGCTGAGATTGCAGCCAAGAGCACCTCTGTATCGGAATGCCCTCGCCAGCCCGCGCACCAACCCGAGGCCTCAAGCTTGGTGCGAAGGCTTGCGTGATTGTATATTTCTCCGTTGAAAGCGATGATCCAACGACCCGATGCAGATGCCATCGGTTGATGGCCTGTTGGTGACAGGTCGACAATTGAAAGCCTTCGGTGAGCAAGAGCTATTCCACTCTGAGGGTCAAGCCATATCCCCTCATCATCAGGGCCTCGATGGTGGATGGCACTGGCCATTTGACGAAGCCGAGTTTCGGCGCCACGTTGCAACCCACCTGACTCAATAAAGCCTGCAAATCCACACATATTAAGAGTTATATCCTTGGAAGCGTATTCTTGGAAGTACCGATTTGCCGATGGTATTGATAGCCAGCCCTAATAGCCAAGATACAGCAATAATGTATATGACCATTTTTAGAATACCTATTTCTATCAATACATCATTTCGGTGGAGATAAAGCCCCCACCATCCAACAATAACGGCAATGCAGGCGCGTAAAGGGCCACTCAAGTTAGAAAAGAGCCATGTCAGAAATGAAAGGCCAAAGGCATAGGCTACCGAAAAGATGAACACCATGCTAAATCTCCCTACAGAAAAGGCTTGGGCCCATGGGTTGTTCGCCATGCCAAACGTAGCCTTAGGGAAAAATTCTTTTTGGAAAAAATCATTGAATGATTTTGTGTCTGACACGTCAAGGCCAAATAGCGATTTCCCACCTGGCACGCCGCTTAATAGTTGATTAACTAGATTTTCGGCAGGTAGCTTGAAATCTCTATTTATTGTTTCATTCAGAGTTGCCTGAACCACCATGGGTTCTGAATTGCTGAATGCTGCTGTATAGGTTTCCTTGTGGGTCAGCAGATTCGCCGTATAGGTAACTTGTTCTCCACGAACTTGTAAAGGAGGTAGGGATTTTTCAATGGATGGTGTATTGGTTTTAGGTAAAACACCACTCTCATTAGAGGGGGCTGAAATAGCTGGGCAATCAATTGATACTGTGTATTTGATGTTCCATGCAAGTTGTTTTACTAAAAAGAGGCTGACTCCGCAGAATAGGATATAAGATAAATAAATAATCCTCTTTTTCCAGCCTTGGTAAAACCAACTGCCCTGCATAAGGCATAGAGCGATCAATGTCACTGAGGCGCTGCCACGGAATCCAACAAATAAGTCAGCGAAAATTAGTAGGAGCGATAAAGCAGCAATTGCACGAGACTTTGTTGATAGCGCAGAAACAAAGCATAAAGGAGCTGAATAGGTAGCAAGGTAGTACCAAGGATTGACTCTCGCAAGGAGAGCGGATTTTTCAGTGCAGAGGTAACCTTTGCCAATCGTAAGCAGTGAGGCAATAAAGCCTACAAGCATCATGATGGCAAGGGCTTGAGTTAGATAGGGGGTGCTTATTCTCAGTGTAGTGCCACGAATTGGTAATAATCTATCGTACGCTATCGTTGTTATGGCTAACGTGCTGACAACGATCGACATGCAAACAAGAGCCCCGGGAGCTAGAGCTGCTTGATAACTTCCCGCGCCTACTCCATACGAGAAACTAATGTACCCTACTAAGCCAGGGAGGAAATATATGAGAGAAGCTATGAAGCCGGTTAATAGCGGATCGATAGTCTTTCGCCTTAAGAATACGAGTAAGGTGAGAGTGATTGTGAAGTAGAAAATCCAGCTATATAAAGAAGGGGTGATGTTCATCTGATTTCACCTTCCTCATATAGTGTTTTGTATTGTTCAACCATTGTATTGACCGAGTAGCGCGTAAGTGTTCGTGCTTTTCTGGTGCAAGCCGCCAATTTTGCCTCAGCGATATTGTTGATTGTTGTACCTAGAGCATGGGCTAGTTCAACTGGGCTCTGTGGCTTCACAAGATAACAGTTGGGCATGTCGTCCAAGGCTTCGGGGTTACCTCCCACCGTTGTTGCTACAACGGGTAACCCCGCAGCCAGTTTCTCCAGCAACGCATTCGAGAAACCCTCCTCATGTGAGGCAAGTACGCCGATGTCCATTGCGGAGAGAAGTAAGGGGATATCCTGACGGCGGCCTAACATCACAACCTGCCTGTCTACTCCAAGCCGAGTAGCCTGTTCCATCAACGCTTTAGCAATTCCCCGATCTTCACCGGCAAAAAATAATCTAATAGAGGGGGAGTCCAATATTGCTAATGCCTCCAGCAATTCTGTATGGCCCTTGTAGGGAATTAGATTAGCAACACAAACTATTGCAAGCTGATCTGGCGTCAAGCCTAGCTCATGTCTAATGGATTCCCGGTTCGCTTCTAACCCTGGCTGCTGAATAAGCTCGATCCCATTGTAGATAAGGCGAATCTTACTACGATCAACGTGATCTCTTCGAATTGTGTCCTCAACTACTGCTTGAGAATTAGCAGTAATGGTTGTGGACAAGCGATTTGTCAGTCGATCCAGTTTTGCCCACCAAGGATGCCTTTCCTGGTGAGTACCTAGTGCGCGTCTTGAGGTAATGATGTGCTTGACACCCGCTAGACGGCCAGCGGATGCACCCATAAAATTGGTAAGAGGTAGGAATGCATGGAGCACTTTTGGGCGCCACGTTGCCGCAACCCATATTAGGCGGCACTCAGAACCTACAAGCAACATGAGTTTCTTCCAAAAGGGCGCCTGTGAGTTATAGCCACTATCAATGACTGTTACTCCGGCAGCTTCCAGTGGCTGGCGTAATGGGCCATCTCCCTCAAGGGAGAAGAGTTTCACAATCTTTCCTCGCTTTGCGAGCTCCGTGGCAAGTAGCACAATTTGCCGTTCTGCACCGCCTAGCTGAAGGGAGCCTATTACAAAAAGGATCTTGTCTACTTTTTCTTGTTCTGGCATAAGGTTAGTTGTGTGCAAAAGCTCAAGATGACATTCATAATATGAGGCATGTGCTGTCAATTATTTGAGTAAACTAGCTTGCTAGCGCAATCTTAATCTACGATAGCGTATAAGAGAGTGACAAAGGTCGCCCCAATGCCGATAGACTATCTGTGGAGACAGGCGATCTGCAATGCTTTTTGCCGCCTGTCCAAGTTGAGCTCTTAGAGCATTGTCATTGCTCAGTTTTGTCAAGGCATCGCTTAGCGCTTCGATATTGTCGTTTGGAACAAGCCACCCATCCACTCCGTGATGAATAATATCTGCGGGCCCGCTTTGGCAGTCAAATGCAATGCTCGGTACACCACTCTGCATCGCTTCAATCAGGACGTTTGGGAAGCCTTCATATCGCGAGCTCAGCACAAACAAATCGGCATATATCAGCCATTTTTCAGGTTGTAGCTGCATTCCGGCAAGGACAAGCTTGTCTGCTATGCCCAATTCCTCCGCCAATCTTGTTAACGGCTCCCGTTCACTCCCTTCCCCAAGTATGACGACAGACCAATTGCTCTCACGCAGAGTGGAGGCTGCAAAAGCATAGAGTAGGCGATCAAAGCCTTTTTCAGTACCTAGTCGGCCTATGCCAAGGACTATACGTCCTGGAGGCATGGCTGCCGGCCTTTCCCGTTGGGTATCGGTGGGGAATAGCCTCACAGCATTCGGAATTGTCTCAATTTTTGCAGATGGGATGGCGGCTTTTGCCCAAGCTGCAACTTGTGGTGTCTGCACAACAACGCGGGCAGCCAATGGATAGGAAATTCTTCTGAGCGCCCTCCAGAAACGGCCAATCTCATGATGGCGGGGATCTGTTCTTTCGGAAACAATGATAGGTATGCCTGAGCCGACTAATGCCAGCAATGTCCTTATGTTTGTGGTATCAATAAATGATATGACGATATCTGGTTGGCTGCTCTTAACTACCGTTCTCATTCTCCACAAGCGTTTAGTAGCGCTAGATAGGCGAGAGAATAATCCGTTGGACTCCCACATTATATTGCTGCATTTTCGCTCGACTTTCGGAGATAAGGGGTAGTAATCATCTTTGCTATCATCAAGGGTCAGTAGTGTGACAGTAAGACCCTGTTCGCCCAGTGCCGACGCTAGTTCACAAATTACGCGTTCAGCTCCTCCGCGCCCTAGGCTCGAAATGACTAGAAGGGCATGAGGTGGGGTCATGGCGTATTCCCCTCACGTATCCAGCGAGTTATATTAAAAAGCTTCGCAATAAATAGAGAAATGGCAACGAAGATTAGTGCGCGGGAAAAGAATAGTGTCTTGGCATTGATGGGTGAGAAATCTTTGAGCCCAAGAGTGTCAACGGCAATAGCTGGTGAAAATATCAATACTGCAAATCCAATTGTTTTTATCCAATCACGTAGTAATCGCTTCTCGTCAAATTGTTCACGGTATTTCCAGGTAAAAAAGCATAGTACGGCTGTCTGTGCCGAGAATGGCGCTAGCATAACTGCAGATAGACCGTATTGTTCTAGGCCAATCCAACATGTAAAACTAGTGATAATAAAAGACAGGAACGACGAAGTGGATAGAAGGATTGGCCGTTGCATTGCTTGAAATAATTTTGCAAAAAAAGTCGAGAGCGCAAATGGAAATATAGACAAACTTAATAGTAACCAAGAGTGACTTACCTCTAATGTGAGGCGCTGGTCAAATCTTCCTCGGCCAAGCAAGACGCTAATAGTATTTTCGCCAAGGAGCATCACTCCTATTACCACGAAAAGGGATACTAACAGGGACGCACGACTTATCTGTCCCATAAGAAGGCGAATTTCCTCACGGCGGCCCTCTGCAAGCATGCCTGCCAAGTGAGGGAGGAGAACGGTGCTAATTCCAACAACGATGATCTGTGTTAGCGCCCCGTGAAGTTTGGATGCATAGCCATAGATCGCGACAGCGCCTTCCCCAAGTCTGGAGCAGAAAACCTGAATAGTTGTTTGGGTTCCATTGGAGAAAACGACAGCTGGCAGCAACGGGAAGGCGACCTTTAGGGTGGCAACTATGTCCGCTTTAAGATGCGAGCCGCTAAGAGAAAATGGTAGCCCTATTCTGGTAAGCGTAATGATAAGTATCACCAGTTGCACCGTCAGGCCCGCTACTAGCGTCCATAAGAGTGAATCAAGAGTATGTGTTGGCCATATAAGAAGTCCCGCTGCGGCAACTATTGCATTTACGACTGGAGCCGCCGAGGCAGCGATGAACTTCCCATGGCAGGCAAGTAGCAAGGTGATGTAGTCAGAAAGCACGGTAGGAACAAGCGACCATCCAATAATTTTTATGGCGGCCACTGTTTGTATATGTGCTTGTTCGTGGGCTGTTGGTGCGAGAAACTGCGATATGGAGTGGCTTGTTAACACCATTCCTAAGGATAGGGTGAAGGTGATGGCAATTAATACCAACCCCATTGCAGTTCTGAATGTTGCTGCATTCGAACTGTTAGGCTCTCGATTCCGCTCCATGTATCGGCCCACAAATCCAGCTTGTAACCAACCACCAATCACTCCAGAGAGCAAAATAGGTATCGATAGGCCGAGATTGTATGCATCAACAATGCTAGAGGCACCAAATAGTGAGGCAATGATCGCCGTTCTGAAAAAGGCAACTAGCTGGGAAATCAGCATGAAGATCGAAACGATACGAGCATTGCCTAACAAAACGTTACCTTAATATTATTTCGAATATTTTACTTACCAACTAGCCAATATTCGAGTGTCTGTTATGATGATTCGTCAATGTTGCCAAGCAGGAGAGCCTGTCTTGATGGCCTTTCTGGAAATTACGAACCATATGTCGGGTAAGAATTCTGGCTTAATACAATTAAGCCATAGCTAGCCGTTTCACATACCAATCCATAGATTCGGCAAGGCCATCGCGTATCCGATGGCTTGGCGTGTACCCAAGTAAGCGTTGTGCTTTGCTAATGTCAGCAAGTGAATGCCTTACGTCTCCGGCACGGAATTCCCTGTAGCTTGGTTTCACTCCGCTCAGTGTGGGGATCCTCTGTGCTAGAAGCTCGTGAATTGCCGAGAAAAGTTGGTTTAGCGATGTTCGGTCGCCAACGGCAACGTTATATACCTGATTGATCGCTTCAACTGAGTTGACTGTAGCTGCAAGCAGGTTAGCCTGTACTGCATTCGCGACATAACAAAAGTCTCTACTAGTTTCTCCGTCACCATTAATCCAGATTGTTTCGCCTTTAATAATCGATGCTGTCCATTTTGGGATTACCGCTGCATAAGCTCCATCCGGGTCCTGTCGGGGGCCGAAAATATTGAAATAGCGCAAGCCGATTGTCGCAAAATTGTAGGCACGGCAAAATACATCCGCATAGAGTTCATTAACAAGCTTTGTAACCGCATACGGGGATAGCGGCGAACCAATTCTATCTTCCTGTTTTGGGAGTCCAGGGTGATCTCCATAGGTTGAGCTGGATGCTGCATATACAAAGCGTTCCACACCTGCATCGCGTGCTGCGACCAACATATTCAGAAACCCGGTGACGTTTGCTTCGTTGGATGTAATTGGGTCTTGCAGCGATCTTGGAACACTACCCAGTGCCGCCTGATGCAATACATAAGTTACCCCGTTACAAGCTGTCCGGCAGTCTTCTAGGCTTCTAATGTCTCCTTCGAGAAATTTGAAGTTCGACCATTGCTTCTCTGTTACTAGGTGTTTTACCTGCTCAAGGTTGTGCCGATGCCCAGTGGCAAAATTATCAAGGCCAACCACATGCTGATCGAGCTTGAGCAAGGTTTCAAGTAAGTTACTTCCAATGAATCCAGCTACTCCAGTTACTAGCCAAACTTTTGGGGTAAGGGGTAAGCGGCGCAACAGTTGGTCGTACGTATTTGTCATGGTTAATTGGCCGCCTTATAGACGCCACAGGCTAAAGCCTGCTTCTTGGATATGCGATGCGTTGTAGGTGGATTTGACATCCACAAATAACCCTCCTACACGAAGCTTGCTTAGAAGTTCGTCAATAGGCTTGGTCAGGTACTCGTGGTGTGATACTGCGGCGATAATCGCATCAGCCGAGTCTGGAAGTGATTCCCAGGAATAGAGGTCAATGTCGTATTCATGCTCGGCTTCACTGGCATCAGCGATTGGATCGTTGACGAACACATTACATCCAAACTCCTCGAGTTCTTTTACAACATCAGCAACTTTCGAGTTTCGTAGATCTGGGCAATTTTCCTTGAATGTTAGGCCAAGCAGAATAATTTTAGCCCCGCTAACCACTACACCGCCTTGAATTAGCATTTTTACAGTTTGCTGAGCAATATAGGATGCCATACCGTCATTAATGCGTCGCCCAGCAAGAATTACTTGGGGGTGGTAACCTACCAGGTCAGCTTTGTGAGTTAAATAATAGGGGTCTACTCCGATACAATGCCCTCCAACGAGGCCTGGGCGGAACGGAAGAAAATTCCATTTTGTCCCCGCAGCGTTGAGTACATCTTGAGTATCGATGCCTATCTTGTTAAAAATAATAGCCAGCTCATTCATTAACGCGATATTGAGGTCGCGCTGCGTATTTTCGATTACCTTGGCTGCTTCTGCTACCTTGATGGAGCTAGCGCGGTGAACGCCTGCTTCGATAATGGATCCATAAAGTTCGGCTACTCGATTCAATGTATCGTTGCTATCGCCAGATACTATTTTGACAATCTTTGTAATGGTTCGATTTTTGTCGCCTGGGTTGACGCGTTCAGGAGAATATCCAACATAGAAGTCCTGCTTCCAACGTTTTCCAGAGTGCTTTTCAAGTAGTGGAATACATACTTCCTCTGTTGCTCCAGGATACACCGTAGATTCGTAGACTACTGTTGCACCACGCTTTAAGTGGGAGCCAACGGTAATTGATGCACCAATAAGTGGAGAAAAGTCAGGTTGATGAGCGTCGTCAACGGGAGTTGGTACTGCAATCACAACATAATCAGCCTGTTGAATGGCTGAGGGGGCGGAAGAGAAGGAAAGCTGAGTTGCTGCATTGAACTGTTCTTTACTCACTTCACCGGTCGGGTCAATGCCACGCATGTAGCTAGCAATTTTTGACTCAGAAAGGTCATACCCGATCGTTTTATATTTTCTTCCAAACTCAACTGCAAGGGGCAAACCGACGTAACCGAGACCGACTACTGCAATAATGTTGGACACTTCTTCCTCTTTTCCTGCCAAAGCTTGCCAGAATGAAATTTTAAAAATTGAGTCCTGCCAGACTCTATAGTAATTAGGGGCCACGTTGCCTGCGAGCAAGCAGTTTGGAAAGCAGAGCACTTGGGTACTGTAATCGCAATATGTAGTATTGCGGTGCCGAAAGTAGGGCTTTCTTCCAGAAATGGAGGAGCATCCTTACCAAATATTCAAGGAGCTAAGGTATGGGTGCATTCTGGATACTGCTTGTAGTTCCCGCATACGCTGTGCCGAAATTGTATGCCAACTTTGGGGGCATAAGAATCGCCCCCGCATGTGGAAAAAGTTAGCTACAGAATCGGCCTGAGCAAATCGTTACTTCGTTGACACTTGAGTGTTAATGCTATTTCTCGGCAACGGCCAGCAGCACACACAGCGACACGCCTTCCGCTGCCTTGGTGATTTCCTCGAGGCCCGGGAAGCTCGGTGCGATGCGGATGTTGCGGTCGCGCGGGTCCTGGCCCAGCGGGAAGGTGGCGCCGGCCGGGGTCAGCACGATGCCGGCCTCCTTGGCCAGTTGCACCACGCGGCGGGCCAGGCCATCGGGCACGTCGAGGCTGATGAAGTAGCCGCCGGTAGGCTGCGTCCAGGTTGCCACGCCCCACTCGCCGAGTTCCTTCTGGAACACTTCGACGACCTTGTCGAACTTGGGCTTGAGGATGGCGGCGTGCTGCTTCATCAGCGCCTTCAGGCCGTCCTGGTCGCGCAGGAAGCGCACATGGCGCAGCTGGTTGACCTTGTCCGAGCCGATGGTGCGCTGGTTCATGCGCGCCAGCAGCCACTTCACGTTGGCGGGCGAGCTGCCGAACATGGCGACGCCGGCGCCGGCCAGCGTGACCTTGGAGGTCGAGGCGAACACATAGGCGCGGTTCGGGTTGCCGTGCTTGGCGCACAGCTCGACGATGTTGGCGATGGTGGCTGCTTCGCCGTTCAGGTGGTGGATCGCGTAGGCGTTGTCCCAGAACAGGCGGAAGTCGCCGGCGGCCGTCTTCATCCTGGCCAGGCGCTCGATCACGGCGTCGGAGTAGATCGCGCCGGTCGGGTTGCTGTACTTCGGTACGCACCACATGCCCTTGATGCTCGGGTCGTTGGCGACCAGCTGCTCGACTTGGTCCATGTCCGGGCCATCGTCGTTCAGTGTCACCGGGATCAGCTTGATGCCGAATTCCTCGCAGATGGCGAAGTGGCGGTCATAGCCGGGCACCGGGCAGAGGAAGGTGGTAGCGGACGGCTGCCACGCCGCGCCGTCGGCCGTGCCCTTGAGCAGTGCGAAGGCGATGCAGTCGTGCATCAGCGCCAGGCTCGAATTGTCGCCGATGACGACGTTGTCGGCGCTGACGCCGAGCACCGGTGCGAACAGCTCGCGCGCTTCGGGGATGCCCTGCAGGTTGCCGTAGTTGCGGCAGTCTTCCTTGTTCGATGCGGTGTAGTCGCTGGCGCCCGGCAGCGACAGCAGTTCCTTCGACAGGTCGAGCTGGTTCGCCGCAGGCTTGCCGCGCGCCATGTTCAGCGTGAGACCGGCGGCCTTCAGGGCGGCGTAGCGGGTTTGCAGTTGCTCGCGCAGCGCGCGCAGCTCGTTCACTCGGGCAGGGGTAGCGGCCATGTCAGTCTTCTTTCGTGATTCGGGTGGGGCGATGCCGCGAGCCACCGGCTCGGGCAGGAGAAATTGCGGTGCATAATGATAAGCAGGCTGAGGCGATGCCTCAACCGGGAATTACCATAAAACCGTCATATTTACGCGGCGTTGCGTTGCGGCCGGGCCAGCAGGCTGGCCAGCTCGCCGCTGTGGATCAGCTTTTGCAGGTCGTTGGCACCGCCGATCAGCATGCCGTCGACGAAGATCATCGGCAGGGTGGGCCAGCCCGTCCACATCTTCAACGCGTTGCGGCGGCGCCAGCCGCTCAGGTAGCTGCCGTACTCCAGGTAACGGTAATCGATGCGCGCCGCATCGAGCAGCTTGCGCGCCTTGCGTGGAAACGGGTTCTGCTTCATGCCCACCACCACGACCCGATTCTGCGCCACGGCGGCTTCGACTTCCGCGACGATGTCCGCGTGGCTGGCGGCGATAGCCGGCCGTGCGGCGGGGTGGATGCGGCTTTCGGGCAGGATGTGGCGGCTCATGGGCGTTCCTCGGCTGGGGCGGGCGGATCGCCGCAATATAACACGCCGGCATGGCCGCGTTGGCGCCCTTAGCGGGCCTCGATGCGGTACACCTTGCCGCCGTCGGACGACAGCAGGTACAGCTCTTTCTGCGCATCCTGCCCGAACGACAGCACCGGCCCGATCTTGTCCACCGGCCAGCTGACGGGGTCGGTCGGCAGGCCGTTCTTGTAGCTGAAGCTCCTGAGCCAGCCGCCGCAGTAGTCGGAATAGAAATAGCGCCCCTGCAGCGCCGGCAGTGCGGCGCCACGGTAGACGTAGCCGCCGGTGATCGAGCAGCCCTGGCTGTGGTCGTAGTCGAGCACCGGCAGCGTCAGGCCGGCCTGATTGCAGCCGCTGCCGGCGTAGCAGCTGTTGCCTTCCGTGAGGTTCCAGCCGAAATTGAGGCCGCCTTGCGCGGCGGATACCACATCCACCTCTTCGTGCTGGTCCTGGCCCACATCGGCGATGTACAGCGTGCCGCCGTCGAAGGCATAGCGCCACGGGTTGCGCAGGCCGTAGGCCCAGATCTCGCCGCGCTTGCCGGCCTGGTTCGCGAACGGGTTGTCGGCGGGGATGGCATAGGGCTGCGCCGCGCTCGCCTGGCTGACATCGAGGCGCAACAGCTTGCCGAGCAGCACCGCGAGGTTCTGCCCGTTGCCGGACGGATCGCCCGCCCCGCCGCCGTCACCAGTGCCCGCGTAGAGCTGACCATCGGGCCCGAAGGCCAGCAGCCCGCCATTGTGGTTGCCGAAGTCGGGATGCGCGATGGACAGGATGCGCAGCGCCGAGGCCGGGTCGGCCTGGTCCGCATTGGCGGCCGACACGCTGTAGCGCTGGATGGCGAGGTTGCCCTGCGGGTCGGTGAAATAGACGTAGAAATAGCCGTTGGCCGCATAGCGCGGGTCGAAGGCCAGCGACAGCAGCCCGCGCTCGCCGCCCGACGCAATGCTGGCGCTGATGTCGAGAAAGGGCGTGGCCAGCAGCGCGCCGCCCTTGACGATGCGCACGCGGCCCGGCTGCTCGACGATGAACAGCCGCGCATCATTGGCCGGTGCGGTCAGGAACAGCGGGTTGACCAGACCGCTGGCGATCTGGCGCAAAGCAAGCGTGGGCAGCGCGGGCGGCGGGTTGCCGTCATCGCCACCGCCGCCGCCGCAGGCAGCCAGCAGGGCGAGCAGCGACGACATCGGCAGCAAACGGATCGGAATCGACATGGCAGCGCTCCGGGCAAGGCGGCATTTGCAGTGTAGACCGTGGCGCCGGATTGGCGATCACGGCGGGCCGGATCGAGCACGCAAATCAATCCTGGCGCGCCTTTCAGGCCGGCTACAGGGCACGCCAGGACTGCGTCGCGGCGGCATCCGGATTGTTGGCTAGATTACGCCGTGTCGGCGAGCTTCCTGAGCCAGTCCAGCCGCTGGACGATCTTCTGTCGCCAGCCGCTGCCGATGCCGGCCACCCGCGACAGCGCATCGAGTGCGCCCAGCGCCGGGCGGTGCTGCTGCCACAGCAACATCGCGTCGTACAGCGTTGGCGCATCCGGCGCAGGCTCGATCAGGTCGAGCGTATCGCCGGGCGACACCTGCCCCGCTTCGAGCACGCGGAAATACCAGCCGGTCAGCCGCTCCTCGGCGATATGGGCCGCCATGCCATCGCAGCCGAAACGCTCGTCGATCTTCCAGCACGGGTTGCGCGGCTGGCACACCTGCAGCCGTGCCGTCCCGAGCCGCCAGACATCGCCGATGCGCACATCGCGCTCGTCCAGCTCCGGCGTCGACAGATTCTCGCCCAGCGCCCCCGCGCACAGCTCGCCGGCCGCCTCGGGGAATTGCGCCGCCAGCTTCTCGTAATGCCTTGCAGGATAAAGATGGACCGCCTTCTCCGGCCCGCCATGCACTCTGCGGTCCGCCTGCTGGTCGCCCACGAAGCCCTCGGTGTCAAGCTCGACCACGCCCGCCACGGGCGCCTTGTACATGCCCGTCGGCCGCCCCGATTGCGGCAGGGGCCGAATGCCGCCGATGAACAGGGAAACGCGTGCCATGGAGGGGCCTGTCTGAGAAGGGGAGGTCACGAGTGTCGCCCGGCGGGCGGGGGGACTGCAAGCGGCGGCGATGCCGGCTGGAGGTCGAGGCACGGCGCATGGAGTGGATAACAAATGTAGTCAGCAGGCGCAGCTCGAATGAAGCCGCAAGGCGCAATCTGGGTTTCGAATGGACGGCTTTATGGCCGCCTGCTTGATTCTGGCCATGGCATGCCGTGGCCCCGGATTCCGCTGCGCACCATCCGGGCTACATTGGGATGGGCTCGGTGGGAGTCGGGTTGGCGACAGGCCTCGTGCCGTCACGATCTTTCGCCCGCAAAGGTGTGGCTTGGACGCGACCTACCCCTCGCACCATACCAATTGGTGACCACCGAACAGGTCGTCGCCTCACCGCCGCCTGGGCTTTCCCCCCTGCCGTTTTTGCTGGCTCCTTTCCTGCCGCCCGCGTGCATTCTGCGCCTGCAGCATCTTGTCGACTTCGAACGAGGTGGCGCGGGCGAGGTCGATGGCGGCTTCGCCGTCGGGGAAGTGCTTGGGCATGCGGTAGCTGAGCCAGGCGTAGGCGGAGTAGAGCTTGCAGGCATCCTCGGCGGCTTGCAGCGGGTAGCGGCTGTGCTGGTAGCGCTGTTCTTCGAGCCCGCTGACCTTGCCCTGCGCGAGGTTCTTGGCCCAGCTGGCGAGGGCGTCGTTGAGGCGCGGGATGCGCGTGGAGATGGGCACCAGCGACAGCAGCAGGCGGTCGGCCAGCGACAACGGCAGGGCGTCGAGCCAGGCGGCGCGCTCGACCTGGTCGGCCAGGTTGGTGGGCATGAAGAATTCGTCGTTGACGTCGATGTTCTTCGCGAACAGCAGCAGCAGCTTTTCGAGCCGGGGCTCGCCGGTGGCGGCCATGATCTGGTTCAGGTGATCCATGCTCGGCGCGACGCGGAAGCCGCTGTCGCGCAGCGGGTCGATCTTGGCCTTGAGCAGCTTGCGCAGCATCTTGTGGGTGTTGTCGTCGTAGCCGGCGACGAAGCCTTCCTCGTGCAGGCCGAAGCGGCCGGCACGGCCGGCGATCTGCTGGGCGAGCCAGGCTTCGATGACATCCTGCTCCTGGCCGTCGAATTTCTCGGCGGTGGTGAAGATGATGCGCGAGATGGGCATGTTGAGGCCCATGCCGATGGCGTCGGTGCCGACCAGCACCTCGGCCTCGCCCTCACGGAAGCGCTTGGCCTGGGCGCGGCGCACCTCGGGTGAGAGGTTGCCGTAGACGGTGGCGACCGACAGGCCGGCGGCGGTGATCTGGTCGCGCCAGTAGAGTACGTCCTTGCGCGAGAAGGCGATCACCGCGTCGCCCTTTTTCAGGGCCTTGACGCTGCGCAGCGGCTGGGCTTCGACGGTGAGCGGCGATTTGCGCGAGAGCTCGGTGATCTCGAGCGGGCAGTTGAGCCGTGTGGCAAGCGCCTCGATGGCGGGGCGGGCGTTGAGCGCGCCGACCAGGTACACCGTTTCGGCCGGTGCGCCGCACACGGCGGCGGTCCAGGCCGAGCCGCGGTCGGGGTCGTCGAGCATCTGGATTTCGTCGATCACCGCGACTTCGACGCGGCGATGGGTGTCGAGCATCTCGATGGTGCTGGCGATGTGCGTGGCGCCCTCGGTGAGCCGGCGTTCCTCTCCGGTGACGAGGCTGACCTTGACGCCCTGCTCGTCGAGCCGCTCGTAGTTTTCGAGCGCCAGCAGCCGCAGCGGGGCGAGGTAGACGCCGCTGGCGGCCTTGGCCAGCGCTTCCATCGCGCGGTGGGTTTTGCCCGAGTTGGTCGGGCCCAGCACGGCGATGAAGCGGCGCGGCATCTGCCGCGCGGTGGTGAAGGTCTCGGGGTAGAAGGCGAGCTTGAGCGCGGATTGCGTGAGCGCCGTGCTTTCTTCCTCGCGCGCCTTGATGCCGGCCTCGATGATGCGGTCTTCGATCACCTGGAAGCGCTGGCTGGCCAGGTGCAAGTCGCTGACCAGCGCGCCAAAGAAGCGCGTCGCCTCGACGCCGTGCTTGTCCGCCAGCAGCATGGCCTTGAGCACGAAGGCATGCACCTCGCGGCGGAAGGTCTCGACGCTGTCGCCATGGACGCGCGACTGCACCAGCGCGAGCTGGGCTTCGGGCGTCAGCTTCTGCCATTTGCCGGTCTTGGCCAGCGTGCCCTGGGCGGGGATCAGCTGGTAGCGTACAGTGCGGCCGCCGGCATCGATCTTGCCGCCGAGCGAGACGGCGAGGGTGCCGTCGACGCGGATCAGGCGGGCGTTGTAAAGGCCGA
Source organism: Chitinivorax sp. PXF-14 (assembly GCF_040812015.1). Lineage (NCBI taxonomy): Bacteria > Pseudomonadati > Pseudomonadota > Betaproteobacteria > Chitinivorax > Chitinivorax sp. PXF-14. Next base: position 148,146 of record NZ_JBFNXJ010000012.1, on the reverse strand, counting down.
GATGGCGCTCGAGATCGGCTGCGGCATTCGGGTTGGGGGCGGGGGGATGCTTGGCGTTCAGGGGGGAGGCTTTCGAGTGGGCCGCGCGGGCGGCGGGTGGAAATACAGGCGATGCGCCAGCATACCGCCTCGCCCGGCTCGCCGGAAGCCCTCGCCAGCCATGCGCCGTGTGCTATGTTGAGGCTAGGCGGGCAGGCTATGTCCGCGCTACACGGCCGACCATGAGCGAACACAAACAGAACAACATCGACGTCGATCAGCTGGAGCCGCTATTGCGGCACACCCTCGAGCGGGGCTTTCCGTGGCTGCGTTTTCCGCCGGCGCTCGAGGCCTGGTTCCAGCAGGTGGGGGCGGCCGCGCGGGGGCGCCATTTCCAGATGGCCGGCTTCATCGGCCTGCTGGTCTACAACCTGTTCAACATCACCGACCGCGAGATGCTGCCCGATGCCTACCATGCAGCGTGGCTGATCCGGCTCGGCATCGCCACGCCGCTGGCGATGCTCGGCCTGCTGTCGCTTGGTGCGCCAGCGCTGCTGCGCCATCGCGAGCTGATCGCGAGCCTCGTCACGCTGACGGTCAACCTGAGCGTCATCGTGATCTGGGAGCAGAGCCGCCATCCCTACGTGGTGTTCTATCACACCGGGCTGTTCCTGGCGGTGATGTACGGCATCATCGTCACGCGGCTCGGTTTCTGGTACGCCTGTGCGGTGTCGTGGATCACGTTTGCCTGCGCGGCCTACGCGATCTCGCAGCTCGAGGCGCTGCCGCCGACGCTGATGCTCAACGAGAACGTGGTGCTGTTCTCCGGCATCCTGATCAGCCTGGCCGCCAGCTACCTGATCGAGCGCGAGCAGCGGCGCGGCTTTCTGCTGCTCGCCTTGCAGCATATCGACAAGCGCAAGCTCGAACGCGCGAATGCCGAGCTGTCGCGGCAATCCACCGTCGATGGGCTCACCGGGCTCGCCAACCGCCGCCATTTCGACGAGCGCATGGCCGCCGAGTGGCGCCTGGCGCAGCGCGAGGGCAAGCCGCTGGCGCTGGTCTTCCTCGATGTCGACCACTTCAAGCGCTACAACGACCACTACGGCCACCAGGCCGGCGATGTCTGCCTGCAGCGCGTGGCCCAGGGCATGATGGCCAGCGTGCACCGGGCGCACGACCTGTGCGCGCGCTACGGCGGCGAGGAATACATGGCGTTGCTGCCGGACACCACGCTCGACGACGCCCTGGCGGTGGCCGAGCGCATCCGCAGCCAGGTCGCCGCGCTGCAGTTGCCGCATGCGGACTCGCCGACGGCGCCGTATGTGACCATCAGCCTGGGCGTCAGCGCCGGCCTGCCGGCGGCCTATGACAGCCCGCAGGCCTTGATCGAGCTGGCCGACCAGGCGCTCTACCGGGCCAAGTCGGGCGGGCGCAACCGCGTCGAAGCGAGCAATGGCTGACACCCGGCGCGCGGGCCGGGTGCCGGTCTGGTTGGGGTTGACTGCCTGAGCCGCCAGTAGCGCTTACTTGGCTGCCGGGCACAGTGCGCCGGTGTTCGGGGCCGTGACCTTGGGTGCGGCCAGGTTCGACGAGCACAGCACCCCGCCGACGACCAGCGCCGCGCCGATGAAATGGGTGGCGAGCACCGGCTGGCCGAGCGCCACGCCAATCAGCGTGGCGAAGATCGGCACCAGGTTCATGAACACGGCGGCCTTGCCCGCGCCGATCTGGCGCACTGCATCGTTCCACCAGAGGTAGGAGAGTGCCGAGCCGAGCAGGCTCATCACCAGCAGCGCGCCGACCACGCCGAGCGGCGGCACGGTGAAGAAGTCGCTCACTGCTTCCTGTGCGAACAGGCTCATGAACACGCCACCGAGCACGATGGTGGCGGTGGTCACCTGCAGCGGCGCCAGGCCCTTGATGAAGCGGCGCGGGATGGTCGAATAGACCGCCCAGGCCACGCTGGCGAGGAACACCAGCAGGTCGCCCGTGGTGAAATCGAGCGCCAGCAAGGCCGCCAGCGAGCCATGGCTGACCACGACGGCAACCCCGGCCAGCGCGAGGCCGAGCCCCAGCAGCTGGCGCCCGCCGATTGCCTCGCGGTGCAGCAGCGCCGACAGCATCGCCGTCAGCGCCGGGCTCAGCGCGATGATCAGCGAGCCGTTGACCGGCGACGTCAGGCGCAGGCCGTAGAACAGCGCGATGTTGAAGCCGCCGATGCCGACGATGGCCATCGCCAGCAGCGGCAGCGCGTTGCGCCGCAGCCCGGCCCAGTCGATGCCCTCGCGCCAGTGGAGCAGCGGCGCCAGCACGGCCCCGGCCAGCAGGAAGCGCCAGCCGCCGATCGATACCGGCGACATGAAGGCGACCGAGTATTTGCCGAGATGGAACATCATGGCCCAGAAGAAGGTGGTCAGCCCCAGTTGCAGCAGGACGAGAGAATTTCCCATGGTCTGGCTCCTTGTTTGTATCAGGCTCCGAGTATAATTTTCTGAAATTGGAATATCTCTAGCAGCAATAGCAAAATCGTTTTTTAAATATGAAAAATGCTTCGGCCCTCGACTGGAACGACCTCAAGTACTTTCTCGCCGTGGCGCGCAGCGGCGGGCTCACGCCGGCTGCCGCCGAGCTGGCGGCCAGCCCGTCCACCGTGTCGCGCCACATCAACGCGATGGAGGCGCGGCTCGGCGCCCGGCTGTTCCTGCGCCAGCAAAGCGGCTACCAGCTGACCGACCAGGGCAGCGCGCTGTTCGAGCACGTGGCGGAAGTCGAGCGTGCGATGCTGGCCGTCGAGCGCCGCGGCGGGCAGCTCGGCGCCGCCGAGGAGGCCGCCGGCCTGGTGCGCCTCGCGACCTCGGAGATGCTGGCCAATTCGCTGCTGGCGCCGAACCTGTGCGAGTTCGCGCGTGCAGGTGGAGCTGATTGCCGGCCGCACGCTGGCCGACCTGTCGCGGCGCGAGGCCGATCTGGCATTGCGTATCGTCGACCCGAAACGCGTCGAGCACCCGCCCGACTACATCGCGCACCACCTGGGCGCCATGCCCTTCGCGCTGTACGGCGAGCGCGGCCTGCTTGCTGCCAGCGGCGACTGGCGCACGCTGCAGTACATCTCCTGGGACGAATCATGGTTGCACAGCCCGCGCGGCCAGTGGCTGGCGACGCTGTTTCCGGGCCGGCAGCCGGTATTGCGTGCCAACACCATGCAGGCCCAACTCGCGGCCACCCGCTCGGGCCTCGGGGTGGCGATGCTGGCGTGCTACGTGGGGGATGCCGACCCGGTGCTGCAACGCATCGGCGCGGCCGAAGCACCGCTCGAGCGCGACCTGTGGCTGGTCTACCACCGCGACCTGAAGGCCAGCCGGCGCGTGCAGGTGATGCGCGATTTCGTGCAGACGCTGGTGCAGCGCCATGTGCTGGCGGGCCAGCCGCCCGGCTGAAGCCTGGCTACGGCGCCACCGTGTCATTCGTGCGATGGGCGTGATCGGGCGGGGAAGGGGCGAGCACCGCATCCGCCAGCGCGGCCGATGTCCTGCCCCGCCGCCGGTAGCGGCCTCAGCCGGGTGCGGCGGCGGGCGGCACGAACACGCAATAGCGGTTGCGCCCGCCCTGCTTGGCCTGATACAGCGCCTGGTCGGCCTGCTTGATCAGGCTGTCGGGCGTCAGCGCCGGCGTCAAGCGCGTCAAGCTAATGCCGATGCTGACGCTAACGTGGCCGTGCCTCGATTTGGCATGCGCCATGCCTAGCGCGGCGATGCCATCGAGGCAGGCGCGCGCCACCTGTTCCGCCTCGCCGGGGTGGGGGTCGGCCAGCAGGATGGCGAATTCCTCGCCGCCATAGCGCGCGACGAAATCGGTGCCGCGGCTCGCCGATTCCGCCAACGTCCGCGCCACGCTGCGGATGCAGTTGTCGCCTTCGACGTGGCCGTAATGGTCGTTGTACTGCTTGAAGTAGTCGATGTCGATCATCAGCAGCGCGATCGGCCGCCCCGTGCGTAGCGCGCGCCGCCATTCGCTGTCGAGGTGCTCGTCGAAGGAGCGGCGGTTGGCGATGCCGGTGAGGCCGTCCTTCATGCTCATCTGGCGCAGCTGCTCGGTGCGCTGGTGCACCTTGTCTTCGAGGCTGTCGTAGAGGCGCGCGTTGACGAGCGAGATGGCTGCCTGCGAGCTCAGCATCTCCAGCGTCTTCTGGTGTTTGGCGGTGAAGGCGTTCTCGAACAGGTCGTTTTCGAGGTAGAGCACGGCCACCAGCTTGCCCTGTGCGACGATGGGCAGGCACATGATCGACTTCGGCCGATGCTGTCCGAGGTAGTGGTTGCGCGAGAAGCGCTCGTCCTCGGCCGGCTGGTTCAGCAGCAGCGTCTCCTGCGTGCGCTGCACGTAGTGGATGATGGCGTCGGGCAGCGGTGGGTCGGGCGTGTCGCAGGCCTCGTCCAGCGGCCGGTTCACGCGCTGGTAATTGACCTGAAAGCCGCGTGCCATCTCGCCCATCACCTCGACGATGAGCTTGTCCTCATCGCCGAGCACGATGGCGCCACGCTCCGCCCCGGCGTTTTCGAGCACCACGCCCATCATCTGGCGCAGCAGCGATTCGAGCTGGATTTCGCTGGCCAGCAGCTGGTTGGCCTTAAGGATGGATTGCAGGTCGAGCATGTCGTTCTGCTCGGAGATGCGCCGGCTGCTGCGGCTCCTGCTCGATGTCGTGCGCAGCTTCTCGCCGACGCGGAACACCACGCCGGGCCAGGCCGCTTCGAGCGCCGCGCACTTGGCCTGCGCGCCCCACGACTGGTAGTGGTAATACGCCTCCTGGATGAAGCTGGCCGCCAGCTGCTTTTGCTGGCGGGTGAGCCAGAAGCGCGCATAGAGCTCGTTGGCGAGTGCTTCACAGGCCAGGTAGCCGGCCTGCTTCGCCGCGTCGATGGCCTCTGTGTAGCGGGCCATCGCGGTGTCGGGCGCGCCCTCCACGCGGGCGATCTCGGCCGCCAGCAACAGTTGCTTGTGTTCGAAGTTGTCGCGACAGCCCTGCGCCCAGCCGGAAAATTGATTGCAGGCCGCGTGGGCCTCGGCCAGCTGCTGCTCGGCGTTGTCGCCCGGCCAGCGCAACTGGCCGAGCGCGCGGTAGAACGTGGCTTCCACCATCGACGGGCTGTCCGGCAGGCAGGCGGCGACGATGGGCAGCCTGTCCGCGGCCGACTGCCAGCCGTCGTGGTCGTCCAGCAGGTAGGTGTGGCGCAGCATCGCGCTGCTGTACAGCGCGAGGTGGATCGACGGTGTGGCGTAATCGCCGTTGAAGAAGCCCGTGCTGCTGACCGCCTCGCTGTCGAACGATAGCGGCGCCAGTGTCTTGCCCTGCAGCGCGAGCACGGGCTGCAGCACGCCGTAGCGCAGCATGTTCTCGGTGTTCGGCTGGTGGCTCTGCTGCAGGAATTTCAGGCCCTGCTCGCATTCGGGTGCCAGCTCGGGCAGCGGGACGCCGTAGACGAACTTGTTGACCGAGCGCAGCAAGGCGCAGTAGCCGGCCGCCAGCGGGTTGATCCCTTGCTGGCCCCACTCCAGCCCGCGTTCGAGGAAAGCGAAGGACTGCCTGAGCGGCGTGCCCCAGTGCTGGTAGAAGGCCTGGAAGTACTGGTAGATGGTCAGCCGGAAATACTTGTTGTCGCGCTGTTCCGCCATCGCCTGCGCCAGCTGCCCCATGCGGTAACACTCGGGATAGGGCTTGCCCATCGCCGACATTGCCGTGACATAGGCCACGTAGCCTATGCTGCTGAGATCGCCCTGGCCGTGCCGGAGCGTCGTCTGCACCAGCTTGCAGGCATCGACGGCGAACGAGGCGAAACGGCCGCTCTGGTAGGTGGCATAGGACAGCGCGAAATAGATGCGCATCTCCAGCAGGTGCTCGGGCCGGCTCATCTCGCCGGCATGCAGCAGCTCGTCATGGCTGAACGGCGCCAGCAGCGCTTCTGTCCGGGCGAACTCCTGCGGGAACAGCGGCCCGGCGTCTTCCTCCGATGCCGGAAAATCGCCGCCGAGCAGCCCGAGCGCGAACAGCAGCACCGGGAAGGATTCGGCGAAGCGCCCCTGGATCAGGTATTGCTCGGCCTGCACCAGGCTGATCGTGACGCGCGCGATCACGTCGTCGGTGGCGGCGATGGCCTGCGGGTACAGTGCCTCGGCGTGCTCGAAGTTGCCGGCCAGGTATTCGGCCTCGGCCAGCTCCTGGTACAGCGACAAGGTCTGCGCGGGCGCGGCCTGCCAGGCATTATCGGCCAGCAGGGCCCTGGCCTGGCGTAGCAGCGTGCCGGCCGTTGCATAGGCCGATGCGCCCTTGGCCTTGATGCCGCCGCGCAGGTTCAGCGCCAGCAGGTGCGCGCGCTCGGCGGGGTCGTCGATCAGGCTCACGGCCTGATTGAGCGGCTCGAGGATGGTGAACAGCTGCTCGTCCAGCTGCTCGGGCGGGGTGTGGGCCAGCAGCAGGCGGCCGGTTTCGAGCTGCAGCGCTGCCCGCTCGCTCTCCGGCGTGAGGCTGTGGGCGGCCTGTTGCACGCGGTCATGAAGAAAGCGGTAGCGCGACCGGGCGAGCCTTTCCGGCATCTGGTCGAACTTGTAATCCTCGTCGAGCGGCACCACCAGCCCAGCCTGCAGCGCCGGCCACAGCAGCGCGGCGGTGGCGCCGGCATCGTGCCGGCTGACCAGCGCCAGCTGGCGCATGTCGAAGCTGCCGCCGAGATGCGCCGCCAGCGACAGCAGCGATTGCGCGCCAAGGTCGAGCTGGCGCAGCTTGTCCAGCATCAGCTCGACCACGTTGTCGGTCATCTCGCGCCGGCGGATGTCGGCCATGTCCCATTGCCAGGCACCGGCATCGCGGTCGTAGCGGATCGCCCCGCCGTCGTGCAGCGCAAGCAGGAACTGGTTCAGGAAGAACGGGTTGCCCTGCGTCTTTTCCATGCACAGCGCGGCGAGCGGCGCCACGTGGGCGGGCGTGTCGCGCAGCGTGTCGGCGATCAGCTGTTCGACGTGTTCGAGCCGCAGGTTGTCGAGGCGCAGCTGGTGCAGCACGCCCTGCACCTGCCCGATCGCAGTGATCGCGGCCCGCAGCGGGTGGCCGTCGCCGACCTCGTTGTCGCGGTAGGCGCCGACGATCAGCAGACTGCGTTCGTGGTCGTCGGCGACCAGCTGCTGCACCAGCTTCAGCGTCGACTGGTCGGCCCATTGCAGGTCGTCGAGGAACAGCAGCAGCGGCTGTTCGCGCGAGGCGAGGGCGTCGATCAGGTGGCGGAAGGCGATATGGAAGCGGTTTTCCAGCTCGGCCGCCGGCAGCGGCTGCAAGGGCGCCGGCTCACCGATGATCTGGGCCAGGCTGGGCAGGATCGCCGTCACGGCGGCGGCATGGTCGCCCAGGGCCCGTGCGAGCCGCTGCTGCCAGTAGGCCAGGCGCGCGCCGCCCTCGCTCGTCAGGGTGCTGATCAGCGGCTGGAAGGCCTGGATCAGGCCGGCATAGGGCTGGTTGCGGCGGTACTGATCGCACTTGCCGCGGATGAAATAGCCGCGCCGCGCCACCACGGGCTTGTGCAGCAGGTTGACGAGGCTGGTCTTGCCGATGCCGGAATAGCCGCTGACCAGCAGCAGCTCGGCCCGGCCGCGGCTGGTGCGTTCGAACGCGGCCAGTATCGCGGTGCACTCGGCCTCGCGGCCGTAGAGCTTGTGCGACACGCAGAAGCGCTCGGGAACATCCGCCGCCGCCAGCGTGAACGGCTCGATGCGGCGCTGCGTCTGCCACTGCGTCAGGCAATGCTGCAGATCGTGCATGAGGCCATGGCTGCTCTGGTAGCGGTCGTCGGGGTACTTGGCGAGCAGCTTCTGCACGACGTCGGACAGCGGGCGTGGAATGGCCGGGTCGGCCTCGTGCAGCGGTGTCGGCAGCAGCGCCAGGTGGGCGTGCAGCAGCGCCGCCGTGTCGTCGGAGACGAACGGCCGCGTGCCGAGGAACAGCTCGTACAGCGTCACGCCCATCGAATAGAAGTCGCTGCGGTAATCGACCTCGAGATTGGTGCGGCCGGTCTGCTCGGGCGAGATGTATTCGAGCGTACCGCGCGGGTAGCTGTCCGGCGCCTGGCGGGGCTCGCGGTCGAGCCGCGTGGACATGCCGAAATCGCAGAGCTTGACGCGCAGCGTGGCGGTGTCGACGAGCACGTTCTTGGCCGAGATGTCGCAGTGGATCAGCCCGTGGCGATGCACGTCGCTGAGCGCGCAGGCCAGCTGGATCGCGATGCGGATGCGTTCGGCGAACGACAGCCGGTTGTGCGCGGCCAGCTGCGACAGGTTGGTGGCGGAGAACGATTCGAGCGCCAGCACCTGGATGTTGTCGACCTGCCGCAGGCCGTAGGTCTTGATCACCCAGTCGGAGTCGATGCGCTTCAGCACCTCGTGCTCATGCTGCCAGCGTGCGCGCAGTTCGAGCGAGGGGTGCGGGGTGTTGTGGTACTTGAGCACCACCGGCTCGCCCGCTTCGTCCTCGGCCTGGGCGATCACGGTCTCGTCGATGGAATAGATCACATCCCTGATGGTGTATCCGGCCAGCTTCATCTGTCCCTGCCCATGCTATCCAGTGTCAAGGCAACGTCGTCGCGGGGTAGTTACGCGCGTTGCCATATTTTTGATTTATGAGTATGGATGGTAACGCAAGGAAATACACTGCGCCCGGCTGATGGCGATGGCGGACGGCCCGCCGCGCGCCATCGTGGGTTTTTGCCATATTGCGATTCGGCCCGCTGCGCATGCTGCCGGCTTGCCCTCGGCGGCCGCTGCCGCGATACTGATGGATATATTTCCAGCCCGCCTCAGTGGATGCCTGATCATGCCGGCGCTGCCCAACCCTTTCTACTACCTCGACAACTTCCGCACGGTGCTGGCCTGGCTCGCCGGGCGTTACGACGACCTGTTGAGCGACGACGAGCGCCGTTTCGTCGCGGGCTTCGGTGCGCTGCCGGCTGTCTCGCAGGCCTTGCTGGTGCGCATGGTGATGCGCAAGGGCGAGCTGTTTCGCGCGAGCAAGCTGCGTTACGCCGAGATCGGCGATGCGGGGGCCGCCGCCGTGCCGCTGGTCGAGGCCGGCTGGCTCGATGCGCAGCCGGAGCTGACGCTGCCGCAGCTGTTCGGGCTCTTCACGCTGGGCGAGCTGGCTGAGGTGTTTGGCACGGTGGCCCGCGGCGCGCGCAAGGCCGAGCTGCTGGCGCGGCTGGCTCCCGAGCACGTTGCTGCGCGCCGCTTGGCCGACTGGTGGCCCACCGCTGGCGACACGGTATACTGCGTCAGCGTCGATGCGCTGTGCGAGCGGCTCAGGCTGATGTTCTTCGGCAATCTGCGGCAGGCGTGGTCGGAGTTCGTGCTGGCCGATCTCGGCATTTACCGCTACGAACCGGTGCCGCTGGCGCCATCGTCGCGCGGCTTTCAGACACGGCAGGACATCGACGACTACCTGCATCTCCACCGCTGCCGCGAGCGGCTGGCGCAGGGTGAGGCGCCCGAGGCGCTGTTCGCCGACATCCCCGCCACAGCGCTGGACAACGCCTGGCTCGAAGCACGCCGTGCCCGGCTGTTGTTCCAGCTCGCCCAGCAGCATGAAAAGGCCCGTGCGTGGCCGGCGGCGCTGGCGCTTTACCAGGCTATCCGCCACCCCGGCGCGCGCGGACGGGCGATCCGCATGCTCGAACGCTGTGAACGCTACGCCGACGCCTTGGCACTGGCCGAGGCTGCCGCGCTGGCTCCCGAGAGCGAGGCGGAGAGCCAGCAGCTGGGCCGCATCATGCCGCGGCTGCGGCGCCAGCTCGGGCTCGCGCGGCTGCCGGCGCCGGCCAGCGCGGCGATCGGGCAGTTCGAGCTGAGCCTGCCGCAGCCGGCGCCCGGCGTGCCGGTCGAGCAGGCCGTGCTCGCGCACCTGCGCCGGCCCGAGGCGCCGGTGCACTATGTCGAGAATACGCTGATCAACTCGCTGTTCGGGCTCCTGTGCTGGGATGCGATCTTCGCGCCCGTGCCCGGCGCCTTCTTCCACCCTTTCCACAGCGGCCCGGCCGACCTGCTCGCGGCAGATTTCGCGGCGCGGCGGGTGGCGCAGTTCGATGCCTGCTTTGCGCTGCTCGACAGCGGGGCCTACCGCGAGGTGATCCGCCAGCGCTACCGCGACAAATTCAACACCCAGTCGCCCTTCGTCTACTGGGGCGTGCTTGATGAGGCGCTACTGGCGCTGGCGCTCGATTGCCTGCCGGCCAGCCATCTGCGCCTGTATTTCCGCCGCCTCATGGCCGACATCGGCACCAACCGCGCCGGCCTGCCGGACCTGATCCAGTTCTGGCCCGCCGAGCGGCGCTATCGGCTGGTCGAGGTCAAGGGCCCGGGCGACCGGCTGCAGGACAACCAGATCCGCTGGCTGCACTATTGCATCGAACATGGCATGCCGGTATCGGTGTGCTACGTGCAATGGGCGGATGCCGCGCCATGAGCCATGTGGTCGCGGTGCGTGAGCTGTGCGAGTTTGTCGCCAAACGCGGCGACCTCGACCTACGCTTCACCCCGGCCCCTACCGCACAGGAAGGCATCATGGGCCATCAACTGGTGGCGGCGCGCCGTGGCGCGGGCTATCAGGCCGAGGTGCCGCTCAGCAGCGACTATGGCCCGCTGCAGGTGCGCGGCCGCTGCGATGGCTATGATCCGGCGCGCCGGCGGCTGGAGGAGGTGAAGACCCACCGCGGCCGGCTCGATGCCATCCCTGACAACCACCGCCAGCTGCACTGGGCCCAGGCCAAGGTCTACGGCTGGCTGCTGTGCCGGCAGCTGGGGCTCGACGAGATCACGCTGGCGCTGGTGTATTTCGACATCGGCAGCCAGAAGGAGAGCGTCCTCGAAGTGCTGCACACGGCCGAGTCGCTGCGCGCGTTTTTCGAGCAGAGCTGTCAGGCCTTCCTGCAGTGGGCCCTGCAGCAGGCGGCCCACCGTGCCGCGCGCGACGCGGCGCTGACGGCGCTGCGCTTCCCACACGAGACATTCCGCCTCGGCCAGCGGCAACTGGCCGAGGCGGTGTACAAGGCGGCCAGCACTGGCCGCTGCCTGATGGCGCAGGCGCCCACCGGCATCGGCAAGACCGTCGGCACGCTGTTTCCGCTGCTCAAGGCGATGCCGGCGCAGGCGCTGGACAAGGTGTTCTTTCTCGCCGCCAAGACGCCGGGCCGCCGGCTGGCGCTCGATGCGCTGGGCCGGCTGGCGGCCGGCGAGCCGCGCCCGCCGCTGCGCGTGCTCGAACTGGTGGCGCGCGACAAGGCCTGCGAACACCCGGACAAGGCCTGCCACGGCGAATCCTGCCCCTTGGCACGCGGCTTCTACGACCGGCTGCCGGCCGCGCGCCAGGCGGCCGTGTGCGGCGCGGGCCCGATGCTCGACCAGGCCACGCTGCGCGACATCGCGCTGGCCCACGCGGTCTGCCCCTACTACCTGAGCCAGGACCTGGCGCGCTGGGCCGACGTGGTGGTGGGCGACTACAACTACTATTTTGATCTCGGCGGGCTGCTCTACGCGCTCACCCTCGATGGCCAGTGGCGCATCGGCGTGCTCGTCGACGAGGCGCACAACCTGGTCGAGCGGGCGCGCAAGATGTACAGCGCCGAGCTCGACCAGGCGGCGCTGCGCCAGCTGCGGCACAGCGCGCCCGAGCCGCTGAAGAAGCCGCTCGACAAGCTCTGGCGCCGCTGGGCGGAGCTGGCGCGGGCACAGGCGGAGGACTACCAGGTCTACCCGAGCGCGCCGGAAACGCTGCTCACCGCGCTGATGCAGGCCACCAGCGCGATCACCGACTTTCTGGCCGAGCACCCGGCCCATACCGACGCGGCACTGCAGCAGTTCTATTTCGACGCACTGCATTTCTCGCGCATGGCCGAGTTGTTCGACCTGCACTCGCTGTTCGATATCAGCAAGGCAGATGCACCGCATGGCCGCAGCCACGCCACGCTGTGCCTGAGAAACCTGATCCCTGCGCCTTTCCTTGCCCGGCGCTTCGCCGACGCGCGCTCGACCGTGCTGTTCTCGGCCACGCTGAGCCCGCCGCGCTATTACCAGGACCTGCTCGGCCTGCCCGACGCTACCGTCTGGATCGACGTCGATTCGCCGTTCCGCGCCGAGCAGCTGGCAGTACACATCAGCCGCCGCATCTCGACGCGCTACCCGCACCGCGCCGCCTCGGCCGGGCCGATCTGCGAGCTGATGACCGCGCAATACACGCGCCAGCCGGGCAACTATCTTGCCTATTTCAGCAGCTTCGACTACCTGCAGCGGGTGCTGGCTCAGTTCACCGAGCGCTACCCGCAGATCCCGGTCTGGGCGCAGTCGCGCGGCATGCCCGAGGCCGAGCGCGAGCAGTTTCTCGCGCGCTTCACCGAGGGCGGCCAGGGCATCGCCTTTGCCGTGCTCGGCGGCGCTTTCGGCGAGGGTATCGACCTGCCCGGCGAGCGGCTGATCGGCGCCTTTGTCGCCACGCTCGGCCTGCCGCAGGTCAACCCGGTCAACGAGCAGATCAGGCTGCGCATGGAGGCTGTGTTCGGTGCCGGCTACGACTACACCTACCTGTATCCGGGCCTGCAGAAGGTGGTGCAGGCGGCGGGGAGGGTGATCCGCACCCCCAGCGATCGCGGCGTGGTGTGGCTGATGGACGACCGCTTTGCCCAGCGCCGTGTGGCGGCCTTGCTGCCGCGCTGGTGGTCGGTCAGCACCGAGCCGGGAGCCGGGGCGTAGCCGCCCGGCCCGCGCTGCCCGTCACGAGACTTGCGCTTTGTCGTCCTGGGCGCACCGAAACGGTAGGCGTCGCCTGCATCCGCGTCAGGCGCGAAACTGGCGGCGTGCCGTCATGGCAGAAGGGGTGCCTGGTATTGCCGTGGCAGGTGACTGGTGACGAAGGCCTGCACCTGGTCCGCCGGCAGGGGCTTGCTGAACAGATAACCCTGCACCGTGTTGCAGGCGATGCTGCTCAGATAGCGCAGCTGCTCGACGGTTTCCACGCCTTCGGCGACGACGTTCAGGCCCATGCGGTGGGCCAGGTAGATGATGATCTCGCACAGCACGGCATCGTTGCTGTCGTGGCAGACGTCCGTGACGAAGGAGCGGTCGATCTTCAGCGTGTGGATCGGAAACTGCTTGAGATAGGACAGCGACGAGTAGCCGGTACCGAAATCGTCGATCGAGATGGTGACGCCGAGCTGGACCAGCTTGCGCATCAGCGCGATGGCCTTGTCGGGCGACGACATCGCACTCGATTCGGTGATCTCGAGGTCGAGCCGCGAGGCGGGCAGGCCGGTGGCCGCCAGCAGCGACTGGATGTACTGGATCAGGTTGTCGTCCTCGAAGTGCGAGGCGCTGATGTTGACCGACACGCTGACCGCCTCCATACCCGCCTGCTGCCAGGCCTTGAGCTGGTGGCAGGCGCGGCGCAGCACCCAGCGGTCGATCTGCGGGATCAGCCCGGTCTGTTCTGCCACCGGGATGAAGCTCGCCGGCGGCACCATGCCCTTTTGCGGGTGTTGCCAGCGGATCAACGCCTCCAGGCCGACCACGCGGCCGGATGCCAGCTCGACCTTCGGCTGGTAATGCAGCACCAGCTGCTCGTGTTCGAGCGCGGTACGCAGTTCGGATTCCAGCGTCAGGCGCTGGAGTAGCGCGGCATCCATGCCCGCATCGTGAAACTGGTAGCGCCCCTTGCCGATGGACTTGGCATGATCGAGCGCCAGGTCGCAGTGCTGGATCAACTCGGTATGGTCGGCTGCATCGTCGGGATAGACGCAGATGCCGATGCTGGCGGTGCAGGCGACCTCCAGGCCGTGGATCAGGTAGGGCACCGTCAGGCTGCGCAGGATTTCCTCCGCCAGGGCGGCAATGTCGGCCTGCTGATCGAGCTGGGTGAACACCGCGACGAATTCGTCGCCGCTCTGCCGCGTGACGAAGCCGCGGCCCCGCGCCAGCTCCTTCAGCCGGTTGGCGACCTGGATCAGCAACAGATCGCCGTAATGATGGCCGCGGATATCGTTGATGTACCTGAAGTTGTCGAGGTCGATCATCATCACTGCGTGGCGCTGTGCGCCCGCCGTGCTGTCCTCGGTCACCTGGGCGAGCTGCTTGCGCAGGCTGATCTGGTTCGGCAGCCCGGTCAGCGTGTCGTAGTGAGCCAGATAGTCGAGTTGCGCGGCGGCAGCCTTGCGCTCGGAGATGTTGATCAAGCTGGCGCGCAACAGCCGCCGGTCGTCGGGTGGCATCGCCACCAGGCGGACCTCGACGGGGATGTCGGCGCCGCCGGGCGTGCGGACCAGGCGCTCGAACACCACCTCCTCACCCGCCAGCGCGCGCTGGACGTGTTCCTCTATGGTCTCCCCGAGCGAGCGCTGGCCTGGCTGCTCTGGCGCATACATGACGGCAGGCGAGTGGCCGAGCAGCGCCGCCCGCGGCAGGCCGCTGAGCTGCTCCACCTTGCTGTTGACCTGCACGATGCAGTCCTGGTCGACATCGAACAGGAGAATTGCCTCCGGCGCGCGCTCGATCATCGTGCGCAGCCTTGCCTCGCTGGCGCCGAGCTCGCGCGTCCGCGCCTCGATCTCGGCCTCGAGCCGGCTGCTCAGCCGGTGCAGCAGCAGATGGGTGCGCACGCGGGCAAACAGCTCTTCGTGCTGGAACGGCTTGGTGATGTAATCGACCGCGCCTAGCGCGAAACCCTGCACCTTGTCCTCGGATGCGCCGCCGGCGCTCAGGAAGATCACCGGGATGTCGCGGGTTGTCGGGTCAGCCTTGAGCCGGCGACAGGTCTCGTAGCCATCGATGCCGGGCATGCGGATGTCGAGCAGGATCAACTCGGGAGGGTTGAGCGCGGCCGCGCGCAGCGCCAGCTCGCCGCTCTGCGCGGCGCGCACGGTGTAGCCTTCCGCCTTCAGCGTGTCGGCGAGCAGTTTGAGCGAGGCCAGCGTATCGTCGACGATCAGGATGATGCCGTGCTCGCTCATGATGGCGCCCCTGTCTGCAGAGATTGCAGCGCATCGAGGATGGCCGCGTAGTCGAGTTTGTTGGCGTGGTAGGCGAGCAGGCTGCCCAGTGCCGGCGCCGTCTGCGCGATGTCGGCGATGGCGTACCCGATTTCGTCCGCGTCGAGCGCGACCAGCGCGTTTTCGAGCGACTGGCGCCGGGCGGGCGACAGCGCTGCCAGCGGCTCGGCGAGCGAGCCCGCCGGCGGCGAGGCGGCCGTTGATGCCTCGCGGTACTCGTAGCGCACGCCGAGGAGCCGCGCCAGGCAGTCATGGATGTCGCGCGCATGGTAGGGCTTGCTGATGAAATCGTCGGTGCCGGCAGCGAGTATCTCGTCGCGCTGCTCGATGAAGGCCGAGGCGGTGACGGCAACGATCCTGACGGCCTCGCCGCCCGGCAGCCGGCGGATCTGCCGCGTGGCTTCGAGGCCATCGAGCACCGGCATGCGCTGGTCCATCCAGATCAGCTGCGGGTGCCACTGCAGGAACACGTCGATGGCCTCGGCGCCGTTGCCGGCCGTGCGCACCTCGAAGCCGGCCCGGGACAGCAGCGTTTCGAGCAGCAGCCGGTTGTCCGCCTGATCCTCGACCACCAGCACGCGCCATGGCGGCTGCCCCGGCGCCAGGCGCACCACCTCGCGCGGGTCGTCGGCCGGCGGCGGCAGTGGCGCCGCTTCCGCCTGGCCGACATCGACCTCGACATGGAAGGTCGAGCCCAGGCCGGGCGAGCTCGTCGCGCTGATCTGCCCGTTCATCATGTGCGCGAACTCCTGGCTGATGGCGAGCCCCAGGCCCGAGCCACTGCGTGACGCCTGGCGCCCGCCTTGCACGAAGGGCTCGAAGATGTGGGCGAGGTCGTCGGCGCGGATGCCCATGCCGCTATCCTCCACGTCGATAAGCAGGCGGATGTCGGCGCCGGTGGGCCGGGTGGCGAGCCGCAGGATGATGCCGCCCTCGTGCGTGTGGCGCAGCGCGTTGCCGAGCAGGTTGACGATGATCTGCCGCAGTTTGCCCTCGTCGCCGCGCACGGTGTGCGGCACGCCGGGCGCGAGTTCGAGCGACAGGCGCAACCCTTTCTCCTGCGCCTGCGCGCTCAGCATGTCGGTGACGTCGCGCACCAGGCCCGCCAGGTCGAAGGGCTCGATACGCAGCTCCACGCGGCCCGATTCGATCTTCGACATGTCGAGCACGTTGTTGATCAGCGTCAGCAGGTGTTCGCCGCTCTTGTTGATGATGGCCAGCTTCTCGCGCTGTGCGTCGCTGATGTCGTCGTCCCGCTGCAGCAGGCCGGAGAAGCCCAGGATCGCGTTCATCGGCGTGCGCAGCTCGTGGCTCATATTGGCCAGGAAGGCACTCTTGGCGCGGCTCGATGCCTGTGCGCGGTCGACCGCGACCGACAGCGCGGCGGTGCGCTCGCCGACCAGCTCCTCGAGGTGCCTGCGGTGCTGGATCAGCTCCTGCTCGGCCAGCTTGGCCGCGGTGATGTCGTAGTTGACGCCGACCATGCGCATGGCCTTGCCCTCTGCGTCGCGGATGGTCTGCGCGATCGCCCTGATGTGGTGGATCGAGCCGTCCTGCCAGCGAATCCTGAACTCGGTGTCGTATTCGCGCTCGCCCGCCAGCGCGGCCGCGCTGTCGGCCAGTGCCTGCACGCGGTCCTCGGGCAGCAGGCTGTTCGACCAGGCCTCGAAGGTGCCGCTGAAGCCATCGTCGCCGACACCGTACAGCTTGCGCATCGAGTCGTCCCACATCAGCTGGTTGCGCGCCACGTCCCAGTCCCAGATGCCCATCTGCGCCGCCCGCGTGGCCAGCTGCAGGCGCTCCTCGCTGGAGCGGGCCCGCTCGTCGCTTTGCCGCAGCTCGGCCTCGCGCTGCTTGCGCATATTGACCTCGCCGATCATCTCGTCGAACGAGCCCTGCAGCCGTTTCGCCATCTCGTTGAAGGCCTGGGCCAGCGCATCCAGCTCCTCGATGCGGCTGCCGCTGGCGCGCTGCGACAGGTCGCCCATGGCCAGTGCGTGGCTGGCGCGCGAGAGGCGGCGCAGCGGGCCGGTGACCAGCGTGGACAGCAGCCCGGCGACGCTCACCGCGATGGCGAGGGCAAAGGCGATCATCATCGCCGCCCGGCTGTTGCCTTGGAACACGCCCTCCAGGTAATAGGAGGCGGGGATGGCGGTGATCAGCATCCAGTCGGTGTGGTGCCTGTCCTTGTCCTCGTATGGCGTGGCCTGCACCAGCCAGGTCTCGCGCGCCAGCGGCTTGGCGGTGACTACGTCCATGCGGAACTGCAGCTCCCGCTGCAACTGGCCCTGGCTGCCGATGCGCGCCCTCAGCGCGTGATACACCGCCACCACCACCGGGTCGGCGCTGTCCCGCGCCTGGCGCGACTGGGGCACGGCGACGGCCGGCTCGCGTGACGAGGCGATCAGCTTGCCCGCGGCGTCGAGGATGAAGGCATGGCCGTGGCGGGCCAGCTCCAGGTCGTGCAGCAGGCTGCGGATGCCGGCGATGTTCTGGTCGCCGCTGCCGCCGGCGTGCTCTTCGAGAAAATCATCGAGCTGCAGGTTGATGTTGTCGGCGACCTCATGGTGCAGGCGGCTGGCCAGCTTCTCCGAGCTGTGCTCGGCACTTTTCAGCGTCAGGTAGGCCGTCGCGCCCACCACTGCCAGCATCAGCAGCATGAAGGGGGCCGCCAGCATGATGCGCACCGGCAGGCCGCCCTTGGCCGCCGTGCCCTGGGCCGGTGTCTGGCCGTCGCCGCTGCTCCACAACAGGCGGTGGTGGCCGAGCTTCCATTCGCTCGCATGGTGCGGGATGTCGGCCCAGAACAGGCTGAGCTTTCTGGTCAGCGGCAGCGCGCCCAGCATGACGAGCGGTACCAGTGCCCAGGTGATGGCGAGGGTAAAGAACAGCGCCGGCGTGATGGCGCGGTAGGAAATCTCGGTGGTGAATTTCTCGGAGCAGATATAACCCCATTGCTGCGGATCGAGCATCATCTCGATGGCGACGAACACGAGATACCAGAGCCAGGTATGCAGGCGGCGGAAGTCCGGGTTCTTGCCGATGAACTGGTACAGCAACCAGAAGAAGGCGCGCGAGGTGAAGTAGCCGAAAAACCAGTTGTGGATGAAATCCGGCGGCACGCCCTCGATCATGTCCGACAGCATATAGGCCGGCGGCGCCGCCAGCAGCGCGGGGTAGCCGAACAGCAGCAGGCACACGCAGACCACCAGGTCCTTCAGCGACTCGAAGGTCTGCGCGCCTTCCACCAGTACGATGCTGGCGCCGATCCAGCCTGCCAGCGGGATCAGCACGAAGGTCAGCGTGGCGCTCCACAGCGCGCGCGCATCCCATGTCTGGCGCGCCCTGGCCAGCCCCCAGCCGTTGCCGGGACGGAAGGTGAAACCGGCAAACGCGAAGACGGCGACGATCAGCCCGATCACATAGCTGAAACGGCCCCATACCTCCAGCACCGGCAGCGGAATGGCGCGGAAGACGGACTCGATCCAGTGGATCGCTGCGATCATCGCGTTCACGCGCGGCCCCTGGCCCCTGGCCCTGGCCCGGCCGTGGCGTGGCCCGCGGCGAGCGCCGGCTCAGCAGCGCTGCGATGGCCCTGGCGTGGGGGCGGCGGTACAGGGCAGGCGGCGGTGGCGAGCCTCACGATTCCTCGGGTCCGTTGTTCTCGTTCTGGGGCGGCGCCTGGCGACTCGCGCGTGACAGGGCAGGGAAGCGGGGCGGGAATCTCCCGTCGGCAGCGGCCAGGCATGCTTATTTATAGACATCTCCCGCACAATGCCACGGCAAAGCTGCGCCAGGGCTGGCAATCGACGCAGCCGTGACGGGCCGCCAGCGGGTGTCTGACGCGCGAACGGGGGCAGCCGGGCTGGCGGCGTTGAACGCGCAACCCGGCTGCGCCCGGAACCGCCCTGCGTGATGCCATGAGCCGCGCATGAGCCAGAATCAAGCCCATGCAGCAAGCACTGGGCCGGCGCTCAGACTGCCGCGAGCTGCGGCTGGGTTGCCGCCTGTGCCTGCAGGTGCCGGTTCAGGCCGCTCAGGATGGCCTTCAGGGCCGCCGCCACGATATTGCCGTCGATGCCGACGCCGAACACCACGCCGCCCTGCGCCACACGCATCTCGATATAGCACACCGCGTCGGCGCCCGCGCCGGCATCGACCGCATGCTCATGGTAGTCGACCACCGCCAGCGGCAGGCCGAGGCTCGCCACGAAGGCGTCGATCGGCCCGTTGCCGTGCCCGCTGAGCTGCTGCTCGACGCCGTCACGCCGGATTGTCGCCGCCAGCCGCACCTGCTGCGCGCCTGTTCCGGCCTGGTCCTCCATGCGGTGGCCGAGGTAGGCATAGGGCGCGGCGCCGTCGAGATACTCGTGGCGGAACAGGCGGTAGATGCCCTCGGCCGTCATCTCCTTGCCCTGGGCATCGGTCTCGCGCTGAATCGCGCGGCTGAACTCGATCTGCAGCCGGCGCGGCAGGTCGAGGCCGTATTCCTGCTGCAACAGGAAGCTCACCCCGCCCTTGCCGGACTGGCTGTTGACGCGGATCACCGCATCGTAGCTGCGGCTCACGTCGGCCGGGTCGATCGGCAGGTAGGGCACCTCCCAGCAGGCGTCCGGTCGCTGCTTGGCGAAGCCCTTCTTGATCGCGTCCTGGTGCGAGCCGGAGAAGGCCGTGTAGACGAGATCGCCGGCATAGGGGTGGCGCGGGTGCACCGGCAGCTGGTTGCAGCATTCGACCACCTCGCGCACCTGATCGATGTCGGAGAAATCGAGGCCGGGGTGCACGCCCTGCGAATACAGGTTCAACGCCAGCGTCACCAGATCGACGTTGCCGGTGCGCTCGCCATTGCCGAACAGGCAGCCCTCGACGCGCTCGGCACCCGCCATCACCGCCAGTTCGGCCGCGGCCACGGCGGTGCCGCGGTCGTTGTGCGGGTGCACGCTGAGGATGATGCTGTCGCGCCGCGCGAGGTGGCGGTGCATCCACTCGATCTGGTCGGCATAGGTGTTCGGCGTGGACATCTCCACCGTGGCCGGCAGGTTGATGATCATCTTGCGCTCGGGCGTCGGCGCCCATGCCGCGCTGACCTCGTCGCACACCTCGAGCGCGAAGTCGATCTCGGTCGCCGAGAAGGTCTCGGGCGAATACTGGAACACCCACTCGGTCTCCGGCATTGTCGCGGTAATCTGCCTGATCAGGCGCGTGCCCTGCAGCGCGATCCGTTTCACACCGTCGCGGTCGCTGTCGAACACGATGCGGCGAAACGACGGCGCGATCGGGTTGTACAGGTGCACGATGGCGCGGTGCACGCCACGCAGCGAATCGAGCGTGCGGCGGATCAGGTCCTCGCGCGCTTGCGTCAGCACTTCGATGGTCACGTCGGGCGGGATCAGCCCGTTATCGATCAACTGCCGCACGAAGTCGAAATCGGTCTGCGACGCAGACGGGAAGGCCACCTCGATCTCCTTGAAGCCGGCCGCCACCAAGAGCTCGAACATGCGCAGCTTGCGCGCCACCGACATCGGCTCGATCAGCGCCTGGTTGCCGTCGCGCAGATCGGTGCTCATCCAGATCGGTGGATGGCTGATCGCCTGGCTGGGCCAGGTGCGGTCAGGCAAGGCTATCGGGGTGAAGGCGCGGTATTTGCGGGCTGGGTGCGTGAGCATGGTGCTTCCTTGTCGGTTGAAATGGATGGAGGGTTGGGGGGGGGCTCAGTCGGAGCCGCCTGTGCTATTGGTCGATGGCGGCACGCGGTACCAGGTGCTCGGGGAGGTGGCGGTTCAGCGCTTTGGCCTGCCCGGTGATGTCGTCGAAGTCGAATGCCAGCTTGCCTACGCCTACCCTGGCGAAGCACGATAGACAAAACGTCTATTTATGCTGGATTTTGCGTGCGTTTCCATAAAAGCCCGCAAGATTCATCAGATATTATGTCTGATAATGTCGAATGCACAAGTGTATTCAATCTGCTTCTCTAGATTTTCTTCTGAAAAAGACATAATGTCCGAACTTTGATTGTGGCGGGGTCTTGTTCAGAGGCTGGTCTTCAGTGATTGCCGGTATGGAGCGTGACACTATATGAATGGCAAAATGGCCCGTCAGGCGCGGAAAAGCGGCAAAGTCAGGTGCAAGCGTGGGAGAGGGGAAAGGGGAGAAAGTGACCGGCAGCGACCCTGCCGGCAAAGGAATAGCCGCCCAACCCATGCAGATCGAGCGGGGGCGGCATACGGATTATCAGACGTTACGTCTGATTTTCGGCGGGGTTCAATGTTGCCGATACGGCTCCGTCATGCAGCTGCACCGGGGGCGTACCTGATCCGGCGCTCAGGCCGACCGTACCAGCAGGGCGGTCAACCTGCGCACTACCGGCAACACCAGCAACAGCACCGGGAACGCGATGAGTCACGACAGCGCCCAGGCGCCAGGCCATACCTGCAGGAAATGGACGCCCCAGCCTATGCTCTTGAACGTGCTGATGAGTGAGACGATGCAGGTCATCAGCAGCGACAGCAGGAAGGGCATGACGATGCCGGCGTAGCGTGCCGGCAGTTTGCGGGTGGCAAATAAGGATTGCGATGTCGAAGGGCTCATGACAGCTCCATTAAGCCGGCCAGGCAAGGCGCCTTCTCCGCCGCGGGCGACGGAGAAATACAACCCCGACAAGAGCCGGTGGAAGTCGCGCGTTGATTGACGTAAACGCTTACGGCTGTCTTCGAATGAAGATCGCGCAGCCATGCTGGCAGGGAAGCCGGGGCGGCGCCACTACTTGCCGCCACGCGAATGCCCTGGCGCCGGCCATGGGCGCGGCGCTGCCGTCGGCCGTCCCTGGTGCGCAGGGAAGGGCGCCTCAGTCATCCCGCGTCAGCACTTCGAGCAGCTCGATCTCGAAGATCAGGTTCGAATTGGGCTGGATATGGGCGCCGACCTGGCGCTCGCCATAGGCCAGGTGCGCGGGCACGAACAGCTTGCGCTTGCCGCCCACCTTCATCCCCATCAGCCCCTGATCCCAGCCCTTGATCACGCGGCCGGTGCCGATCACGCACTGGAAAGGCTTGCCGCGGTCGTAGGAGGAATCGAAGCGGGTGCCGTCTTCGAGCCAGCCGGTGTACTGCGTGGTGATCAGGGCGCCCTTGACGGCTTCCTTGCCGTCGCCGAGCTGGAGGTCTTCAATCCGAAGTTCGTCGTTCATCGGGGTTCCGTGCCGCTTGCGGTGAGTGGCCAGCCCGCACGGCGTGCAGGCTGGGGTTGACCGCCATTTTAACCGAGCGGACGGCGCCGGCCCCTGTTGTCTGGCTCAGATCCAGCCCAGCCCGCCGGCAAACACACCGAGCCCCGCCGCCACGATGCCCGCGAGGCTCGCGACGACCGCGATCTGGCGCCGGTGCGACGCCATGTCGTGCACCCAGTAGGCGACGACGAAGAACGGCATGTAGCCGATCAGCCAGATCAGCAGCGGCGCGCCTGCGTTCCAGCCGCGCCACTCCCAGGTCAGCGCGCCGATGTGGTTGAGCCACAGCTCGACGATCACGCACAGCACCGAGTTCACGCAGGCGAGCAGCCAGCGGTTGTTGATGCCGAATAGCGTCAGCGAGCGGTCGCGCGGCAGCAGGCGCACCGCGAACAGCCCCATGATCGCGAACATGAAGCTGATCTCGATATTGAGCCCGATCAGGATCACGTAGGCCGAGCTGCCCGGCGTGCCCCAGGCCGGCGCGAAGCCTGAGAAATGGAACAGCAGGCCGTTCCAGATCTCGTTGATCCAGTCCATCAGCCAGAACGCGAGCCCCGCCAGCACCACGCTCCAGCGTCGCTCGGCGGCCTGCTCGCCGTAGGCGTAAAGCACCAGCAGCAGCAGCGGGATCACATACCACTGGAAATGCGACGAATCGCGTAACAGGGACTGGGCCTGGGCGGCCGATGCAGCCATCATGATGGTCTCCTTTGTCGTTGTGCCGCCAATATTAGGGCGCACGCACGCGGCGAGGCTTGACAGAGTCGGACAGATTTTTTGACACTTCAGGCCATGTGCCCGACCGCCACTCCGCCGCCCACCGCCCCGCTTGCCGGCAGCGTGCCGGGCTCCTACGCCCGCCTGCTGTTCGACCACCTCGCCGCGCGGGGTCTCGACAGCGCCGCCGTGCTCGGCGAGCCGACACCGGCGCCGGGCAGCGAGCCAAGCTACCCGGCCGAACGCTGGCGCAGCCTGCTCGCGCTGGCTGCACGCCAGCTTGGCGACCCCGCGCTCGGCCTGCATCTCGGCGCCGCCATCACGCCCGCCCACCTGGGGCCCCTGGGCTACGTGCTGCTGGCTTCCAGCACCGTCCCGGCCGCGCTGGAACGCTATATGCGCTACCAGCGGCTGGTGCACGACGTGAGCCCGGTGCGCCACTATCTCGCTGGCGAGGCGCTGGTGCTCGAATGGAGCGACGACTCGCGCGCCATCGGCCTGCTCGCCAACCAGTGCGGCCTGGCTGCGCTGGTGCAGTTTGCGCGTCACATCACCGGCACCGCGGCCACGCCGCTGTCGGTGCACTTCGTCGAGCCCGCGCCGGCCGATTGCACGGCGTATGCCGATTTCTTCGGTTGCCCGGTGCACTTCGGCCAGCCGGCCACCTGCATCCGTTTCCCCGCCACCTTGCTCGGCCTGCCGCTGCGCCAGTCCGACGCCGCGCTTGCCGCCATGCTGGAGCGGCAGGTCGATGCCATGCTCGCTGCGCTGCCGCAAAAGGATCATCTGCTCAACGACGCCCGCCGCCTGATCACGCGCCACCTGCTGCAGGCAGACCCCTCGCTCGACAGCATCGCGGCCGAGCTCAACCTGTCCGGCCGCACGCTGCGGCGCCGGCTCGGCTCCATCGGCTGGCATTACCGTGCGCTGCTCGACGACACGCGCCGCCGCATCGCCGAGGATTATCTGCGCGATCCGCGGCTGACCCTGCCCGAGGTCGCGCTGCTGCTCGGCTATTCGGAGCAGAGCGCCTTCAACCGGGCGTTCCGGCGTTGGACGGGGATATCGCCGCTCAACTGGCGCAAGGCCGGCCGCGGCTGAGCCGGGTGGGGCGCATTGCCGGAAAATGGCCGTGGGGACCTGTCGAGCACACGCAATCCGCAAGCAGATGATGCATACTGAGTGCAGTGCACAAGAAGGATGTTTCAAGCCCATGGTGGCCAAAGGTGACGTACCGCTCGCCAGCTTCATCGACTTGCTGCTCGACGCCGTCTGCGTGGTCGACAAGGCGGGGCGCTATGTGCATGTCAGCGCGGCATTCGAGCGCATCTTCGGCTACCGGCCGGAGGAGGTCGTCGGCAGGCCGATGATCGAGCTGGTGGTGCCGGAAGACCGCGAGTCCACGCTGAGCGCCGCCAGCCAGATCATGGCGGGCCAGCCCAACCCGCACTTCGAGAACCGTTACATCCGCAAGGATGGGGGTGTCGTCCACGTCATGTGGTCGGCGCGCTGGTCAGAAGACGATCAGGTGCGCATCGCCGTTGCTCACGACATCACCGCGCGCAAGCAGGCCGAGGCGCGGCAGGCCGTGGTCTACGCCATTTCCGAGGCGGCTCACCGGGCAAACGACCTGCCCGCGCTGTTTCACCACATCCACCAGATCATCGGCAGCGTACTGCCCGCCCGCCAGTTCACCGTCGCGCTGCGGGAGGAGGGCTGCGACGAGCTGAGCCTGGCTTACCACATCGATGCCAACGGCGATAAACCGGCCGACGCGCGCTTGGCGACCGAGGCCATCGCCGCCGAGATCATCCACAGCGGCCTGCCGCTGCTGATCACACCCGAGATCACCTCGCTGCGTCCCGATCCGGCCTGCCCGCCCGACGGCCACCGCACCCTGTGCTGGCTAGGCATCCCGCTCAGCGCGCAGGATGGCGTCATTGGCGCCGTCATCTTGCGCCGCACCGGCTGCGAGCTGCGCTACACCAACGCCGATAAAGAATTCCTGCAGTTCATCTCGGCGCAGATATCGGCCGCCGTCGAGCGCCAGCAGCTGTATTCGCGGTTGCAGCGCATGGCGCAATACGACGAGCTGACCGGCCTCGCCAACCGCAGGCTGCTGCAGGACCGCCTGAAACTCGCCTTCGCCCGCGCCCGGCGTGATGGCAGCTGCTTTGCGCTGCTCTACCTCGACCTCGACAAGTTCAAGCTGATCAACGATACCCATGGCCACGGCGTGGGCGACCTCCTGTTGCGGGAAGTGGCCGAGCGCCTGAAACGCTGCATACGCGAAACCGACACCGCCGCACGCATCGGCGGAGACGAATTCGTCGTGCTGCTGGAGGACATCGATCGGCTCACCCACGCCGAAGCGGTGGCGGAAAAGATCCGCTCCGACGTTACGCGGCCGCTCACCCTCGGCCCCGCAGCGCTGGACGTCGATGTCAGCATCGGCATCGCCCACTACCCCGAGCATGGCAGCGACGAGGCGCAACTGCTGCGCCACGCGGACGCGAATATGTACCAGGAAAAGAGCGGGGCCCGGGCGCGGCCGTCGATCTGACGTACGGCGAGCCGGGCCGTCTGCGGCCACGCATCGCCGCCATGCATGTACACCTTGCAACGGAGGAGCGACCGCGTGAAAAACCCCTACGCCTCGGCCCCCAGGCCCGACAACGCCTGGCAGGCCAAGGCCCGCAAGCTGGCCGAGTGGCACGAACAGGAGGCCGCCGCCTGCGAGCGTGCAGCCCAACTCGCCAGCGATGCCGGGCAACAGGCAGACTGGCAGCAAAAGGCCGCCTGGCATCGCGAGACAGCCGAGGCTTGGCGGGCCTTGGCGGGCAGCGAGCCACCGCGTGGCGGTGGATTTTCGGCGCGCGGGTGACTGCCGCCACTGCCGCGCGCAATATCAAGCAGGGCTAGCACGACCCAGCCAGTGCTAGGCCTGTCTGTCAAAACCGTCTATCCACACAGAGCCCCCGACGCAGGGCACGCCGGCGGCCTGCGCCGCGCTGACTGGGAGCGAGGTGCCGGGCGGCGGTCCCGCACCCGCCTTTGTCAGCGCGCGGCTTGCCGCTGGAAATACTGCTCCGCGTCGTCGAGCGCTTGCAGCAGCTCGGCGGCGCCAGCCTGGCGGATCTGGGGCTTGGCAATGCTCAGCATGTCGAAGCCGTGATTGGCCCGATCGACGATCGCGCCGAGTTCGCGATCCGCCTTGGTGCCAGCCGGCAGCATGGCCATGGCCGCGTCGAACAGCGCCTTGGCCTGCCGCCGCTGGGTGGCCGTGTCGCCACCGTCGAGCGACACAATCTGCTGGCGGACGATGTCGCGTGCCAGCGCAATATTGGTGAGGATGGGCTGGGCCGCGACGGGCTGCCCGGCGGTGCCGGCCACCACCGGCCGGTGGTGCTGGACTATCCAGTGTATGCCGCTGGGGATCACCAGCAGCATCGCGATCATTGCCGCCGCCAGCAGCTTCAGCATCGTGCCTTGTTGGCCCGCCGGGACCAGGGGAGTGCGAGTCGTCATGGGTCGTCTTTCTGTCGATATGTGCCGGCCGTGGGTGCGTTCTCGGCCACGGGTCATCGTGATGATAGAGGCGAATATGGATGGTAGGGCTTAATGCGTGCTTAAGTGCCTACGCGGCATTGAAACAATGTCGAATCGCTTGATGCAGGTCAAGCCGTGCCAAGCGCGTGGCGAAGGCGTCCAGTGTGCCGGCTGGGAAAGCGGTACGGTGGCCTCGACAGCCTTTGTTTACAAGCGCTTAGCTTTGTCGCTTGCACGGGCCGGGTGGTAAGATGCGAGCCCCATGCGACTCACCGACCTCCACCAACGCTTCGCCGATCTCAACGCGCTACCGGTTCACCGCGACCGGGTCGTGCGTGCCTGGCTGCAAGGCCGTCCGCTGGACGCCTGCCGCCGGCAGCTGGCCGAGCACTTCCTGCCGCTGTCGGTGCGCGACGGCTTGCCGCAGCTCGCCGCCGAGCTCGACCGGCTGGCCCGCGTCCACACCGAGCACCCGGCCGCCGATGGCTCAGCCCGCCTGCTGGTGGCGCTGGCCGACGGGCAGATGGTGGAAAGCGTGCTGCTGCCGCGCGATGGCGTCTGCGTCTCGACCCAGGTCGGGTGCGCGGTGGCCTGCCGCTTCTGCATGACTGGCAAGAGCGGCCTGCTGCGTCAGCTCAGCAGCACCGAGATCGTCGCCCAGGTCGTGCTGGCGCGGCGGCACCGGCCGGTCAAGAAGGTTGTGTTCATGGGCATGGGTGAGCCCGCGCACAACCTCGCCAACGTCCTCGAAGCGATCGACCTGCTCGGCACCGACGGCGGCATCGGCCACAAGAACCTGGTGTTCTCCACCGTCGGCGACCCGCGCGTGTTCGAGCAATTACCGCTGCAGCGCGTCAAGCCGGCGCTGGCGCTGTCACTGCACACCACCAAGGCCGAGCTGCGCGAACACCTGCTGCCGAAAGCCCCGAAGATCACCCCGCGCGAGTTGATCGAGCTGGGCGAGCACTACGCACGCCAGATCGGCTACCCGATCCAGTACCAGTGGACCTTGCTCAAGGGCATCAACGACGGCCAGGACGAGCTCGACGAAATCCTGCGCCTGTTCAAGGGCAAATACGCCGTGCTCAACCTGATCCCCTTCAACAGCCTCGAAGGCGACGACTACCAGCGCCCGGACGGCGCGCGCATCGTCGAGATCGTCCGCTACCTGCACAGCCGCGGCGTGCTAACCAAGGTGCGCAACAGCGCCGGCCAGGATGTCGACGGCGGCTGCGGCCAGCTTCGCGCGCGGACGGTGGAGGTGGTGGATGTCAGCCGGCTGGGCCGCGCCAGCCGCGCGGTGCAGGGCCAGGCGTGATGATGAACGACGACACCCGCCGGCCTGCGCTCAAACCCGTTGCCGGCGCGGCCCGACGATAGCTACGAGCCGCGCTACCACCCGGATAGGTAACGCTATAATGGCGGCCGATCCGTCTTAAACGTTTTTTTGGAATGCCCGCATGGAAATCAAGGTCAACTTTCTCGACAAGCTTCGCCTCGAGGCCAAGTTCGATGACTTCACGGTCATCGCCGATCAGCCCATCCGCTACAAGGGCGATGGCTCGGCGCCGGGGCCGTTCGATTACTTCCTGGCCTCATCGGCCTTGTGCGCGGCTTACTTCGTCAAGTTGTACTGCGAGACGCGCAACATCCCGACCGACAACATCCGCCTGTCGCAGAACAACATCGTCGATCCCGAAAACCGCTACAAGCAGATTTTCAAGATCCAGGTCGAGTTGCCGGCGGACATTTCCGACAAGGATCGGCAAGGCATCTTGCGCTCGATCGACCGTTGCACGGTCAAGAAGGTGGTGCAGACCGGGCCGGAGTTTGTGATCGAAGAGGTCGAGAACCTCGATGCCGACGCGCAGGCCCTGCTGACGCTGAGCCCGGCCGCAGAAGCGAGCACCTATATCCTCGGCAAGGATCTGCCGCTGGAACAAACCATCGCCAATATGTCGGGCGTGCTGGCCGGCCTCGGCATGAAGATCGAGATCGCCTCGTGGCGCAATCTGGTGCCCAATGTGTGGTCGCTGCATATCCGCGACGCGCACTCGCCGATGTGTTTCACCAACGGCAAGGGCGCGACCAAGGAAAGCGCACTGGCCTCGGCACTGGGCGAATTCATCGAGCGGCTCAACTGCAATCATTTCTACAACGACCAGTTCTGGGGCGAAGACATCGGCAACGCGGCCTTTGTGCATTACCCGGACGAGCGCTGGTTCCAGCCCGGCCCCGGCGATGCGCTGCCGGCAGGCATGCTCGACGAACACACCCTGCAGATCTACAACCCCGATGGCGAATTGCTCGGCTCGCATCTGTACGACACCAACTCCGGCAATATCGAGCGCGGCATCTGCGCGCTGCCCTACGTGCGCCAGTCGGACGGCGAGGTGGTGTATTTCCCGACCAACCTGATCGACAACCTGTTCCTCAGCAATGGCATGAGCGCCGGCAACACGCTGGCCGAAGCGCAGGTGCAGTGCCTGTCCGAAATCTTCGAGCGAGCGGTGAAACGCGAAATCCTCGAAGGCGAATACGCGCTGCCCGATGTGCCGCAGGACGTGCTGGCCAAATACCCCGGCATTGTGGCCGGGATTCAGGGCCTCGAAGCGCAGGGCTTTCCCGTGCTGGTGAAGGATGCCTCGCTGGGCGGGCAGTTCCCGGTGATGTGCGTCACCCTGATGAACCCGCGCACCGGCGGCGTGTTTGCCTCGTTCGGCGCGCATCCGAGCCTCGAAGTCGCGCTCGAACGCAGCCTGACCGAGCTACTGCAGGGCCGCAGCTTCGAAGGCCTGAACGATCTGCCGCGGCCGACCTTCGAAAGCAACGCCGTCACCGAACCGAACAACTTCGTCGAGCACTTCATCGATTCGAGCGGCGTGGTGTCGTGGCGCTTCTTCAGCGCCAAGGCCGATTTCGAATTCGTCGAGTGGGATTTCTCCGGCCATGGCGAAAACTCCAACATCGACGAAGCCGCAACCCTGTTCGGCATTCTCGAAGCGCTCGGCAAGGAAGTGTACGTGGCGGTGTACGACCAGCTCGACGCCACGGCCTGCCGCATCCTGGTGCCAGGCTATTCGGAAGTCTACCCGGTGGAAGACCTGATCTGGGACAACACCAACCGCGCGCTATCATTCCGCGACGACATCCTGAACCTGCACCGCCTCGACGACGCCAGCCTGGAAGCCCTGCTCGAACGGCTGGAAGACAGCGTCATCGACGACTACTCCACCATCATCACCCTGATCGGCGTCGAGTTCGACGAAAACACCGTCTGGGGCCAGCTGACGATTCTCGAACTGAAACTGCTGATCCATCTCGCCCTGAAGCAATTTGAAGAGGCGCACGAGCTGGTCGGCGCCTTCCTGCAATACAACGACAACACCGTCGAGCGCGGGCTGTTCTACCAGGCCCTGAACGTGGTGCTCGAGGTGCTGCTCGACGACGAGCTCGAGCTGGACGACTACGAAGCCAATTTCCGCCGCATGTTCGGCAACCCGCACATGGACGCGGCGTTGGGCTCAGTCAACGGCAGTGTGCGCTTCCACGGCCTCACGCCAACGAGCATGAAGCTGGAAGGCCTCAATCGGCATCAGCGGCTGATCGACAGCTACCAGAAACTGC
Source organism: Chitinivorax sp. PXF-14 (assembly GCF_040812015.1). Lineage (NCBI taxonomy): Bacteria > Pseudomonadati > Pseudomonadota > Betaproteobacteria > Chitinivorax > Chitinivorax sp. PXF-14. Next base: position 117,984 of record NZ_JBFNXJ010000012.1, on the reverse strand, counting down.
ATGCGGCGCGGGGCAGGGTGGCGGGGTTGTCTAGCTAGGGTGGTGAGGGCTGGAGGGATCGGCACGGGAGGGGGGGGCTGTTACAAGTGAAGAACGAGCTACGGGGAGACTAAGTCGATCTCCTGCGTGTTCTATACGTGAGCATGTAATCTGATCACATCAAACAGTTTCTTCCCTATCCCCGGAATTTTCAGAACGTCCTCTATCTTTGATAGCCGGCCATAAGTCGTACGGTACTGAATTAATGCATCAATTTTTGCTTGGCCAAGCCCGGGTATTCTAGACAACTCGGATGCTCCTGAATTGTTAATGTCTACTCCCAAAGGAGATTCAGATAATTTTATTTCGAGCACGGCAACGATCGCCGCGCCGATCGTAAACAATAAGTCACAATACTCGACTAGTCTTGCAGATGTAGGAATGTTTAAGGAGCTTCCTGTATGGGCGCATTCGTTTCTAACCTCAATGAAAGACCCCAACGCTAGCTTTAGTGTTGAATACTTTCCTCCCGTCACGGCATCTAAGCGAAGATTTCGCTGATCCACTCCAAGAGTGTCAAGTATTTTATCAATTACTACCGGGCTAGGATTGCCTTCAGTGTTAGCATAAGCTTCCCATAGGAGAATATAATCGTTTCCAGGGCTTGCTGGGGAGGATAGCCTCCTAGCAATATCAAGATGGTCTGATTTAACCCAGGAAACTCGCCCTTCTTTCCTGTATCTTTGCCCCAATAGCTGCCCACCTGCGACGAAGTGGTGAGATTGCATTTTGCCTGCCAAGAGCGCAAAGGGAATATTTCTTTGGCATATGGCCGTCACATAGGCTTGAGTGCAATCCTTAAGAAAACTTTCAAAAAAGCCACTAAGAATTACTGTAGAAGCGCAACGCAATGTTTCATCTCGGAGCCGTTCCTCAGGAGGTGCGGCCAATATCCGAGTCTCCATATCCTTTGCTACATCACGAATTCGATTTAGGGAATCGTCAAAACTGGAGAGGGCTGCCTGCATTCTGTCTATTTAAACTAGTGCAATCGACTTTATTGTTTGACCAATATAGCATTTACTACAGTTTCAATTCTGTAGTCAGCCGCTGTTCTCGCATTTGTTCCAACTGTAATTGATTTTACAAAAGCCTTGTCATTGAGGCATAAATTACAAAGAGTTTCACGAATTTTCAATCCATTTTTCTCAGTAATCTGCTCATTCGAGAGTTTTGATACGGTGTAAAGGATTGCATCTGCATAAGGGGCGGAAGGAAATTTTGAAACGCTATCTTTCGATATTGGTCTATGTAGAGCCTTGTCCCCGAGCAAAAACAAAACACGCTTCATTGTTTCAAGGAAAAGCTCATGATCCTTGTCTAGAAGAGTTTTATTTGTTGTATACTCTTCGTTTCTTTTGGACATAAAGTTATTTAAAAAAACCTTCAAACTTCCATCAAATTTCTTGTAGTCCTGAAATGCAAAAAACCGAAGAACCATTTCCAAATCGGCCATTCTCTTATATATTCCATTCCTTTCCCTTCCTTTTGTATCAAGAGGTATTCCCCATAAACGTCGGAATTCCTCTAATTCTGATGCTTCATGAAGAAGTTTATTGAATGGTCCATAATATATAGCATTTCTCACCTCCATTGGCTCTGCTATTACACCGCCAGTGTTAAGTCTATCAAACACCTCGTACTTAACCTCAGGAACAGATTCATGAAGGATCAAAACCGCGGGTACAAATCGCCGCGTTATTGCCTGAGCAGGGCTGCTTAGACCCTGTACATGCATTTTTTGTAGATTTGAGAATTTTTTTCCAACCAGTTCTGTCCAGACCTCCAATCCAGAGAGCTTAAAATTTCCGGTAAGATATTCATACAGCGCCGTAAGGCGTTGACGGCCATCCAACACCAAATACTTGCCAGGTTCATATTCGCCCAAAAAAACCGGGGGTATAGGCACGTTCATGATTACGGACTCGATTAAGCGAGACTGCTGTGAGCGAGTCCACCTCAACCGGCGCTGAAACGTTGGTGCAAGATCGATTTCTCCATCGTCAATCATCGCTGCCAACTTAGAAATTGGAAGATCTACCTTTTGGGTAACGATTTGGCGCATTAATTGGCGCGCTTTGTTTTCCCAAGTAGAATTTCCAGTTGTCTCTGGCTCAATGCCTTCAATCTCTGGAGGGTCGTCAGAAATTGACTCTTCATCTTTCTCTGATGCGGGTACCTCATCATCATGGTCCATAGCACTGAAATTCATTTGCCAATCCTAAAGTTTTATAATGGGCAATTGTAGGCAGATTTCTGAAGACAAATAACACTTTCAGTTGCCCGACGCAGCCCGTACTTTTTAGTTGATGGGTGTTTATTACCCATTCTGGCTTTTGCCGGAAAGTCCAAAGAGGTGATTTTTTTTAACCCTATCGAGCTAAACATCTCCGCGGTAATCAAGGGGAGGTTGTTGTGGATTTCTTTGTAGTATGAATCTTGAACCACCAGCACACACTTACCCCCATCTTTCATAACTCTGGCTATCTCCTTTAGCGAGTTATAAATACTTGCATAGTATTGTGCATGGCTCTTGTAGTAATAAGTGCTCGATGCTTTTGAATCGTGTAGCCGCAGACGTTCAAGAAATGTTAAACACTCTTCTCCCCACTCCCTCATTATTGTAGGGGCGGCAACTGGAACCGTGGACGTACCTATCATTTTGCGCCGCAAATCCTGAAAACTATCTTTCGGCCGATATCCCAATATTGCCAACTCTGGCATTGTCGCAACGGCATAGTCTATCCGCGTACAATATGGTGGCGATGTAACCACCATATCAATTGATGAGTCATCGACAGCTAGTGCCTCGGAAGTGCCCGTCGCTATTGTGGTTTTCGCTGATAGGGCTGTTAGCCCCCAACTCTCGAATTGAAGAACAGAAGCCATTTCATTTACTTGCTTAATATATAAAGCAAATACCGATTGCTCTTCAATCGAAAGACGGTTATTTAAATTCGGTCGCTTTGTCCAAGTAGGATTCGATGGAATGAAAGGCTTCAATACATCTCTCAGAACTCTAAACATTGCCGTATAAAAGAATGCAGCAATATCCGACATGCAATTAACGCCTCTTTCACCATCTATTGAATGTTGCTCAATAGGGAGTAAAAGCTTCTGTATTGCTATATCGATTCTCCGAAAGATTCCTGCGCCTTGTGGGTAGAGCCAAGTCGTTAAAGGATCGTCAAATTGAATATCAAATTTTTCTTTACCGGCTTTCTCAATGATGTCCGCTGCCAAGGGAGAAAGGCTGTTGCAATCTCGTGGGTTGATCGAACGGGCCTTGGCGGCAACGACCATCGCCGGATTAAGGTCAAACCCAATCGATTCATAACCAAGTTCGAGGGCCGCCATTGTTGTCGTTCCCGCACCATTCCATGGATCAAGAATAGTGGATTTGTGTGAAAGCTCCGCAGAGTTTAGGAGCGCACGAACAAAATCAGGTGAATAGCCTGCGTAGTATGGAAACCACGAAACTCGCCCAGAGTTAGATGCCCCTGATTGTTTTGGATTCTCTATAGCTAGCACAATAGTCAATACTGCTTCTGACGGTGAACAGCAGAGATAAATAGTTCACATTATATTGAATAATCCAGCTACGGAAATGATTCAATGCCGTCGTGCGAAAAATGCCGTTGAAGTTTACCCAAATAGTATGTTTGTACCAGTTAGGCATTGCCAACATCACACATCAATATTCCGCGCCACCAACGCATTCTGCTCAATAAATGCGCGTCGCGGCTCGACCTGATCACCCATCAGCGTGGTGAAAATATCATCCGCTGCCATCGCATCCTCGATCTGCACTTTCAGCAGGCGGCGCACGGTGACGTCCATCGTGGTTTCCCATAGCTGTTCCGGGTTCATCTCGCCCAGGCCTTTATAGCGCTGGATGGTGAGGCCACGGCGGACTTCGGAGAGCAGCCAGTCGAGGGCCTGCTTGAAGTCGGCGACAGAGCGGCGTTGTTCGCTGCGTTTGGCGTAGCTGCCTTCGCCGAGTAGGCCGAGCAGGGCTTCGCCGGTTTTCTTGAGCTGGGCGTAGTCGCCGCTTTGCAGGAAATCCTGGTCGATGTACCAGTAGCTCAGGTTGCCGTGTTGCTGGCGTTCGATCTTGAGCACCCAGACGTCGTTCTTGGTGTCGTGCACGGCGCGCACGGCGAAGTTGGGTTCGCCGATCGCGGCTTGCAGCTTGGCGGCGCCGGCTTCGGCCTGGGCCTGGGTGGCGATTTCGATCAGGCCGGGGTCGCGGATCAGGGCGTAGAGCACGGCCTGGTCGATGACGCGGCTCTCGCGTTCGATCACGGCTTCGGCCAGCAGGTATTCGCGCGCCAGGGCGTCGAGCGCGTCGCCGCTGATCGGCTGCGCGCCTTCGCTGGCGTACAGTTCGGCGCCGTCGAGCGCCTGTTTGAGCAGGAACTGCTTGAGCTCGTGCTCGTCCTTCAGGTAGCGCTCGGTCTTGCCGTGCTTGACCTTGTACAGCGGCGGCTGGGCGATGTAGATGTGGCCGCGCTCGACCAGCTCGGGCATCTGGCGGTAGAAGAAGGTCAGCAGCAGCGTGCGGATGTGGGCACCATCGACGTCGGCATCGGTCATGATGATGATACGGTGGTAGCGCAGCTTTTCCGGGTTGTATTCGTCCTTGCCGATGCCGCAGCCGAGCGCGGTGATCAGCGTGGCGACTTCCTGCGAGCTGAGCAGCTTGTCGAAGCGCGCCTTCTCGACGTTGAGGATCTTGCCCTTGAGCGGCAGGATGGCCTGGAACTTGCGGTCGCGGCCCTGCTTGGCGGAGCCGCCTGCGGAGTCGCCCTCGACGAGGTAGAGTTCGCTGAGTGCCGGGTCTTTTTCCTGGCAGTCGGCCAGCTTGCCGGGCAGGCCCAGGCCGTCCATCACGCCCTTGCGGCGCGTGATTTCGCGGGCCTTGCGCGCGGCCTCGCGGGCCCGGGCGGCGTCGACGATCTTGCCGGTGATGATCTTGGCGTCGGACGGGTTTTCGAGCAGGAAGCTGCTGAGCGCTTCATTGAGGATTTCCTGCACGACCGGGCCGATCTCGCTGGAAACGAGCTTGTCCTTGGTCTGCGAGCTAAATTTCGGGTCCGGCAGCTTGACTGAGAGCACGCAGGACAGGCCTTCGCGCATGTCGTCGCCGGTGGTTTCGATCTTGGCCTTCTTGGCGATCTCGTTCTGTTCGATGTACTGGTTCAGCGTGCGCGTCATCACGTTGCGCAGCGCGGTCAGGTGCGTGCCGCCATCGCGCTGCGGAATGTTGTTGGTGAAGCACAGCACCGATTCCTGGTAGGAGTCGTTCCACTGCATCGCACATTCGACCGACATGCCTTCCTTCTCGCCCAGCGCGTAGAAGATGTGCGGGTGCAGTACGCTCTTGTTGCGGTTCACGTATTCGACGAAGGCCCTCACGCCGCCCTCGAATGCGAAGGTTTCTTCCTTGGCGTTACGGCGGTCGATCAGCTCGATCTTCACGCCGTTGTTGAGGAAGCTCAGCTCGCGGATGCGCTTGGCGAGGATCTCGTAGTGGAACTCGACCAGGCCGAAGGTTTCGATCGAGGCGAGGAAGTGCACCTCGGTGCCGCGATGATCGGTCTGCCCGACCACGCGCAACGGCTCGACGGCAACGCCCTGGCGGAATTCCATCGAGTGCACCTTGCCCTCGCGGCGGATGGTCAGGCGCAGCCAGTCGGACAGCGCGTTGACCACCGACACGCCGACGCCGTGCAGGCCGCCGGAGACCTTGTACGAGTTCTGGTCGAACTTGCCGCCGGCGTGCAGCTCGGTCATCACGATTTCGGCGGCGGAGCGCTTGAATTCGTCGTCTTCCTTGATGTCGGTCGGAATGCCGCGGCCGTTGTCCTCGACCGAGATCGAGTTGTCCGGGTGGATGATGACCTTGATCGTGTCGCAGTGGCCGGCCAGCGCCTCGTCGATGGCGTTGTCGAGCACTTCGAACACCATGTGGTGCAGGCCGGTACCGTCACCGGTATCACCGATATACATGCCCGGGCGCTTGCGCACGGCCTCCAGCCCTTTGAGGATGCGGATGCTGCTGGAGTCGTAGCTGTTGCCGTTTTCGCTTGGTGCCGGGTTCTGGATATCAGACATGGTGCCCTCTTACTGCTTTTGGCTGCGGATTCGCGTTCCGCCGCTCGTTATCTAAAAAACGCTGACGCCGGCTGGAGGCCGGCGTGTGGTGTGATGCGGTGCGTGGACTAGATGCGCATCGGCATCACGACATACTTGAAGCGGTCATTGTCCGGCAGCGTGATCAGCGCACTGCCCATGGCGTCGCCGAACGAGAAATTCATCGTCTCGACCGGCACGTTCGCCAGCACGTCGAGCAGGTAGGTGATGTTGAAGCCGATGTCGAGCGGCTCGCCGACGTAGTCGATTTCGAGCTCTTCCTGCGCTTCTTCCTGCTCGCTGTTGTTGCACAGGATGCGGATCATGCCGTTCATCAGTACCACGCGCACGCCGCGGAACTTCTCGTTGGACAGGATTGCGGCACGCTGTAGTGCCTGTTGCAGCAGCTGGCGGTCGATCACCAGGTGCTTGTCGTTGCGCGTCGGGATCACGCGGTTGTAGTCGGGGAACTTGCCGTCGACCACCTTGGAGGTCAGCACCACGTCCGCGAAGGTGAAGCGCACCTGGTTCTGGCCGATCTCGATGTTGACCGCGTCGTCGCTGTCGCCGAGCTGCTTGTACAGCTCTAGCACGGTCTTGCGCGGCAGGATCAGGTCGCTCTTTTCGACTTCGCCATCGAGCTCGTGGCTGACCAGCGCGAGGCGGTGGCCGTCGGTGGCGACGAGCTTCAGCTCGCGGCCGTCGGTGACGATGCACAGGCCGTTCAGGTAGTAACGGATGTCCTGGTGTGCCATCGAGTATTGCACTTGCGACAGCAGGTGCTTGAGTGTCTTTTGTGGCAGCGCGAACGCGATCTGGCCGCCGGCGGCAGGCGCTAGCTTGGGGAAGTCTTCCGCGGGCAGCGTCTGCAGGTTGAAGCGGCTCTTACCGGCCTTCACGGTCAGCTTGCCGTCGGCGTGGTCGAGCGTGACCGTGGCTGCATCGGGGATGGCGCGCAGGATGTCTTGCAGCTTCTTGGCCGATACGGTGATGGAGAAGTCTTCGCCCGCCAGCTCGCCCGGTGCCTGGGCCACGATCTGGATTTCCAGGTCGGTGGCGAGGAAGGACAGCTGTGGGCCCTTCTTCTCGATCAATACGTTGGACAGGATGGGTAGCGTATGACGGCGCTCGACGATGCCGGTCACCGTGGTCAACGGCTTCAGGATGAGGTCGCGTTCAGCCTGCATCAATACCATTTGCATTCTTCCTGTTCTGTGCTTCGGTCTATGCCGAAAATTTTAATGAAATCAGCAATTTTGATCAAATTTATCTATACCGGGTGATCAGCCCTTGATCATTTGCATCAGCACCTGATAGTCGTGCTTCAGTTGCGGATCCGACTCGCGCAGGTCGGCAATGGTTCGGCAGGCATGCAGCACCGTGGTGTGATCGCGTCCGCCAAAGGCCTCGCCGATCGCCGGTAGCGACATCTGCGTCAGCTCCTTGGCCAGCGCCATCGCAATCTGCCGTGGCCGGGCGATGTTGCGGCTGCGCTTCTTCGAGTGCATGTCGGACAGCTTGATCTTGTAGAAATCCGCCACGATCTTCTGGATGTTCTCCACCGACACTAGCCGGTTTTCCACCGCCAGCACGTCCTTCAGCGCATCCTTGACCAGATCGAGCGTCACCGGGTTGCCGGTGAAGCGCGAGTAGGCGAGCACCCGCTTCAGGGCGCCTTCGAGGTCGCGCACATTGGAGCGGATATGGCGAGCGATGAAGAATGCGACATTGTCGTCGAGCTTGAAGTTCTCCTGCTCGGCCTTCTTGAGCAGGATCGCCACGCGCATCTCGAGCTCCGGCGGCTCGATCGCCACGGTCAGCCCCCAGCCGAAGCGAGACACGAGGCGGTCGTCCATCTCCTTGATTTCCTTGGGGAAGGTGTCGCAGGTGATGACGATCTGCTTGTGCGATTCGATCAGCGTGTTGAAAGCGAAGAAGAATTCTTCCTGTGTGCGGTTCTTGCCGCTGATGAACTGGATATCGTCGACCAGCAGCAGGTCGAGCGAGTGGTAGTAGTCCTTGAACTTATCGAAAGCCTTGTGCTGATAGGCCTTGACTACGTCGGACACATAGCGTTCGGCGTGGATGTAGCGGATTTTGGCCTGCGGGTTCTGCTGGTGCACCAGGTTGCCGATGGCGTGCACCAGGTGGGTCTTGCCCAGGCCCGAGCCGCCATAGATGAACAGCGGATTGTAGGCGACGCCGGGGTTCTCCGCGATCTGCATCGCGGCGGCGCGCGCGAGCTGGTTCGCCTTACCGGTGACCAGATTGTCGAAGGTGTAGGTCGGAATCAGCCGCGTGGTCTCGTGGCTCGCGCCCATCTGCTTGAAGGCGGCCGCCTTGGCCGCCGGCTGCGGCTTGCCGGGCTCGGCACTCGTGCCGTTCCTGGGTTCAGCGATGGGCGCAGCAAGGCTCAGTGCGACGTTGACTGGGCGGCCGTAATACGTGCCTGCGAGCTCTTCGATGCGCGACAGGAAGCGGTCCTTGACGAACTGGATGGTGAAACGATTGGGTGCGATCAGGCGCAGCGCGTCTTCGTCCTCTTCGAACTTGAGCGGCTTGATCCATGTGTTGAACTGCTGAGCTGACAGCTCAGTTTCAAACGTGGACAGGCAAGAAGGCCAAAACTGCTCTTGTAGCGGCATTTCTAGTTTTTTGAGGTCGGAGTGGTTTGTGGTGATGCCGCGCGGCTGTGGAAACCCGCGTCGGGCCTGGCTGGACAAGGCGATGCGCCCGTCCGGGCGGAGTGCGCCCAAGCCGGCAAAGAGAGGCACATTCTAGCCAGTTTGCGAGAACTTATCCACAGCGGGGGGAAAAAATAAGCATTGACAATGCCTTGTGGTTCGGCGTCTAATTTCTCGTTTATTTCGTCCAGCATTTGGGGTAGCAACATGAAACGCACGTATCAACCGTCCGTGGTTCGCCGCAAGCGCACCCACGGCTTCCTGGTTCGCATGAAGACTCGTGGCGGCAAGGCTGTGATCGCCGCACGTCGCGCCAAGGGTCGTCATCGCCTGTCCGTATAAGGTCGGGTAAGCGCTTTGCCGCGCTTTAGCCGTCAGCAGAAGTTGTTAAAAGCGGATGAGTTTTCATCCGTTTTTAATTTGCGCTGCTCGGTTCGTGGCGACCGCCTGCAGGTTCTGGCCCGCCCCAATGGGCTGACCCACGCCCGGCTGGGCATGGTGGTCGGCAAGAAGGTGGCGCGCCGGGCTGTCGCCCGCAACTATATGAAGCGCTTCGTCCGCGAGACCTTCCGTCTCCATGATGGCGACGTGAACGGACTGGATGTTATAGTCTGGCCGCGCTTGGCGTTTGGCCCGGAAGAGGCTGTAGCGGTGCGGGAAGAATTGTTGAGCCTGTTCAGGAGGCTCGCGAAGAAATGTCGCGCATCCTCGTCTTCCTGATCCGCATCTATCAGTACACGATCAGCCCGCTGCTCGGGCCTCGCTGCCGCTTCACGCCGTCTTGCTCGCAGTATGCGATCGAGGCCGTACAAAAACATGGCGTGGTGAAGGGGGGCTGGCTGGCCACACGCCGTATCTGCCGCTGCCACCCGTTCCACCCCGGTGGGCACGATCCGGTGCCCTGACCCGAACCAATACAGGACTTGCATGGAAACCCGTCGTCTTATCCTGTTCATGATTCTCTCGATCGGTATTCTGTTCGGTTGGCAGAAATACGAAGAGAAATACAATCCGAAGCCGCACGCCAGCGCATCCGCGCCGGCAGGCCAGGCGCCCGCAGCGGTCAACACCGCCGCGGCCGAAGCCCGCGTGGCCCTGCAGTCGGCCAGCCGTATGAAGGTCGTCACCGATCTGCTGAATGTCGAGATCGACGCCATGGGCGGCGATATCCGCAAGCTGTCGCTGGTCAAGCATGGGGCGGTGGAGGACTCGAAGCAGCCATTCACGCTGCTCGAAGACGGCAAGGAACGTGTCTACATTGCGCAGACCGGGCTGTTCGGCCAGAACCTGCCCAATCTACCGACGCACCGCACCCTGTTCAAGCTGCCGGCCCAGGCGGTGCAGCTGGCTCAGGGGCAGGATAGCCTGCAGGTCAAGCTCGAAGCGCCGGAAACCGGCGGTATCAAGGTCAACAAAATCTACTCCTTCAAGCGCGGCAGCTATGTCGTCGATGTCGATTACGAGATCGTCAACGGCTCGAACGCGCCGGTCAGCCTGTCGGCCTACTTCCGCCTGCTGCGCGACGGCCAGGCGCCGGTCGGCGACACCCGCATGGTGCATACCTTCACCGGTGCGGCGGTCTACACCGAGCAGAAGAAATTCCAGAAGGTCGATTTCAGCGCCGTCGACAAGGGCAAGGCAGATTTCGTGCCGGCCTGCGACAACGGCTGGATCGGCATCGTGCAGCATTATTTTGTCGCTGCCTGGCTGCCGCAACAGATCAAGCCCAGCGCCGGTGACGATTGCACCAAGCAGCCGGACCGCCGCTACGACATCAAGAAGATCGACAACCTGTATTCGGTCGGCGTGATCCGTGACCTGCCGGCGATCGCCCCGGGCCAGACCGGCAAGATCGGCATGCCGCTGTTCGCCGGCCCCGAGGAATACAGCGTGATCTCCAAGCTCGCGCCAGGCCTGGAGCTGACCAAGGATTACGGCATCTTCACCATCATCGCCTCGCCGCTGTTCTGGCTCTTGGCGCAGTGCCACAAGCTCGTCGGCAACTGGGGTTTCGCCATCATCCTGCTGACCATCATCGTCAAGGTCGTGCTGTTCCCGCTGTCGGCGGCCAGCTACAAGTCGATGGCGCAGATGAAGGCGCTCGCGCCGCGTCTCGAGCGCTTGAAGGAGCAGTTCGGCGACGACCGCCAGAAGATGCATCAGGCCATGATGGAGCTGTACAAGACCGAGAAGATCAACCCGCTCGGCGGCTGCCTGCCCATCCTGCTGCAGATGCCGATCTTCATCGCGCTGTACTGGGCGCTGCTGGCCTCGGTCGAATTGCGCCAGGCGCCGTTCGTGGGCTGGATTCACGATCTGTCGCAGCCTGACCCGTTCTATGTCTGGCCGCTGCTGCTGGCCGGCTCGATGGTGCTGCAGACGATGATGAGCCCGGCGCCGACCGACCCGATGCAGGCGAAGATGCAGAAGATCATGCCGATCGCCTTCTCGGTGATGTTCTTCTTCTTCCCTGTCGGCCTGGTGCTGTACTGGCTGGTGAACAACCTGCTGTCGGTTGCGCAGCAGAAGTTCATCGAGCATCAGCTGCGCAAGGCCAAGAAGCCCGCCTGAGCGACGCGCTGGCTATACTCGAACGGCAGACCGGCATGGTCTGCCGTTTTCGTTTCCCGACCTCAACCCGATTGACGCAAGCGAGCCCAACGATGATGACGAGCGATACCATTGCCGCGATTGCCACCGCGCCCGGACGCGGCGGCGTCGGCGTGATCCGCATCTCCGGTCCCGGTGTGGCGGCGCTTGCACAGGGGGTGCTGGGCAGGCTGCCGGCGCCGCGCCATGCGAGCTTCGCACGTTTCCGGGCTGAAGACGGTGATGTGCTCGATGAGGGCATCGCGCTCTATTTTCCCGGCCCCAACTCGTTCACCGGCGAAGATGTGCTGGAGCTGCAGGGCCATGGCGGCCCGGTGGTGCTCAAGCGGCTGCTGCGCCGCTGCGTCGAGCTCGGTGCGCGGCTGGCCGAGCCTGGTGAATTCAGCAAGCGCGCCTTCCTCAATGACAAGTTCGATCTGGCCCAGGCCGAGGCGGTGGCCGACCTGATCGACGCCAGCTCGGAAGAGGCAGCACGCTCGGCCATACGCTCGCTGCGTGGGGCGTTCTCGGGCGAGATCCGTACGCTGGTCGACCAGGTGATCAACCTGCGCATGCTGGTCGAGGCGACGCTCGATTTCCCTGAAGAAGACATCGACTTCCTCGAGGCGGCCGATGCGCACGGCAAGCTCAAGGGCATCCAGGCCCAGCTTGCCGCGGTGCTCAGGACGGCGCGCCAGGGCAGCATCCTGCGCGAGGGCGTGCATGTGGTGCTGGTGGGGCAGCCGAATGTCGGCAAATCGAGCCTGATGAACGCGCTGGCGGGCGACGAGGTGGCCATCGTCACCGATATCGCCGGCACCACGCGCGATACGTTGCGCGAGCAAATCCACATCGACGGCGTGCCGCTGCACATCATCGACACCGCCGGCCTGCGCGAGACCACCGACACGGTCGAGCGCATCGGCATCGAGCGCACCTGGGCTGCGATCGACAAGGCCGACATCGCGCTGATGCTGCTCGATGCGCGCCATGGCCTGACCGAGGGCGAACAGGCGATCCTCGCGCGCTTTCCCGACAAGCTGCGCCGCCTCAAGGTGTTCAACAAGATCGATCTGTCGGGCGAAGCAGCTGGGCTGTCCGAGCTCGGCGGCGTACCGGTGGTCTATCTGTCGGCCAAACGCGGCGAGGGCGTCGATCTGTTGCGCAGCCAGTTGCTGGCGGCCGTCGGTTACGAGAGCGACGGGCAGGGCGTGTTCATGGCTCGCGAGCGCCATCTCGACGCGATCCGCCGCGCCGCCGCCCACCTCGAACTGGCCGAATTGCAATACCGCCAGATCGAGCTGTTCGCCGAGGAACTGCGGCTCGCGCAGAACGCGCTTAACGAAATCACCGGCGAATTCACCGCCGACGACCTGCTGGGCGAGATTTTCAGCCGTTTCTGCATCGGCAAGTGAGGCCTGCCCCCGCCCGGTGTCCCGCCGATCCGTCCGCTCAGTAGAGCACGACCGAGCGGATCGACTCGCCGCGTTTCATCAGCTCGAAGCCTTCGTTGATGCGTTCGAGCGGCAGCGTGTGGGTGATCAGGTCGTCGATGTTGATCTTGTGGTCCATATACCAGTCGACGATCTTCGGCACGTCGGTGCGGCCGCGTGCGCCGCCGAAGGCCGAGCCTTTCCAGACGCGGCCGGTGACGAGCTGGAACGGCCGCGTGCTGATCTCGGCGCCGGCCTCGGCCACGCCGATGATGATCGATTGCCCCCAGCCCTTGTGGCAGCACTCGAGCGCCTGGCGCATGACCTGGGTGTTGCCGATGCACTCGAAGCTGTAGTCGGCGCCGCCGTCGGTGAGCTGGATGATGTGGTCGACGACGTTGTCGACTTCGTTCGGGTTGATGAAATGCGTCATGCCGAATTGGCGCGCGAGCGCCTCGCGGCGCGGGTTGAGGTCGACGCCGATGATCTTGTCGGCGCCCACCAGCCTGGCGCCCTGGATCACGTTGAGGCCGATGCCGCCGAGCCCGAACACCACCACATTGGCGCCCGCTTCGACCCTGGCGGTGAACACCACGGCACCCACGCCGGTGGTCACGCCGCAGCCGATGTAGCAGACCTTGTCGAACGGCGCGTCGGGGCGGATCTTCGCCAGCGCGATCTCGGGCAGCACGATGTAGTTGGAGAAGGTCGAGGTGCCCATGTAATGCAGCAGCGGCTTGCCGCCGAGCGAGAAGCGCGAACTGCCGTCCGGCATCAGCCCCTTGCCCTGGGTGGCGCGGATCGCCTGGCACAGATTGGTCTTGCGCGACAGGCAGAACTTGCACTGGCGGCACTCGGGCGTGTAGAGCGGGATCACGTGGTCGCCCGCCTTGACGCTGCTGACGCCCGGGCCGGTGTCGAGCACGATACCGGCGCCCTCGTGGCCGAGAATGGCCGGGAACAGGCCTTCCGGGTCGGCCCCCGATAGGGTGTAGTAGTCGGTGTGGCAGATGCCGGTGGCCTTGATCTCGACCAGCACCTCGCCTGCGCGCGGGCCTTCCAGATCGACTTCCTCGATGGTCAGCGGCTGGCCTGCTGCCCAGGCGACGGCGGCACGGGTTTTCATGGCTTGCTCCTTGGTGCGGGTCGTGACGGTGACGGACTCACTATAGTCGGGCGTGGGCCGGTATGCCTTGCAGCAGGCCGCCCATGCACATTGCCGGTGCCGGCTTGTGGCGATTGTCTGGAAAAGCTGACGCTACATGTGCTTTAGAAAAATACCTTTACGAATCAGCTTGTTGCTATGCCGTCGTGCGGTACGCCCAAGGACAACCAGCATCGATGCGTGTCTGGAGAAGCAGACACGGAGAGGCGTGTTTTTACTTAATGATTAGGTTGGCAGCTCTAATTCTGTCTGGATCGGCAGGCAGTTGCCCGCGGTGAAAACAGCCGTCAAGCCCTATGGGTTATCGAAAAATCAAGTAAAAACAATGAGCTGAACGCCCATGGCACGGCTGTTGCTGAGATGGAGGAAAACCCGCGGCCCACAGGGCGCAGAGGATGGAGACCATGACAGACTCGGCAACCGAGCTCAACCCGTATCGCATTGGCCTGGACCCCAATCCGGCCAACTATGTGCCACTTTCACCGATCACGTTTCTGGCGCGTTCGGCCAGCATATGGCCCGACAAGGTCGCCGTCATCCACGGCAGCCGCCGCTACAGCTGGCAGCAGGTGTATGAGCGCAGCCGCCGGCTCGGTTCTGCCCTGCAGCAGCGCGGCATCGGTGTGGGGCAGACGGTGGCGGTGCTGTGCCCGAACATCCCCGAGATGGTCGAGGTGCATTTCGGCGTGCCGATGAGCGGCGCGGTGCTCAATACCATGAACTACCGGCTCGATGCGCGCACGCTGGCGTTCCAGATCGACCACGGCGAGGCCGCGATGCTGCTGGTCGACAGCGAGTTTGCCGAGCTGGCGCGCGAGGCCGTGGCCATGGCGAGCCGCAAGCCGCTGCTGGTGGATGTCGTCGACAGCGAGTTCGATACCGGCGCTCGGGTCGGCCAGTTCAGCTACGAGCAACTGCTCGCCGAGGGTGAGGCGGACTTCGACTGGCTGCGCCCGGACAACGAGTGGGAGGCGATCTCGCTCAACTACACCTCGGGCACCACCGGCAACCCCAAGGGCGTGGTCTACCATCACCGTGGCGCCTACCTCAACGCGGTGGCCAACATCCTTGCAACACAGATGACGCACGATACCGTCAAGCTGTGGTCGCTGCCGATGTTCCACTGCAATGGCTGGTGCTTCGTCTGGACGCTCGCCGCGCTGGGCGGCACCTCGGTCTGTCTGCGCCGGGTCGAGGCGCGCGCCATGTACCAGCTGATCGCCGAACACCAGGTCAACACCATGTGTGGCGCGGCGGTCGTGCTCAATATGTTCATCAATGCACCGCAGGAAGACCGGCGCGCCTTTCCGCGCACTGTGCGCTTCAATGCGGCCGCCGCCCCGGTGCCGGTGCCGATCATCCGCGCGGCCGAGGCGCTCGGCTTCAAGGTGCAGCACATGTACGGCCTGACCGAGACCTATGGCCCGGCCACGCTGTGCCAATGGAAGCCGGCTTTCGATGGGCTGTCGGCGGACGAGCAGGCGCGTATCCTCAAGCGCCAGGGCGTGCGCTACCACATGCTCGAAGCGGTCAGCGTGCGCAACCCCGACACCATGGAGCAGGTGGCGGCGGATGGCGAGACCATGGGCGAGGTGATGTTTCGCGGCAACATCGTGATGAAGGGCTACCTGAAGAACGCCAAGGCCACACACGAAGCCTTCGCCGGCGGCTGGTTCCACTCAGGCGATCTTGGCGTCCTGCACCCGGACGGCTATATCGAACTGAAAGACCGCTCGAAGGACATCATCATCTCGGGTGGCGAGAACATCCCGTCGATCGAGGTCGAGGCCACCCTGTACCAGCACCCGGCGGTGCTCGAAGCCGCCGTGGTGGCCAAGCCCGACGACAAGTGGGGCGAGGTGCCGTGTGCCTTCGTGACACTGAAGGACGGCGCCGATGCCCCGAGCGAGGCGGAGCTGATCGCCTTCTGCAAGGCGCGCCTGGCTGGCTACAAGGCACCGAAGCAGATCGTGTTCGGCCCCCTGCCCAAGACCTCCACCGGCAAGATCCAGAAATTTCTGCTGCGCGACCAGGCAAAAGGGGCGATGCCTGCCTAGCCGGCGCACATCCGTGCTGACCCGTACAGAGGCCGAAGGCCCGGGGGCAGCGATCGCATGAGGACGCGATGCGCGGCATCGCGAAGAAGGAGACGACATGAGCGACATCATTCTGGAAACCCGCGGGCTCACCAAGGAGTTCAAGGGTTTCGCGGCGGTCAGCGAGGTGAGCCTGCAGGTGCAGCGGGGCCACATCCACGCGCTGATCGGCCCCAACGGCGCGGGCAAGACCACGGTCTTCAACCTGCTGACCAAGTTCCTGATTCCGACCCGCGGCACGATCGTCTACAACGGCGTCGACATCACCCACGAGAAGCCGGCTGACACGGCGCAACGCGGGGTGATCCGCTCGTTTCAGATCTCGGCCGTGTTCCCGCACATGAGCGTGCTCGAGAACGTGCGCATCGCGCTGCAGCGCAAGACTGGCCTCTCCACGCGTTTCTGGCAGTCGAAGAAGGTGCTCGATCAGCTCAACGAGCGCGCGATGCTGCTGCTGGACGCCGTCGGCCTGCGCGACTTCGCTGATACCGTGACAGTGGAGCTGGCCTATGGCCGCAAGCGGGCGCTGGAAATCGCCACCACGCTCGCGCTCGAACCCGAGCTGATGCTGCTCGACGAGCCGACGCAGGGCATGGGGGTGGAAGACGTCGACAAGATCACGCGGCTGATCAAGCAGGTGTCTGCCGGGCGCACTATCCTGATGGTCGAGCACAACCTAAAGGTGGTGTCGACGCTGGCCGACCGGCTGACCGTGCTGGCACGCGGCCAGATCCTGTCTGAGGGCGATTACGCCACCGTGTCGCGCGATCCGCGCGTCATGGAAGCCTATATGGGCGTATCGGTCGACGAAACCGAGGAGGCTCAAGCATGAATGCCCCACGAGATTTTTTCGGCAAGGAAGGCCCGATCATGGATATTGCCCAACGCCGCGACGAGATGCTGCGCATCGCCGGCCTGCATGCTTTCTACGGCGAATCGCACATCCTGCATGGCATCGACCTCGAAGTGCGGCGCGGCGAGCTGGTCACGCTGCTCGGGCGCAATGGCGCCGGCCGCACCACCACGCTCAAGGCCGTGCTCGGCCTCGTCGGCAAGCGCAGCGGCTCGATCATGGTCAACGGCCGCGAAGTGATCGACATGCCGACGCACAAGATCGCCCACCTCGGCGTGGGCTGGTGCCCCGAAGAGCGTGGCATCTTCGCCAGCCTCAATGTCGAGGAAAACCTGCTGCTGCCACCCAAGGTGCGCTCGGACGGCATGGGCCTCGATGAAATCTACGAGATGTTCCCCAATCTGTACGAGCGCCGCAGGAGCCAGGGCACACGGCTGTCGGGCGGCGAGCAGCAGATGCTGGCGATGGCACGCATCCTGCGCACCGGCGCCAACCTGCTGCTGCTCGACGAGATCACCGAGGGGTTGGCCCCGGTCATCGTGAAGACGCTGGGCACGGTTATCCGCAAGCTCAAGGACAAGGGCTACACCATCGTGCTGGTGGAGCAGAACTTCCGCTTCGCCGCGCCGCTGGCTGACCGCCACTACATCATCGAGCACGGTCACGTGGCCGAGATGATCGAGAAGAAGGAACTGGCCGCCAGCACGGACAAGCTAAACAAATACCTGGGCGTTTAGTGCCTGCGAGATTTGCCTACGGCAAATCCGCAGGGCACTTATCTGAGGCCGGCCCGTAGGGGCGGACTCAGGTGCATCGGCAGGCACAGGTGGTTCCGAGCCTCGCCGCAGGCGAGGGTTGGCAGGCAGGTATCCGGGGCTGGCCCCAGGTGAAGGGGGCCGGGCAACAAGCAGCATGGCGCGGGCAGGCGTGGCGCCACATAACAGGGGTGCACGGCCACCGGCCGGTGACACTCGAACAGAAAACATTCCAAGGAGACAACAGCATGACTCGCATGACCTCTCTCACCGCATCCCTTGCGCTGGCCTTTGCCTCCGGTGCCGCGCTGGCCGGCCCGGTATCGGGCGACAAGGTGGTGATCGGCGTATTGACCGATATGTCGGGCGTGTATTCGAGCGTGGCCGGCAAGGGCTCGGTCGCCGCGGCCGAGATGGCGGTCGCCGATTTCGGCGGCAAGGTACTGGGCAAGCCGGTCAGCGTGGTGTTTGCCGACCACCAGAACAAGGCCGACATCGGCGTGGCCAAGGCGCGTGAATGGTTCGACAAGGACGGTGTGGACATGATCGCCGACCTGGTCAACTCGTCGGTCGGCATCGGCGTGCAGAAGCTCGCCGGCGAGAAGAAGCGCATCACCATCAACAGCGGCGCCGGCTCGACCGCGCTGACTAACAAGGAATGTACGCCCTACGGTGTGCACTACACCTACGATACCTACGCGATGGCGAACGGCACGGGCCGCGCGCTGGTCAAGCAGGGGCTGAAGGACTGGTTCTTCATCACCGCCGATTATGCCTTTGGCCAGTCGCTCGAACGCGATACCACCAATGTGGTGAAGGAGATGGGCGGCAAGGTGCTCGGCAGCGTGCGCCATCCGCTGTCGACCGCCGACTTCTCGTCCTACCTGCTGCAGGCGCAGAGCTCGGGCGCCAAGGCGATCGGGCTGGCCAATGCCGGCAACGACTTCACCAACGCGGTGAAGCAGGCCAAGGAGTTCGGCCTGACCAACAGCGCCACGCTGGCGGGCATGCTGGTGTTCGACAGCGACATCAAGAGCCTGGGGCTGCCGGTTGCGCAGGGCATGATGTACACCACCGGCTACTACTGGGACATGAACGCCGATACGCGCGGCTTCGCCAATCGCTTCTACTCCAAGACCGGCATGATGCCGAACATGGTGCAGGCGGGGGTGTACTCGTCGGTGACCACCTACCTCAAGGCCGTGCAGGCCGCCGGCACCGATGATTCCGACGCGGTGATCAAGAAGATGAAGTCGCTGCCGATCAACGATTTCTTCGCCAAGAACGGCAAGATCCGCGAGGACGGCCGCATGGTGCACGACATGTATCTGGTGCAGGTGAAGAAGCCGGCCGAGTCGAAGAGCCACTGGGACCTGCTCAAGGTGCTCGAGACCATCCCGGGCGAGCACGCCTACCAGCCCTTGTCGAAGAGCGAGTGCCCGCTGATCAAGAAGAGCTGAGCGTTACTTCGCGATCGCCCGCCTGCCGCCGCCGAGTGCGCCGGGCGGGCCGATGCGGTGTCGCCGCTGTTCCCGCACAGGCCGGTCGTCCTGCCCGGCGCTGCCAGCCAGCGCTTAAGGGCCACGGCTGATCGCGGGGCATCACACCCGGATTCTGGAGGTAGGTTTCATGTCCACCCAAGCCCTGCTGTCGCAACTGATGCTCGGCCTCAACAACGGTGCCTTCTATGCGCTGTTGAGCCTGGGGCTGGCCGTCATTTTCGGCATGCTCAACATCGTCAATTTCGCGCACGGCGCGCTCTACATGCTGGGCGCCTTCGTCGCGCTGCTCGGCGCCGACTACCTCGGCCCCTGGCTCGGCAACCCCGATCTCAAGATGAGCTTCTGGCAGGCGTTGATTTTCGCCCCGGTCGTCGTCGGCACCGTCGGCGTGATCGTCGAGAAGACCATGCTGTCGCGGCTGTACAAGGTCGATCCGCTGTATGGCCTGCTGCTGACCTTTGGCCTCGCGCTGGTGCTCGAAGGCACCTTCATCGCGCTCGGCTTCAATGTGTCGGGCGAGCCCTACAGCGCCAAGCCCGAGAGCCTCGAAGGCGTGGTCAATCTCGGCTTCATGATGTTTCCCAAATTCCGCCTGTTCTCGATCACGCTGTCGCTCGTCGTCTGTTTCGGCACCTGGTACCTGATCGAGCGCACGCGGCTTGGCGCGCTGCTGCGTGCCGGCACCGAGAAGCCCGAGCTGGTGCGTGCCTTCGGCATCAATATGCCGCTGCTGATCACGCTGACCTATTTCTTCGGCCTCGCACTCGCCGGGCTCGCCGGCGTGGTGGCGGCGCCGATCTACTCGGTCAGCCCGAAGATGGGGGCTGACATCATCATCGTGGTGTTCGCCGTGGTCGTCATCGGCGGCATGGGCTCGATCGCCGGCTCCATTGTCACCGGCTTCGGGCTCGGCCTGATCGAGGGCCTGACCAAGGTGGTCTACCCGCCGCTGTCGAATACCGTGATCTTCATCATCATGGCCCTGGTGCTGCTGTGGAAGCCGGCCGGCCTGTTTGGCAAGGAGGCCTGACATGAGCAGGAATACCTGGATCGTACTGGCGCTGCTCGGCGTGCTGGCGCCGTTCGTGATCTATCCCGTGTTCGCGATGGAGATGCTGTGCTTCGCCCTGTTTGCGGCGGCGTTCAACCTGCTGCTCGGCTACGGCGGCCTGCTGTCGTTCGGGCATGCCGCGTTCTTCGGCAGCGGCGCCTACCTGTGCGGCGTGGCGGCGCGCGACTGGGGGCTGACGCCCGAGCTCAGCATCCTGCTCGGTGGTGTGGCCGGATTGGTGCTGGGGCTGGCGTTCGGCCTGGTGGCGATTCGCCGCCAGGGCATCTACTTCGCCATGGTGACGCTGGCGCTGGCGCAGATCGTGTTCTTCGTCGCGCTCAAGACCCCCGTTACCGGCGGCGAGGATGGGCTGCAAGGCATCCCGCAGGGCAAGGTGTTCGGCCTGATCGACCTCGCCACCACCTACGAGGTGGCCGGGCAGAGCCTGCCGCTCAATCTTTATTACTTCGTGTTTGCCGTGTTCGCGGCCTGTCTGTGGCTGATCTACCGCACCGTCAACTCGCCCTATGGCCAGGTGATGGCCGCGGTGCGCGAGAACGAGCCGCGTGCGCTGAGCCTCGGCTACCGGGTCGACCGCTACAAGCTGGGGCTGTTCGTGATGTCGGCCGGGCTTGCGGGCGTGGCCGGCGCCACCAAGGCCATCGTGATGCAGCTCGCCTCGCTGACCGACGTCAGCTGGCAGATGTCCGGCGAAGTGGTGCTGATGACGCTGCTGGGCGGCATGGGCACCATCACCGGCCCGGTGCTCGGCGCGGCCATCGTGCGCTGGCTGCACAACCAGCTGGCCGCGCTCGGCGCCACCTCGGCCGATCTGTCGCCGCTGCTCAAGATATTCCTGTCGGTCAACGTGGTGATCGGCCTGATCTTCATCGCCAGCGTGCTGCTGTTCCGCCGCGGCATCGTCGGCGAGCTCGGCCGGCTGTTCAAGCGCTCGTTCTGACCCTGGATCGCGGTCCCGGCATCGCCGGCCGGGCCCACTGCCTGTTTGCACAAGCTTCGACAACAACACGAGGAAGAGACATGAACCAAGCTGGATTCAAGCTCAAACTGGCCGCCGCGCTGGTGTCGCTGGCGCTGGCCGCCTGTGGTGGCGGGGGCGGTGAGGGCGATGCGCTGAGCGGCACGCTCGGCGGGACGGCGGCGACCGGCGCCGCCATCGCCGGGGCCACGATCAAGCTCAAGGATGCCAACGGCACCGAGCACACCGCCACGACGGGCGCCGATGGCAGCTTCAGCATCAATCTCGACGGCCTGCACGCGCCGCTGATCATCGAGGTGGCCACGGCAGACGGCGTGCTGCTGCATTCGCTGGCCAATGTCGGCGACCTCAAGGGGCCGGTCAACGTCAACCCGGTCACCGAGCTGGTCGTCCAGCGTGTGCTCGGCGCCAATACGGCCGCGGCCTACCAGCAGGCGGCACAGAAGGCGCTGGCGCAGGACAAGCTCACGGCCGCTGACAGCGAGGTGCGCCAGGCGCTGATCGATGGCGGCGCGCTGCCCAAGGATTTCGCCGGCGATTTCCGCCATGGCGCGATGCAGATCGGCGACGACCTCGACCGCACGCTCGACACGCTCGGTCTGCTCAAGGAGGCCACCGTCGGCAACAGTGGCGCGCTCAACCTCAAGCTGATCAACCGCAAGCCGGCCTTCATCAACGGCGACGTGGTCAAGCACAGCTACGACGGCGCGAGCGACGACCTGCTCACTGCTGGCCTCGGCAAGAGCGGCCTGGCCGGCGCGCAGCCGCTCTACGCCAACGCAGCCCAGCCGACAGCCGCCGAGCTGCGCCGCAACGCGATCTGGAACCAGTATCGTGCGCTCGTCGACATCTCCGCCGCCGGTGGCTATGGCCGGCTGTGGGGCCCCAATATCGACAGGAACGGCGTCGATACCCAGACCGAAGGCAAGATCGCCGGCACCGAGTACACGGCCTATGCCGGCGACCGCTCGGGTAACGAGAATGTCGTGCTGATGGTGCAGGTGCCGGCCAGCTTCGATCCCCAGGCGCCATGTGTGGTCACCGCCACCTCGAGCGGCTCGCGCGGCATTTATGGTGCGATCGGCACGGCCGGCGAGTGGGGACTCAAGCATGGCTGCGCCGTCGCCTACAGCGACAAGGGCACGGGCGCCGGCGTCTACGATCTGACCGCCGACACCGTGATGCTGCAGGACGGCACGCGCACCACGGCCGATGCCGCTGGCAAGTTGTCGCACTTCACCGCGCGCCTGTCGGCCAAGGCACGTACCGATTTCAACGATGCCTATCCCAACCGGCTGGCGGTCAAGCACGCCCACTCGCAGCAGAACCCCGAGCGCGATTGGGGCCGTAACACGCTCGATGCGGTGCGTTTCGCCTACTACGTGCTGAACGAGCAGTTCGGCTCCGATGCCGGCAACGGCCTGCACTACCGCGATGGCGTGAAGCCCAAGAGCACGCTCGTCATTGCCTCCAGCGTATCGAATGGCGGCGGCGCCGCGATTGCCGCCGCCGAGCAGGATGGCGGCGGCCTCATCAATGGCGTGGCGGTGAGCGAGCCCAATGTGCAGCCCGACAAGGTCGACGGCCTGAGCATCAAGCAGGGCAGCACGGTGGCGCCGCTGATCGGCAAGCCGCTGATGGATTACATCAGCTACGCCAACCTGTACCAGCCGTGCGCCGCGCAGGCGAGCTCGATCGCCGGCCTCAACGCGCCCTACAACACCGTCAACGTCGCGCGCGCCGCCGAGCGCTGCAGCCAGCTGGCCGCCAAGGGGCTGGTGAAGGGCACGACACTGGTCGACCAGGCGCAGGATGCGCTTGACAAGCTGCACGCCTACGGCTGGACGCCCGAGAGCGACGTCGCCCAGCCGTTCCAGTACGCCTTCAACGCCACGCAGGCCATCGCCGTCACCTATGCCAACGCCTATGCCAGGGCCAGCGTCGCCGACAATCTGTGCGGCTTCAGCTTTGCCTATGTCGATGCCACCTTCAAGCCGACGGCAGTCAACCAGACCGCGCTGGTGCGCGCCTATGCCACGCTCAATGGCGTGCCGCCGTCCGACGGTCTGAGCCTGATCTACAACGCGAGCCTGGGCGGTGCGATCCGCGAGGACCTGGCCTTCAACGCGGCCGGCAAGCAGGACTACAACCTTGACGGCGCGTTGTGCCTGCGCCGGCTCGCCACCGGCATCGACCCGGTCAGCGGTGCCAGGCTGACCGGCCAGGACAACGCGCTGTACGAGCATGTGCGCGATGGTGTGCGGCAGACGCTGCGTAGCGGCAAGCTGCACGGTAAGCCCGTGCTCATCGTCACCGGCCGCTCGGATGCGCTGCTGCCGCCCAACCATGCCTCGCGTGCCTACGTCGCCGCCCACAAGGCGGTGGACGGCGCCAGCAGCAAGCTCAGCTACATCGAGGTCACCCATGGCCAGCATTTCGACGCATTCCTTGCCAGCGGCGACATTGCCGGCGTGGCGAGCGGCTTCGGCACCCGCTTCGTGCCGGTGCACTACTACTTCAACCAGGCGCTCGATGCCATGTACGCCTATTTGAAGAACGGCACGGCGCTGCCCGCGAGCCAGGTGGTGCGCGCTACGCCACGTGCCGCGCAGGCCGATCAGCTGACGACGGCTAACCTGCCTCCGATCGTGAGCACGCCGGCGGCAGCCGATGCCATCGGCTTCAGCGCCAACACGTTGCTGATACCCCAGTAAGGGATCGAGATTCTGTCCACGAAAGGCAAGAAAAGCGGGACCACCCGCGAACGCTGTACGAAAGCGTTGTTTCCATGTCGAGTTAGACCGGCGGGAGCGCCCGTCCCCGCCGGTACTTTTTCGACCTTCCGCGTTCGGCCTGCGCCCGATCTGGCGCCACTGCCGGGCGAACACCAGCCGACATAGGTTCCATATGCGACTCAAAGACAAGGTTTCCATCATCACTGGCGCGGCCAACGGCATCGGCCGTGCCACTGCACTGAAGTTCGTGCGGGAAGGCGCACGCGTCACGCTCGCCGACCTCAACCAGTCCGCGCTCAACGACGTGCTGGCCGATATCCGTGAGCTCGGCGGCGACGCCATTGCCTGTGTGGTCAACGTCACCAGCCAGGTGCAGATCGACGACATGGTGCAGCGGACGCTCGCGCGCTGGGGCCGTGTGGATGTGCTGGTGAACAACGCCGGCATCGTCGCCGACGCCAGGCTACAGAAGATGACCGACGAGCAGTTCGACCGCGTCATCGACATCAACCTGAAGGGCGTCTATCGCTGCACCAAGGCCGTGGTCGACATCATGGTCGGGCAGGGCAGCGGCAGCATCCTCAATGCCAGCTCAGTGGTTGGCCTCTACGGCAACTTCGGGCAGACCAACTACGCCGCTGCCAAGTTCGGCGTCATCGGCTTCACCAAGACCTGGGCCAAGGAGCTCGGTCCCAAGGGCATCCGCGTCAACGCGGTGTGTCCGGGCTTCATCGCCACGACGATACTCGACAGCATGCCCGAAAAGGTGATCCAGCAGATGGAAGAGAAAGTGCCGCTGCGCCGCCTGGGCACGCCGGAGGAAATGGCGAACGTCTACGCATTCCTCGCCTCGGACGAGGCCAGCTACATCAACGGCGCCGCCATCGAAGCGACAGGAGGCGTGATGCTGTAACACGGCGCGCGCAGAATACTCTCCTTGGACACGCGGCCTCCCGCCATTTGGGGCCGCGTCTTTTTTAGTACCGATGAGCTTGGCACCCCGCTTGCGGGGCGCCAAGCCATCGAGTACTTATCTGCCCTCAGCCCCACAGGGGCTGGGGGCAGGCGTACCTACCGCTCCACCCCGCTTGCGGGGCGCCAAGCCATCGAGTACTTATCTGGCACGGGCCCTGCTACGCGGGAAATGGTGCAGTGCGCCTTAGAAGCGCCAGCCATAGCCTACGCTGAGCACGTAGGGATCGAGCTTCAGTTCGGTGACGGTCGAGCCGGCGCTGTCCTTGACGTCGGTCTTCATCCAGATCTTCTTGGCGTCGAAGTTGACGAAGCTGCGCTTGTCGATCGAGATGTCGAGGCCGGCTTGCAGCGCGGGGCCGAAGCTATTCTTGTCGATCGTGAGCGCGCCGTTGGCGAGGCCGATGCGGTAGAAGCGGGTGTAGTTGAGGCCGGCACCGAAGTAGGGGCGAACCGTTGCCTCAGGCGTCGGGTGGTATTGCACGGTCAGGGTCGGTGGCAGCACGCTGACCTTGCCGAGCGATGCGCCGCCGAGCGTGACTTCGTGGCGCGATGTGCCGAGGATCAGTTCGACCGCAGCATTTTTGTGCACGAAGTAGGAGAAATCGAGTTCGGGAATCGTGTCGTCCTTGACGTCGAGATTGGACAGCTTGGACTTCACATCCGGCTTCACGTAGGCGATGCGGCCACGTACTAGGATGTCGCCTTGGTCGGCGTGTGCAACAGTCGGCAGAACGAGGGCGGCGCCCAGCATGGCCATGGCGAAGGTCTTCATATTTCTCTCCCAGAGCGTTATTTGATCGTTGTCATGAATAACCATGAACGTAGTCAGGATATTCCCGCCCGCCGCCCACAACTTTGACTCACGTCAAATCCGATGGTGCGCCGCAGCGCAAATGTTGCGCTGAATCAAATTTTCGATCCCCGGAAAGCCACAATCGACCCACCCTCCGTCGCCACGCACAATCGTCGCTCAGGCAAGGAGATGGGCATGCAATGGTGGCTGGATTTGGCGCTGGGGATGGGGCTCGGTTTCGTTGGTGGCTTGTTTGGCATCGGCGGTGGCCTGATCGCGATCCCGGTGCTGGCCATCGGTTTCGGCCTCGACCAGCAGTTGGCGCAGGGCACGGCGATGCTGATGATCCTGTCCAATGTGCTGGTGGCGATCCGCCGTTACGCGGCTTACCACCGCATCGAGCCGCGCGAGGCACTGTTGATGGGGGCGAGCTCGATGGGTTTTGCCTGGTCGGCTTCGCTGCTCGCGCTGTGGATCTCGGCGGCGGCGCTTGCCAAGGCGTTTGCATTGTTCCTGATGGTGCTCGCCGGCTATCTCGCCTGGCAGCTGCTGCGACCGGGGGCGCCCAAACCCGGGGCTATCCTGCCGGAGGCTATCCAGCCAGGAGCGAGCCGGTCGGGGGCGCCGCAGCCTGGGCCTGCCGTGTCGCGGTGTTGGCTGGGGCTCGTGGGGGCGCTGGGGGGCGTGCTGTCCGGCTTGTTCGGCGTGGGCGGTGGCGTGGTCGCGCCGCCCATCCTCACGCGCTGGTTCGGCAAGAGCCAGACCCAGGCGCAGGGGCTGGCCTTGTGCTCGGTGGTGCCGGGCGCGGTGATCGGCCTGGCGACCTACGCCTTGCATCAGCGCGTCGACTGGTGGCTCGGCCTGCCCTTGTCGCTGGGCGGCCTGTTCACCGTGCCGGCCGGCGTCAGGCTCGCCCATCGGTTGCCAGAACGGCAGCTGCGCCTGATGTTTTGCGGCCTGATGCTGCTCACCGGCACGACGCTGCTGCTCCGCTAAGCAGCGGGCTGACTCAGCCCTGTGGACGAGTCACGGCAGGGGGCTGGCTGCCGCCGATGCCGAGCATCCCGAGTATCATCTGACGGCGGAAGGCGAGCAGGAAGGCCACGTGCAGACCGGCCAGCAGCAACGTGCCATTGGCGATGGCTTCATGGGTTTCCTCCAGCCATTCGTTCCGCTCCCCGCCGGGCAGCAGGCCAGCCTCATCCGATTCGTGCCCGTCGTCATCGGCATGCGCGGCCGGCACGGCCTGTGCCGCGGCGAGCGTCAGCAGGCGCGCATTGTCGACCATCATCATGCCGGTGACCGACGAGCCCACGATGCCGGCCAGCAGCGCCAGCGTCAGCAGGCGGCCAAGCAGGCCGACGCCGGGCTGCCGCAGCATGGTCGTCGACGGCAGCAGCGGCGGCAGGCCGCGCAGGCGGACGATCCACAGCACCACCCGCAGCGCCACCACGGCGATAACGGCATAGCCGAGCCAGGCGTGCAGCAGGCCCTCTTCCTCCGCCGTGACATAGGCCAGCAGGAAGCTGCCCGCGAGCAGCCAGTGCAGCAAACGGAAACGGTTGAACAGTGACATGATCGTGCTCCCGGGCAACAGATGACAGGAGCAGCTTACGGCGCCGAGCTTATGGCGGGCTTAGCGCCGGCAGAGGGCACATCGCATTGCGAGCCCCGCAACACGGGGCCAGTGCGCCGGGGAGGGGGCTGCGCGGCCTTAGTGCCCCGACAGCAGCCGCATCACGCGCGCCGTCATACCATCCGGCGTGAGCTTGGCCAGCCCGTACATCAGCCGGATCGGTAGCGAGACCGGGTTGTGCAGGCTGCGCCGGCGCGCCAGGCCGACGATCTCGTGGGCGACCTGGTCCGGCGTCAGGTTGACGCCCAGGCGCGAGAAAAAGCGTGATTCGCTGGTCTGGCCGTCGATCATCGCGGTGCGCACAAACGGCGGCATGATGTCGCACACGGCGATGCCGTCGCGCCCCCACTCGGCCGCCAACGCCTCGGTGAGCCCGCGCACGGCAAACTTGGTGGCCGAATAGCTGGCGAAATCGGGTGTGCCGAAGATCGCCGAGGCCGAGCTCAGATTGATCAGCAAGCCCCGTGCGGCCTTCAGATAAGCGTGGGCCGCGTGGGCGCAGTTGATGACGCCGGTCACGTTCACATCGACCAGCTGCTTGTGGCGCGCCAGCGCGATGCTCTCGAAGCGCCCCACGCTGAGCAGGCCGGCATTGTTGACGAGCACGTCGAGCGTGCCTGCCGGGCAGAATGCGGCAAGCGCCGTCTGCACCTGCGCGGGCTCGGTCACATCGACCCGATACGCGCTCGTCTGCGGGCCGAGCTCTGCCGCTAAGGCTGCGAGTGGCGCCAGATCGAGATCGGCGAGGCCAACGCGCCAGCCCGCTTGGGTGAAGGCTACGGCAGTGGCGCGGCCGATGCCCGAGGCGGCACCGGTGATGAATACGGAGGAGCTTGGCGTCTTCAAGGTGGTCGCTTGTCATGGTCGGGATGATGGAGCGCCAAGCATAGGGGCGCGGCGGGGGCCGTGGAATGATGTTTGCGGCTGTCTGATCGATAAAAACGGACAAGGGCTATTTAGGTGCCGTCAGCTGGGGCGGGTGCTTTGCCTCTGCATCGAGCCAGCTCTTGAGTACCACGCCGAATACGGTAAACAGGCCCGCCGTGATGGCGACGGCAAGCGGAAGGTAGACGTGCCACGACTGGGCGCGCCGCATCTCGCGATCATGCAGTTCGACGGTGTGCAGCAGCAGTCTGGCCGCATAGTCGGGCGACAGGACGCGGATTTTCTGCTCGTTGCGTGGCGTGGCGGGCAGGGCATCAGCCCAGCCCCAGCGCCGCCCATTTCTCGTAGAACGTGGCGCGCGAGATGCCGAGCAGCTTGGCGGCTTCGGTCTTGTTGCCGCCGACGGCCGCCAGCGCGTTGCGGATGGCCTGGCGCTCCGCCTCGGCCACGACCTCGGCCAGCGGCTTGACCGGGGTGCTGCCGATGGCGGTATCGGGCAGCAGGCGATCGAGGTCGGGCGCGTCGATCACCAGGCTGTCGGACAGCAGGCTCGCCTGTTCGAGCACATTGCGCAACTGCCGCACGTTGCCGGGCCAGACCTGGCGCGCGAGCCGGGCCAGCGCCGCATCGGCGACACCACGGCGCGGCAGGCCGGTGCGCTCGGCGATCTGGCCGAGGATGGTGCTGCACAACGACGGCAGGTCGCCGATGCGCTCGCGCAGCGGCGGCAGGCGGATCGGCAGCACATTGAGGCGGTAATAGAGGTCGGCGCGGAACTTGCCCTCGGCCACCAGGCAGTCGAGATCGTGGCTGGTGGCGGCGATCACGCGCACGTCGATACGTACCAGCTGGTTGCTGCCGAGCGGCTCGATCTCCTGCTCCTGCAGCACGCGCAGCAGCTTGGCCTGCAGGCCGGGCGACAGGTCGCCGATCTCGTCGAGGAACAGCGTGCCGCCGTCGGCAATCTTGAATTTGCCGTCGCGCCCCTTGCGCTCGGCGCCGGTGTAGGCGCCGCCAGCCGCACCGAACAGCTCGACCTCGAGCAGCGTCTCGGGGATGGCGGCGATATTGAGGCCGACGAAAGGCAGGTCGGCGCGCGGGCTGGCCGCGTGGATGGCCTGGGCCAGCAGCTCCTTGCCGGTGCCCGTCTCGCCCAGCAGCAGCACCGTGGTGTCGAGTGCGGCGGCGCGCTGCGCGATCCGTTTCATGTCTTCGCAGGCCGGGCTGCCGCCTACGATGTCGTCGAAGCTGTAGCGCGTCTTGCGGCTCTGGCCGAGCTGGCGCCGTGCCTGCTCGAGCTCGGCCTGTAGCAGCTTGAACTTGGCCATCAGCGGCTTGAGCGGCTCCCAGCGCTCGTACAGCAGGATGCCGACGGCGCCGATGATGCGGTCGTCCTGGTCCTTGATCGGAAAACGGGTGACGACGAAGACCTGATGCCGGTAAGTCATGAAATCGAGCAGGATCGATTCGCCGGTTTGCAGCACTTCGCGTAGCCGCGAATGCGGGATCAGCGCCTCGACCGGCAGGCCGATGGCGTCGAGCGGGCTGTGCAGGCCGAGCAGGCGCGCGTAGCGGTCGTTGATCCAGACCACGCGGCCATCGGCGTTGATCATGATCGCCCCTTCGAACTGGCGCTCGAACAGGTCGTAGAAGATGTCGCGCAGCGTCGGTTGCAGCCGCGCGGGCTCGTCATGCGGCGTCAGGCTCAGGTCGATGGGCATGGTGCTAGCTTATTGCGTCGGCGGGTGTCTGGCAATCCGGACACAAGCAGGCCGGTGGTGCCTGCCACTCTTGCGCCATGGCATGGCCAATGGGGGTGCAGGCCGCGCGTGTCTGTCGCCCGGCGCTATAATGCACGTCGTTTTCCCGCACTTTCGGCCCTGTCATGTCGACCTTACTGCGCGGCCTCGTCCGCAATCTCGCTGCCGCCCTGCGCATGCTGGCGTTGCGCCGCGTCGACGTGCGCGATTTCCTCTGCACGCCCGAGCAGTTCGTGCTGCTGACCTTGCTGTCGCTCGTCGGCGATATCGGCTTCGACATGGTCGAGCACGGCAGCGCCGGCCACCTCGACTGGCAGGCGCTGCCTTTCTATCTCGTCTCCCCAGCGATCGATCTGCTGATCGGCCTGCTGCTGGCACGGCTGTTCAAGCGCCGGCGGCTGTTGCTGTGGTGGCCGGTGGCATCCTATGCCGTCTTCTTCTGGCTCACGCTGTTGTTGCTGCCCATCGAGTGGTGGCAGGCGCGGCACGGCCTGATGGCCGATACGCTGGCGCGGCCCGGCATGGCGTCGCTCGCCGCCACCGGCTGGGCGATGCTGGTCTTGCTGCTGGGCCTGCAGCGGGCGCTGGCCATCTCGCTGCGGCGCACACTGCTGGTGCTGGTGGCAATGCTGCCGCTGCAGGTGCTGGCTGCATCGGCAATGTGGGAGCGCTCGCTCTGGCACAGCACCGCCGAGGCGACCTCCGCCGCCGCGCCGGTTGGCGACGCGGCGAATGAGCCGTCCAATGCACCCTTGCTGCTGGGCGAGGATTTTCTCTACGACGAAGGCCCCTTGCTTGACCGGCAGCTTGCCGCACTGAAGCCGCAGCGTCCCGGCGTGGCCGATACCTATCTGCTGGCCGTGGCTGGTGACGCAGAGCAGCGCGTGTTCAAGCACGAGGCGGTCGAAGTGCAGAAGCTGTTCGACGAGCGTTTCGGCACCGCCGGGCGCTCGCTGCTGCTGATCAACAGCGACGATACGGCCGGGCGGCAGCCGCTGGCGACACGGACCAGCATCGAGCGCGCGCTGCTGCGCCTCGGCCGGATCATGGACCCGGGCGAGGATACGCTGGTGCTCTACCTCACCTCGCACGGCAGCTCCGAGCATGAATTCGTGCTGAGCTACGACCCGCTCGACCTGCCGCCGGTGACGCCGGCCTGGCTCAAGTCCGCGCTCGACCGTGCCGGCATCCGTTGGCGCATCGTCGCGGTGTCGGCCTGCTATTCGGGCGGCTTCATCGCCCCCCTGGCGAACGACGACAGCCTGCTGGTGACGGCGGCCGACAGCACCCACCCGTCCTTCGGCTGCGAGGACAGGGAGGATTTCACCTATTTCGGCGAGGCGATGTTCAATCAGGCGCTGCGCCATACCGACGATTGGCTGGCTGCGTTCGAGCAGGCCCGTAGCGCCATCCGGCAGCGTGAGCTGAAGGAAGGCTACGAGCCATCCAACCCGCAGCTGTTCGTCGGCCAAGCGATGCGGGCAAGGCTGGCGCATCCCGCCGTGGTGCAGCTCACGGCGGCCGGGCGCTAACCCACTGGGCCATCCTGCGGCCGCTGGCCGCCATGGCGGCCTGCCATTCCGCCGTTTGTCCGGCACCAGCGTGGCGGGCACGGCTTTGCTCCTGTTTTCATATATTTGCTTCTCCTGATGCAAGGCATTCTGGTTTCGGCGTCAGGCTGATCTTTATCCAGCGCCTGCCGCGGCGGTGCCTCGCCTGCCATGTGCCTCTTGTTATAGCCGCTACCGCGGTTGCGCCGGGGCGCCATCGTACCTATGGTTAAGCACGGTCCTGCGCAATCGATGTGGCGACTATAGGAGAACAATATGCTACGTACTGATTCCATCCGTTTCCGCATTCTCGTTCTGGTCTGTGTGGCGCTGCTGGCACTGGCGATGCTCGGCGTCGAGAGTGCCTACAAGAGCCGCAATCTGCTGCTCGACGGCCGCAAGGACGCATTGAGGATGGTGGTGCACAGCGCCGAGACGATCGTGCAGGGCTACCAGGCGCAGGAGAAGGCCGGCACGCTATCGGGCGACGAAGCACGCAAACGCGCCATCGAGACACTGCGCTCGGTGCGCTATGGCGCCGAAGGCAAGGATTACCTCTACGTCTGGTCGCTGGACGGCAAGGCCGTCATGCACCCGATCAAGCCGGAGTTCGAAGGCCAGGACATGCGCGACAAACTCAAGGATGGCCAGGGGCGCCTCCTGGTGCGCGACATGCTGGCTGCCATCGAGACGAGCGGCCGGGCCTTCGTCGACACGAGCTTCCCGCGCCCCGGCGGCACCGTGCCGGTACCCAAGATCCAGTACGTGGTGAAGATAGACGGCTGGAACTGGATGATAGGCTCGGGGCTGTATGTGGACGATGTCGATACCGCCTTCCGCCAGGAGCTGATGGTGCTGGCCGGCGTGCTGGTGGTGATCGTTGCCTTCGTCGGCGGCATCGGCATGGTCATCGTGACCAAGGTGCTGCGTCAGGTGGGCGGCGAGCCGTTCGAGGCGATCGCACTGATGGCGCGGGCGGCCGACGGCGACCTGACGGTGCGTGTCGAGAATGCCCCGGCGGGCAGCATGCTGGCGTCGTTCGACAACATGGCGCAGTCGCTGCGCGCGATGGTGGCCGAGATCGACCGCGGCGCGATACAGCTCGACCAGACCGCCGGCGACATCAAACGCAATGCCGACCAGGTGGCCGACGCGGCGCAGGTGCAAACGGACTCGGCTTCGGGCATGGCGGCCGCCATCGAGGAGCTGACCGTCAGCATCAACCACATTGCCGACAATGCGCAGGAATCGGCCTCGATTTCGACCGAATCGGTCAAACGTGCCGAGCTCGGCACCGAGCGTGTGCAGCAGGTCACCGCCGAGATGCAGTCGGTATCCGATGTGGTGAAGGATGCCTCGGCGCGCATCCGCCAGCTCGAAGCGCAGGCCGCCAACATTGGCGCCATCGCCAATGTGATCAAGGACATCGCCTCGCAAACCAATCTGCTGGCGCTCAACGCCGCCATCGAGGCAGCACGGGCCGGTGAGCAGGGGCGCGGTTTTGCGGTGGTGGCCGACGAGGTGCGCGGCCTGGCCGAGCGCACCTCGCAGGCGACCGCCGAGATCAGCGTGAAGCTCGACGCAATCAAGGCCGAGACCGCCGGCGCGGCCCAGGTCATGGATGCGGCGCTGCCACAGGTGCAGCGCGGCGCCGATCTGGCGGTCGAGTCGGCCCAGGCCTTGGCGGAAATCCGCCAGGGGGCCGCCACCACGCTCGAACGGATTCGCGATGTGGCGATATCGACCAAGGAACAGAGCCTCGCTAGCAATTCGATCGCGCAGACGGTCGAGCAGATCGCGCAGATGGTCGAGCAGACCAGCGCGTCGGTCAAGCGCACCGCTGGGTCGGCCACTCAGCTTCACACCCTGTCGGGCGCCTTGCAGCAGCTGGTGGGGCGCTTCCGCCACTAGGCCTGGGGCGCTGATGTACTGGCGACAGCCTGGCAGGTAGACGGGGCCGGGCTGCCACCCCCGCTCAGCTTAGCGAGCTGCCTCGCAGCGGTGTGATGCGGTTGACGCCCGTACGGACGCCGGCCGCGACGCCCTGTATCAGCGAACTATGCGCGGCGAGCAACTGGGTGGCCACCTGCCGGCCGCTCAGGAAGGCATCCTCGACCCGGCTGCCGCGACACCAGTCGCCACAGATACCCAGCCGGGCCTCGTGGTCGAGCAGGTAATCGACGCCCAGCGAGATGCTCGTCTTGGCGTGGCGCCAGCGGTGGGGCTTCAGCAGCAAGGGGGTGACGCGGCGGCCGATAGCCGTCTCGAAAGCCGCATGCAGCAGGGATGCGACGGTATCGGGGGTGGCATCGAGGTGGGTGCGCGACCATTCTGGCGTCGCGTGGACGACCCAGGCCTCCAGCCCGTGCCGGCCGGGCTTGCTGCTGTTGCAGGCGATCCAGTTGATGCGCGGGTCGTCGACGAACGCGCCGCCGAATTCGAGCCCCAGCTTGCGCTGCGGCAGCAGCATCAGTGCCCAGCACGGGTCCATCGCCACGCGCGCGAGCTGCGCCGCCAGCGGCGTCCGCCGGTGCAGCAGCGGTAGCGCCAGCGGGGCGGGGATGGCCATCACCACGGCATCGGCCAGCACATGCGAGCCCGCATCGAAATGCAGCCACCAGCGGCCGTCGGTGCGTTCGAGCTGGATCAGGCGGTGGCCGGGATTGAGCGCCAGTGTCTGCGACAGGCCACGGCACAGGCCGCTCATGCCGGGTGTCCCGACATAGCGGATCTGGCTCGGAGAGGGCGTCACCTTGCCCTCGTGCAGGGCCACCACCGGGCTGGTCCACGGGGCGACCAGGCCTTGCTGTTCCCACTCGATGAGTTGGCGGGCGAATGCGGGATGGCGCACGGTGAAATACTGCGCACCATGGTCGAAGCTCATCTCCTCGCCGCGGCGCGTGGCCATGCGTCCGCCCGTGCCCTTGCTCTTGTCGAATACCTGCACGCTCAGGCCCGCTTCCGTCAGCATGCGTGCGCAGATCAGGCCTGCCAGGCCGGCGCCGACGACCGCGACGTCGCACACCACGGCCGTCATGTCACGCCCCGCCTTTCAGCATGGGCAGCAGTTTCTCCATGACCTTGTCGTCGTCGGGCTCGGTCATCGTGCCGAAGCTGTAGACCGTCTTGCCGTCGGGCGCGATCAGGTATTTGTGGAAGTTCCAGCGCGGCGCGGCGCCGGTGGCGGCCTTCAGCTGCTTGTAGAACGGCAGCGCATCGTTGCCGGTGACCACGCTCTTTTCCACCATCGGGAATTCGACGAAATAGGTGAGCTTGCAGAAACTGGCCACTTCCTCGTTGCTGGCCAGCTCCTGCCAGAAATCGTTGGATGGAAACCCGAGCACCAGCAAGCCGCGATCCTTGTATTGGCGGTACATGCCTTCGAGCTTTTCGAATTGGGGCGCAAAGCCGCATTTGCTTGCGGTGTTGACGACGAGGATGGGCTTGCCCTGGTAGTCGCACAGGTCGATCGGTTTCTTTTGCAGGGTGGTGAACTGCTGGTTGAGCAGGCCGGTGCAGGCGGCATGGGCGGTGCCGACAAACAGGGCAGCCCAGATGATGAGGCTGCGGGATTTCATGGTGTTCTCCGGGGCACGGAATCGGCTCAAGGTTTGTTGTTCGTATCGTTGGCGATGGGGCCGCAATCTAACGGAAATCATCGTCTATTGAGCATAGCAAAGCCCCGCCACCTCAGCGCGGAAAACCGCTGCCGGCGTGCGTGGCTGCGCGCTGGGCAGGCGCTTGCGGGTGAGCGGTGACGGTGCTTGAGCGCCGGGATCGGCGCCGTCGCCATGCGCCAGCGGCAAGCCGGGCTTACAGCTCGACGATGCTGTCGGATGCCGCCTGTTTCAGGTGCTTGCTCAAGAGCTTGTAGGTGTCGATGTCGAAAGCCGGCTGGCCCGCGTTGTCGAGCAGCCCGGGCAATTCGTGCTCGGCGTGCACGGTGCCGAGGTAACACCAGTGATCGACCACGTGCAGCTCGCTGCGGATCGCCAGCGCATCCTGCTCGCGAATGCCGATCGGGCCGCCGTAGGGCCAGGTGGCCATGCGGTGCTTGCTCAGCGCGGTGAGCAGGCGGATGTTGTGCATGCCGGCCTCTTCTCGCCCGATGCAGGCGCCACGGCAGCGCCTGAGCTGATAGGCGAAGCAGGGCTTGCCGCCGCTGCGGTTGGCGGTTTCCAGCCCGAGCCGGATCAGGCAGAGCTGGTTGAATTCGGCGATCTTGCGCAGCGTGTTCACTGCCTCGCGCTGCGAGTGGAACAGGCCGTAGAGGTTTTCCATACGGCCGAAGTCGAGATCGCGCGCGTAGACGAGCCGCGGCCGCAGAAAGCCGTCCGGCATTTCTTCCAGCTGCCAGCTGCACAGCTCGCTGGTGCGGCGCAACCGGTGGTTCAGCGTCGGCTGCCGCTCCTTGATCAGGCGCATTTCCAGCAGCAGCGCGCCGAGCTCGCCGGCTGTCTCGATCCAGTCGATGCGGCGCACTTGCTGGGCAATCTGCATCTCCTTGCCATTGCGCATGTCGGCGGCGAAGTGCTGCAGCACGCGCTTGCGGAGGTTCGTGCTCTTGCCGATGTAGATCGGCAGATCGTTCTCGCCGTAGAGCAGGTAGACGCCGCAGCCTTCTGGCAGGTCGTCAACGACATCGCGGTCGAGATAGGGCGGCAGTGCCGGCTGCCGGATCAGCTCATCCATGGCTTCGCGCAGGGCGGCCGGCTGCTCGTGTTCGAGCTTGTTCATGAACAGCCACAACACGCGCGCATCGGCCAGCGCGCGGTGGCGCGATTCCGCCACGAGCGCGTGGCGGGAGATGATGGCGTCGAGGTTGTGTTTGTATTCCTGCGGGAACAGCCGGCGCGACAGCTTGACGGTGCACAGCACGTCGGCACGGAAGGGCAGGTTCAGCCGCTTGAACTCGTTCTTCAGGAAGCCGTAATCGAAACGCGCGTTGTGCGCCACGAACAGCTTGCCAGACAGCCGCTGGATCAGCTCGGGCGCAATCTCGGCGAAGGTTGGTGCATCCTGCACCATGCCGTTGCTGATGCCGGTGAGGCGCTCGATGAACGGTGGGATGGACATCTGCGGATTGACCAGGGAGCTCCATTCGGAGACGCCATCCGGCCCCATTTCGACGATGCCGACTTCGGTGATGCGGTCTGCGGTGGTCGAGCCCCCGGTGGTTTCGAGGTCGACGAAGACGATGGTTTGTTCGTTCAACGGCAAGCCTTGCTGCTGCGTGGCGTCATGGTTGGGCCGCCCGCGATTGCTGCAGGTGTTCTAGGTGATCGGCCATCTCGCGCTTGTAGTAGATGAAATCCATCTCCGGCACCGGTGCACCGAGACGCGTCGCCACCGCCGAGATCTGACCGCGGTGGTGGGCATTGTGGGTCATCAGGTGCGTCAGCACGTCGCGCACCCAGCTCGTGAATTCATGCTTTTGCGTGTTGTGATAGGTGATGCTGCCTTCGAACCACGCCTCGGGCTGCATCTCGAGCCAGTGTTGCAGCGCCCGTGTCTCCTGCCGCAGCGCCTGCTTCAGGCCGCGCCAGTCTTCGTGCAGCACGGTATCGAGCGGATGGGGTGCCGGCTCGCCCTTGAGCCGCGCCCACCAGTTGAGCTGGCCCACGAGCAGGTGGTTGAGTGTGTGGTGGATGCTGCCGAAGAACATCCCCTGCACGCAGTTGCGGGTCTCGTCGTCGAGACGGTCGAGCGAGCCGAACAGCACATCGTTGGCCCAGTGCTGGTAGTCGACCTGATACAGGAAATGCTTTTTCCAGGTGATCATCGTGCGGATCCTCGTCTCGACTTGTCGGGCTCAGGCCGGCTCGGCCAGTTTCTGTTCCAGCAGCTGATGCAGTTCGGCGAAATTGGGCTCGCCCAGATAGCGGCGCACGATCTTGCCGCGCTTGTCGATCACGAACGAGGTCGGCGTGCCGAGTATGCCGCCGAAGGCCTCGGCCAGCTTGCCTTCGCTGTCGAGCGTGACGAAGAACGGCAGCTGCTTGCTTTGAGCATAGTTCAAGACATAGTTAGGCGGGTCGTAACTCATCGCGATCGATACCGTTTCAAAGCCGCGGGCCTGGTATTTCTGATGCGTGGCGACCAGCTCGGGCATCTCGTGCATGCAGCCCGAGCAACTGGTCGCCCAGAAGTTCACCAGCACCACCTTGCCCTTGAGCCCGGCCAGCGTGCCCGGCTCGCCCTTGATCGAGGTGAAGCTCACGCTGGGCGCCGCTTCGCCCTTGTTCATCGCCAGATAGCCGCCGACCCCGGCTGCGGCAAACGCCACCGCGACGAGCGCGGTCTTGATGCCTGTACTCATTGCCATATCGATATCCACACCTGCTTGATTGACCGGTATTTTCGCCGCTTGCGCCGGGCTTGTCACCCGGCGTTGCTTCCGGGTGAGACCGGGGCTGCGCGAATGTGTTCCCAAACGAGCTGTGCTATAACCGTGCGGGCGGGCTCAGACCTTGGTGGCGGCCGCAATAACTGGACAGGAGGAGAGCGTGCCGGCCAGCGATTTCGGCAGCCTTTACGTGGCGAGCGAGTGGGTCATCCGCTTGGTGATGCTGCTTTACATCCCGCAACGGCGCAGTGCGGCGGCGGCGCGCACCTGGCTGCTGCTGGTGTTCCTGCTGCCGTGGGCGGGCGTGGCGCTGTACGCGCTGTTCGGCCGCATCTACATGCCGAAGAAGCGCATCGAGATGCAGGCCCGCGCCTCGGCGCTGATCCTCGAGGTGCAGGGGCAGATGCCGCCACAATCGGTGTGGCAGGGCGAGGGGCTGCCCGACTACCTGCGCCCTTTGCCTGGCTGGGCGGCGAGCCTAGGCGATTTCCGCGCCTTTCCCGGCAATCGGGTCGAATTGCTGACCGACTATCGCGGCATGCTCGAGCGGCTCATCGCCGACATCGAGGCCGCACGGCGCCATGTGCACCTGCTGTTCTACATCATCGAGGACGATGCCAGTGGCCGTGCCGTGGGCGCCGCGCTGGAGCGTGCGAGACTGCGTGGCGTGGTGTGCCGGGTGCTGATGGATGCCGTTGGCTCGTCCACCGCGCTCAAGCGCCTGGCGCCCGCCTGGCGCACTGCCGGCATCGAGGTCAGGGCGACGCTGCCGGTCGGCGTGTTCCGGCGCAATGCGGCGCGTTTCGATCTGCGCAACCATCGCAAGCTGGCGGTGATCGATGGCCGCATCGGGTATACCGGCTCGCAGAACCTGGTCAACCCGGAGTTCGTGCCCGATCTGCCCAATGTCGAACTCACCGCGCGCATCGAGGGCAGCGTGGTGTCGCAGCTGCAGGCCGTCTTCCTCGGCGACCGCTATTTCGAGACCGGCGAGACGCTGCAGGACGACGACCACTTCCCGATCGACATCCCGCCCGGCGACACGCCGCTGCAACTGCTGCCGAGCGGGCCGGGCTACCAGCGCGAGAATGCCGAGGAATGCCTGCTCGGCCTGATCTACGCCGCGCGCGAGGAAATCGTCATCGCCACCCCGTATTTCGTGCCCGACGATGCTTTCCTGCAGGCCTTGCGGCTGGCCGCGCGGCGCGGCGTCAATGTCAGGCTGATTGCCACGCAGCGCT
The DNA here is from genome assembly GCF_040812015.1 of Chitinivorax sp. PXF-14. Taxonomy (NCBI): domain Bacteria; kingdom Pseudomonadati; phylum Pseudomonadota; class Betaproteobacteria; genus Chitinivorax; species Chitinivorax sp. PXF-14. The sequence continues at coordinate 78,761 of NZ_JBFNXJ010000012.1, read as the reverse complement.
CCAACTCGCGGCTCACCCACCTGGCGCAACAGTCGTTCTACGAGGAGCTGCTGGAGGCCGGGGTGAAGATCTCGCTGTATCGCAGCGGCCATCTGCATGCCAAGCACCTGAGCTTCGACCGGCGCATCGGGGTGGTGGGCTCGACCAATATTGACATCCGCTCGTTCGAACTGAACGCCGAGGTCATGCTGCTGATCTACGACGCGGCGGTGACGGCCCGCCTGCGCGACATCCAGGCCACCTACGAGGCCGATGCCGAGCCGGTGCTGCTGTCGGTCTGGAGGCAGCGCCCAGCCTGGTTGCGCATTGCGCAAAACGTTGCCAAACTGGCCGACAAGTTGCTGTGATTCCCTTTTCCCGCCCGACCAACCAGGAGACCTCGATGAAATTGATCGCCGCCATGATCGCCGGCCTGATGCTGACCGCTACCGCCGCTCACGCAGCCGATGCACCGACCAAGCAGCAGAGCAAGATGGCCATGTGCAACAAGGATGCCGAGGGCAAGAAGGGCGACGAGCGCAAGGCGTTCATGAGCAACTGTCTGAAGGACAAGAAGAAGGCCCAGCAGGAAAAGATGAAATCCTGTAACAAGGATGCGGCAGGCAAGAAGGGCGACGAGCGCAAGCAGTTCATGTCCGACTGCCTGAAGAAGGAAGGCTGAGTCTCTTCCCTGCCCCGAACAGGCGGCCTGCGGGCCGCTTTTTCATTGCCCGGCGCCGCGCATCCGGTATATCCGCAACTTGCCGGCAGCGGGCGGGCGGCGTAGCGTTGCCGCTTTTACCGCAACACTGAACCGATGCCCGACCTCAGCCTGTTGTCCCTGGCGTTTCTCATCGGCATGGCCTTTCTCGCCGGCCTGGTCGATGCCGCAGTCGGCGGCGGTGGCCTGATCCAGACGCCGGCACTGTTCGGCGCGCTGCCCAGCCACACCCCGGCGATGATCTTCGGTACCAACAAGTTGGCCTCGATCTCCGGCACCGCGACGGCCGCCTACCGCTATGCGCGGACGGTTCGCATCCACTGGCCGGTGGCGTTGCCGGCGGCGATTGCCGCCTTCGTCTTCTCCTTCATCGGCGCGCGGCTCGTCGCCTGGCTGCCGGTCCACATTGTCAAGCCGCTGGTGCTGGCGCTGCTGATCGTGATCGCGCTCTACACGATGAAGAAGAAGGATCTCGGCGAAGTCCACGCGCCGCATCGCTCGGGCAGCTCGGAGCGCTGGATGGCGCTGCTCGTCGGTTGCCTGATCGGCTTCTACGATGGCTTCTTCGGCCCGGGCACCGGCAGTTTCCTGACCTTTGCCTTCGTGCGCCTGTTCGGCTTCGATTTCCTGCGCGCGGCGGCGGCCGCCAAGGTGGTGAACGGCGCGACCAACCTGGCGGCGCTCGCCTATTTCATCCCGACCGGCAACGTACTGTATGCCGCCGCCGTGCCGATGGCCGTGGCCAATATGGCCGGCGCCCATGTCGGCACCCAGGTCGCGATGAAGGGCGGTACGGCCTTCGTGCGCAAGCTGTTCCTGGTGTTGTGCTGGGTGCTGATCGCGCGCTTCGCCTACGACCTGTTCCTGAAGGGCTGACGCCCGATCAGGTGTGGTCGAAGAACTTCAGCATCAGCCGGCCGTTGGCTTCGATCAGGCGCAGCAGGCGGTCGATGTTGGGGTGCTTGCCGGGGTTGGCTTCGGCGTCGGCCGTGTGTTCGGCATACAGTTCGAGGCCGAGCTTGGCGGCTTCGGCGTCGATGTAGTCCCGCCCCTTGGCGATCGCGTGGTAGACCGCGAGCGAGCCGGCCTGGCCGGGCTTGTTCTCGATCCGGTGCTCGGCGCCTTCATGGTCGGTCAGTTCGACTCGATCGAGGTGGGCGACGGTGGGCAGGTTCTTGAGGATTTCCGCGAAGGTTTTCATGTGCTGATCCGCTGTGCTGGGGACAAAGGCCGATAGTGTAGCGGTTTTGGCGCGCGGATTTGAGCCCGCGCCGTGCCCGGCGATGGCTCAGCCCTCGTCGTTCACCAGCAGCTTGAGCCGTAGCTCGGCGCGGGCCTGGCGGCGTTTCTCTTCTTCGAGCTCCATCAGCGTGTCCTCGACAAAGCGCATGTGGTTGCTGCTGGCGCTGCGCGCGGCGGCCTCGTCGCGCGCCATGATCGCCTGATAGATCTTCTCGTGTTGGGCCATGATCTTGTCGCGCGTTTCGTGGCGGGTGTAGAGCCCACCCAGATTGGTGATGACGTTGCGCTTGAGCAGATCGAACAGGCCCTTCATCGTGTGATAGAACACCACATTGTGCGCAGCTTCGGCGATGGCGAGGTGGAAGGCGGCGTCGGCTGCCGCTTCCTTGGCCTGGTCCTGCTCCTGGTAGGTGGCCATCAGCCTGTCGTAGGCACGTGTGATGTTCTCGCGGTCGGCATCGGTGCCGCGCTGGGCGGCGTAGAAGGCCGTTGCCGTCTCGATCGTGTGGCGGAATTCGAGCAGGTCGAAATGCACGCCCTGCTGCTGTTCGAGCAGCGTGATCAGCGGATCGTAGAACGAGTTGCCGAGCTGCTCGGCGACATAATTGCCGCCGCCCTGGCGGCTCGTCAGCAGGCCCTTGGCGGCGAGCTTCTGGATGGCCTCGCGCACCGACGGGCGCGACACGCCGAACTGTTCGGCCAGCTCGCGCTCGGGCGGCAGGCGCTGGCCGGTCTTGAGCATGCCGTCGAGGATCATGCGTTGCAGCTGCTCCATGATTTCATCGGCGACGCGGCGCGGTTTGATTTCCTGGTACATGGCTTCTCCTTTGGTCTGACCAATTCTATTTCTGGCCGGAAAAATAGGCAAACACAGCAAGCGCTTATCCGTTTACCGAACGATTTCTGCTGCCGGTCACAGAAATTTTCGGGTGCGAACCGGCTCACCGATTTTTGTCGATGTCTGGCTCAATGGCTTTGCAGTGCTTGATTTCTACTGCATGCGGGATAGCCGTCGGAATGCCGCCGCTTTCCCCGGATTAAGCATTTAACTCTAATCCTGTTGACAGCCTGCAAGGCTTTGATTTGAATAGATCAACGCCATCGTAAATTGGTAATACCAAATTACCAAGAGCTTGGTTTCAGCAAGCGACGCGGTGGCCCATGACTGATTCAACGAGGAGCCGCCATGCCCGCCACCCCACCCGCCAAGGTCTACCTGTTCGGCACCTGCCTGGTCGACGTGTTCTTTCCGCAAGCCGGCATCGACGCGATCTCGCTGCTCGAGCACGCCGGCGTCGAGGCCGTCTTCCCGCAGGCGCAGAGCTGCTGTGGCCAGCCGGCCTATTCCTCGGGCTATATGGACGAGGCGCGGCGCGTGGCGCTGGCGCAGCTCGACTGCTTTCCCGAGGACTGGCCCATCGTGGTGCTGTCCGGCTCCTGTGGCGGCATGATGGCGCATCACTATCCCAAGCTGTTCGCCGGCGACGCGGCCAACGAGGCGCGCGTGCGGCGCTTCAGCGAGCGCGTGATCGAATTCACCGATTTCGTCGTCAACCGGCTCGGCATCGCGCTGGCGGACCTGGGCCAGCCGGAAAAGGTGGTGCTGCATACCTCGTGCGCGGCGCGGCGCGAGATGGGCACGCTGACCACGGGCCGCGCGCTGCTTGCCAGGCTGGCCGGGGTCGAACTGGTGGAGCAGGACCACGAGTCGGAGTGCTGTGGTTTCGGCGGCACGTTTGCCGTGCGCCACCCGACGATCTCGGCCGCGATGGTGGCCGACAAGACGCGGGCGATCAAGGCCTGTGGCGCGCCCAACCTGGTCAGCGCCGACTGCGGCTGCCTGATGAACATCAATGGCGCCTTGCAGAAACAGGGCGAGCGGCTGCAGGGCGAGCATATCGCGAGCTTCGTGTGGCGCCGCATCGGAGGTGAGGCATGAACGCCCCGCAACCACTGCATTTCGTGCCACCTAGCTTCCGCGAACGGGTGGACGAGGCGATCAACGACGACGAGCTGCGCGGCAACTTCCGCGGTGCGATGGATTTCCTCATGGCCAAGCGCCGCAGCGTGTTCGACGACGAGGCCGAGCTGCAGGCGCTGCGCCGGCTGGGCGAGCATATCCGCCGCCGCGCGCTGTCGAAGCTGCCCGATCTGCTCGAACAGCTCGAAGCGAACTGCGCGCGCAACGGCATCCAGGTGCACTGGGCCGAGACGGTGGACGAGGCCAATGCCATCGTGCACGACATCGCCATGCAGAGCGGCGCGCGCCAGCTGGTCAAGGGCAAGTCGATGGTCAGCGAGGAGATGGAGCTCAACCATTACCTCGAGGCGCGCGGCATCGAGTGCCTGGAGTCGGACATGGGCGAGTACATCGTCCAGCTCGCCGGCGAGAAGCCGTCGCACATCATCATGCCGGCCATCCACAAGAACAAGGCACAGATCGCCCGCCTGTTCGAAAGCCGCATCGCGGGCGTGGACTACACCGAGGATGTCGACACGCTGATCCAGGTCGGCCGCAACGTGCTGCGGCGCAAATTCTACGAGGCCGACATCGGCATCTCCGGCGTCAACTTCGCCGTGGCCGAGACCGGCACGCTGTGCCTGGTCGAGAACGAAGGCAACGGGCGCATGAGCACCACGGTGCCGCGCGTGCACATCGCCGTCACCGGCATCGAGAAGGTGGTGGAGAAACTCGTCGACGTGGCGCCGCTGTACAGCCTGCTGACGCGCTCGGCCACGGGGCAGATCGTCACCACCTACCTCAACCTGATCAGCGGCCCGCGCAAACCCGGCGAACTCGACGGCCCGGCCGCCGTGCACCTGATCCTGCTCGACAACGGCCGCAGCCAGGCCTTCGCCGACGAGCAGCTGCGCGCCACGCTGCAGTGCATCCGCTGCGGCGCCTGCATGAACCACTGCCCGGTGTACACGCGCATCGGCGGCCATGCCTACGGCACGGTCTACCCCGGGCCGATCGGCAAGATCATCTCGCCGCACCTGCTCGGGCTCGACGCGACCCGCGACCTGCCCTCGGCCTCGTCGCTGTGCGGCGCCTGCGGCGAAGTGTGCCCGGTGCGCATCCCGATTCCCGAGCTCCTGGTCCGGCTGCGCGAGGAGTCGGTGCGGCCGCCCGAGGCCGAGCCGCACGCGGTGGCTGGGCAGGGCGCGCGCTACTCACCCGGCGAGACGCGGCTGTGGCGGCTGTGGGCGCTGCTGATGAGCCGTCCCGCGCTGTACCGCGCCAGCACCTGGCTCGCCGCGCGCCTGCGCAACTGGCTGCCGGCCAGGATCGGCCCGTGGACCGACTATCGCATCGCCCCCAAGCCTGCCCCGAAAACCCTGCACGAGCTGGTCAAGGCCCGTGCTGCCAAGCGGAGTTGATCCCATGACCGCACGCGACCGTATTCTCGCCAAACTGCGCCGGCACGCGGCCCAGCCGCTCGACGACAGCGATTACCACATTGCCACCGAGGCCTACCGGTTCACCGCCGACGCTGGCCGCCAGCGCGTCCGCCAGCTGCTGGAGGCCGCCCACGCCGAGGTGCACGAGGTGACGGCCGACGGCTGGCCGGCCAAGCTCGCCGACTGTCTGCAGGCGCGTGGCCTGCGCAATCTGCTGATCGCGCCGCGCACCGCCATCGGTGCCGAGGTGGCCCACCACTGGCAGGGCCGGGCCGATCTGCCCGAGCTGCGCAGCTACGACCGGCCGGTCGAGGAGTGGAAGGAAGAACTGTTCTTCGACATCGATGCCTCTATCACCGGCTGCCTCGGCGCGATCGCCGCGACCGGCTCGCTGGTGCTCTGGCCATCCGCCGACGAGCCGCGGTTGATGTCGCTGGTGCCGCCGCTGCACATTGTCGTGCTCGATGCGGGCAAGATCTGGAACACCCTGTTCGACGCCATGACCGAGGCACGCTGGGCCGCCGGCCTGCCAACCAATGCGCTGCTGGTATCGGGGCCGTCGAAGACCGCCGACATTCAGCAGACCCTGGCCTATGGCGCGCACGGCCCGAAGGAACTGATCGTGCTGATGGTGCAGCCATGAGCGGCGGCATGAGCCAGAAGCACCAGGACTTCCTCGCCACACTCGGGCAGTTCATCCCGGCCGAGCGCCTGATCACCGACCCGCTGCGCACGCTCGCCTACGGGACCGATGCGAGCTTCTACCGGCTGATCCCGCAGATCGTGACCAGGGTCGAGCACGAGCACGAGGTCGTCGCATTGCTCAAGGCGGCGCGCGCGCAACAGGTGGCGGTGACCTTCCGTGCCGCCGGCACCTCGCTCTCCGGCCAGGCCATCTCGGATTCGGTGCTGGTGCTGCTCGGCGACAACTGGCGCGGCATCGACATCGAAGGGCAGGGCGCACGGGTGCGACTGCAGCCGGGCGTCATCGGGGCCCATGCCAACCGCGCGCTGACGCCGTACCGGCGCAAGATCGGGCCCGACCCGGCGTCGATCAACGCCTGCAAGATCGGTGGCATCGCCGCCAACAACGCCAGCGGCATGTGCTGCGGCACGGCGCACAACAGCTACCACACGCTCGCGGCGATCCGCGTCGTGCTTGGCGACGGCACCGTGCTCGATACCGGTGACGCGGCCAGCGTCGCGGCCTTCCGTTCGACGCATGCCGCCTTGCTGGGCCAACTCCAGGCGCTCGCCGGCCAGGTGCGTGCCGAGCCCGCGCTCGAACAGAAGATCCGCCACAAATACCGGCTCAAGAACACCACCGGCTACAGTCTCAACGCGCTCGTCGATTTCGACGATCCGGTGGACATGCTGGCGCACCTGATGATCGGCTCGGAAGGTACGCTGGGCTTCATTTCTAGCATCACCTACCGCACCGTCGAGGAGCATCCGCACAAGGCCTCGTGCCTGGTGGCTTTTCCCGACATGGCGAGCTGCTGCGAGGCGGTGATCGCGCTCAAGCGCACGCCGGTATCGGCCATCGAGCTGATGGACCGCGCCGGCCTGCGTTCGGTCGAGGGCAAGCCCGGTATGCCGGCCTTCGTCGCCGGGCTCGGGGCCGAGGCGGCGGCACTGCTGATCGAGACGCGCGCGCCCGACGTGGTGGTGCTGAACACCCAGATCGCGGCGGTCAACGCTGTGCTCGCCGGCTTCACCACCGAGGCGCAGGTGCCGTTCACCGCCGTCGAGGCCGAATACGGCAAGCTGTGGGCCATCCGCAAGGGCATGTTCCCGGCCGTGGGTGCGGTGCGCGAGACCGGCACCACGGTGGTGATCGAGGACGTGGCCTTCCCCATCGAGGCGCTGGCGCACGGTGTGGCGCGGCTGCAGGCGCTGTTCGCGCGCCATGGCTACGACGAGGCGATCATCTTCGGCCATGCACTCGAAGGCAATCTGCACTTCGTGTTCACCCAGGGCTTCGAGACGGCCGCCGAGGTCGAGCGCTACCGCGCCTTCATGGATGAGGTGGCGCAGCTCGTCGCCGGCGAATTCGGCGGCTCGCTCAAGGCCGAACACGGCACGGGGCGCAATATGGCGCCGTATGTCGAACTCGAATGGGGGCGCGAGGGTGTGGCGCTGATGTGGGCTATCAAGGCCGCCTTCGACCCCGAGGGCATCCTCAACCCCGATGTGATCGTGTCGCGCGATCCCGACATCCATCTGAAGCACCTGAAGGCGCTGCCGGCCGCGCATGCATTGGTCGACAAGTGCATCGAGTGCGGTTTCTGCGAGCCGGTGTGCCCGTCGCACCAGCTGTCGCTGTCGCCACGCCAGCGCATCGTCGCCTGGCGCGAGATCCAGCGGCTTGGCCGCAGCGGCGACGACCCGGCCCGGCTGGCCGAGCTCGAACGCGCCTACCAGTGGCAGGGTGTCGATACCTGCGCAGCCACCGGCCTGTGTGCCCTGCAGTGCCCGGTCGGCATCAACACCGGCGAGCTGATCCGCGACATCCGTGCGCGGCAGCAGGCTGGTGCCGCGGGCCGTGCCGAGTGGGTGCGCTACCGTTTCGCCGGGCTGATGCGTGGCGCCCGCGTGATGCTGACGCTGGCCGACAGCCTGCATGCCCTGCTCGGCACGCGCGGCATGGGCCGGCTTGCGGGCAGCCTGCGGCGGCTCAGCGGTGGGCGGCTGCCGGCCTGGACGCCAGCCATGCCGCGCGCCGTGCAGCCGATCGCGCTGCCCACGCCGACGGCAAGCCGCAAGCCGCGAGTGGTGTACTTCCCGAGCTGCGTGAACCGTGCGATGGGGCCGGCACGCCACGATGCCGAGCAGATGCCGCTGGTCGACAAGACTGTCGCGCTGCTGCGCAAGGGTGGCTACGAAGTCGTATTCCCCGATACGTTGGATGGCCTGTGTTGCGGCCAGGCCATGCTGTCCAAGGGCTTTCCCGAGCAGGCGGCGGCGCAGCTCGAGGCGGTCGAGGCGGCGCTGCTCAGGGCCAGCCGCAACGGCCTCGATCCGGTCTACCTCGATACCAGCCCGTGCGCGCTGCGGCTGATGCGCGGGCTCGACCCCCGGCTCAAGCTGTACGAGCCGGTGGGCTTCATCGAGCAATATCTGGCCGACAAGCTCGAATTCGTGCCGCAGGACGAGCCGGTCGCCGTGCACGTCACCTGCAGCACCACGCACCTGGGCCAGGGTAACGCGCTGGTGGCGCTGGCCCGGCGCTGCGCCAGGCAGGTGATCGTGCCGCCCGATGTCAGCTGTTGCGGTTTCGCCGGTGACAAGGGCTTCACCGAGCCGGCGCTCAATGCCCACGCGTTGCGCCACCTCAAGCCGGCGCTGCCCGCCGACTGCCGCGAAGGCGTCTCGACCAGCCGCACCTGCGAGATCGGCCTGAGCCACCACAGCGGCATCGACTACCACGGCATCGTCTACCTGGTGGACCGCTGCACCCGGCCCCGCGCCGCGCAGGCCGCGCCGCCACCCAAGCTCAAGCAGGAGGCACAGTGTGAAGACCTGACCCTCGACGCCTGATGTGCCAGCCATAGGCACACGTACACAACGACACCTCATTTGAACATCACCACTTGATTGGAGGGTGACATGGAACTCTGGACGCAAGTCTACAACCCGCTCGGGAACATCTGGCTGTCGGCGCTGGTCGCGGCGATCCCGATCGCATTCTTTTTCGTCGCGCTTACCGTGCTGCGCTGGAAGGGCTATCTCGCCGGCCTCGGCACCATCCTGATCACGCTCGTGATCGCGCTGACCGTCTACGGCATGCCTGCCGGCCTCGCCGTGCGGGCCACCGCGACCGGCATGGCATACGGCCTGTGGCCGATCTCATGGATCATCGTGACAGCGGTGTTCCTGTACAAGCTGTCGGTCAAGTCGGGGCAGTTCGAGATCATTCGCTCCTCGGTGATCTCGATTACCGGCGACCAGCGGCTGCAGGTGATCCTCATCGGCTTCGCCTTCGGCGCCTTCCTCGAAGGCTCGGCCGGTTTCGGCGCGCCGGTGGCGATCACCGCCGCGATCCTCACCGCGCTCGGCCTCAACCCGCTGTACGCGGCCGGCCTGTGCCTGATCGCCAATACTGCGCCGGTGGCGTTCGGCGCGCTCGGCATCCCGATCCTGGTTGCCGGCAAGACGGCCGCGCTCGACCCGATGCACATCGGCCAGATGGCGGGCCGCCAGCTGCCGCTGCTGTCGCTGTTCGTACCCTTCTTCCTGGTGTGGCTGATGGATGGCTTCAAGGGCGTGCGCGAGACCTGGCCCGCGCTGTTCGTGGCCGGCGGCTCGTTCGCGGTGACGCAGTATTTCACCTCCAACTACATCGGGCCGGAACTGCCCGACATCACCTCGGCGCTCGTCAGCCTGCTGTCGCTCGCCGCCTTCCTCAAGTTCTGGCAGCCCCGCCAAGCTTTCACCTTCAGCAGCTCGCACCAGGCTGCGGCCAACCCGGCAAGCATCGCGCTCCGCGGCCCGGGCATGCAGGCCGTGGGCCAGCGCCGGACCCCGGAACAGCGCAAGCACGAGGCCGATACGGCGTTCGGCAGCGCGACGACCCGCTACAGCGCAGGGCAGATCCTCAAGGCCTGGTCGCCGTTCATCATCCTCACCGCGGTGGTGGTGGTGTGGAGCCTGCCGCAGTTCAAGGCCTTGTTCGCCAAGGATGGCGCGCTCTATGCGAGCACCGTGTGGAGCCTGAAGGTGCCGGGCCTGCACGACATGGTGGTGAAGACTGCGCCGATCGTGAAGGCGGCCAAGCCCTACGAAGCCATCTTCAAGATGGAATTCCTGGCGGCAACCGGCTCGGGCATCCTGCTCGCGGGTTTCCTGACGATGGCCGTGCTGCGCATCTCGATCCGCGACGGCATCGACGCCTTCAAGGAAACGCTGGCCGAGCTCGCCAAGCCGATCTTCTCGATCTCCTGCGTACTCGGCTTCGCCTACATCGCCAACTACTCCGGCCTGTCGTCCACCCTGGCGCTGGCGCTGGCGTCCACCGGCAAGGCCTTCCCGTTCTTCTCACCGGTGCTGGGCTGGCTCGGCGTCTTCCTGACCGGCTCGGATACCTCGAGCAATGCGCTGTTCTCGGCGCTGCAGGCGATCACCGCGCAGCAGATCGGCGTCTCCGACGTGCTGATGGTGGCGGCCAACACCACCGGCGGCGTGACCGGCAAGATGATCTCGCCGCAGTCGATCGCGATCGCCTGCGCGGCCGTCGGGCTGGTGGGGCGCGAATCTGACTTGCTGCGCTTCACGGTCAAATACAGCTTCTTTTTCCTGCTGATCGTCTGCGTGATCACCTATGTGCAGGCCTACTTCCTCAGCGGCATGATTCCGCGCTGAGGCCGGCCCCGGCATCACGGCCCGTCCGGCATGCGCCGTGGCGGGCCGTGGCCTTGCCAGGGTTGTGATCGGGCCCAAGTCCGGTAAGATGCAAAATCCCGGCTGCGGGCAGCGTCGATGCTGCGCCGCAGCAAGTGCGAGAAAACCCGTATTGACGCGCTTCGGTTTATTTTCGAAAACGCGCTTGACAAGGCAAAGCCTTCTATCACACACTCGCATTAACGTTTAATACGAGCGTTTGATCGACACCATCGATGACCCAACAATCATAGGGTTAGCTCGTTATTTCGGTGCTCGCTCTCGTGCCATGCGCAGGCCTTGCCGGTTTGTGCGGTGCAAGACGGGTCAGTTCAAGCAGTACCAGCCATAAAAAGACTGGTTGACCCCAGCTTTGTGACAATCCAGCAGGAAAGGCCGCTACCCCGGCCGCCCGATTGGATTGACTGCCTCCGCCAACGCGGGGGTGACGCAATGTCATGCCGATGCCGGCAGCGGCCGTGCACCTGCCATCCGCAGGTAGCACTCCAGGGCCCGCCTGGCGTCGCGAGTAGTTCGCGGACATCCCGCGGCAATTTAGCTGTGCAAAATAATGTCGCACCTCATCAGCGTGAGCGTGCGATTTTGGTGTCGGTTGAGAGCCGTATGCCCGGGGGCGTGTCGCCGCTTGGCACAACAAAAAGTTTGATACAGGTAGAGGGAATTAACATGCAGATTGGGATTCCAGCGGAAGTCCTGCCCGGCGAGACCCGGGTGGCGGCGACTCCGGATACCGTGAAGAAGCTCATCGGCCTCGGCCAGAGCGTCGTGGTGCAAGCGGGGGCGGGCAAACTGTCGGCGATTACCGACGAAGCCTTTGTCGCAGCCGGTGCCAAGATCGGCTCGGCAGCCGATGCCTTCAACAGCGACATCGTCTTCAAGGTGCGCCAGCCGCAGGCCGACGAAGTGGCGCAGATCAAGGACGGTGCCGCCGTCGTTGGCCTGTTTGCCGCGCACAGCAACACCACGCTGCCGGACCTGGCCGCGAAGAAGCTCAACTGCTTCGCCATGGAGCTGCTGCCGCGCATCACTCGCGCGCAGTCGATGGACGTGCTGTCGTCGCAGGCCAACATCGCCGGCTACAAGGCCGTGCTGCTGGCGACCCAGTACTACCCGAAATTCATGCCGATGCTGATGACTGCCGCCGGCACCGTGAAGCCAGCCCGCGTGCTGATCATGGGCGTGGGCGTGGCCGGTCTGCAGGCGATCGCGACCGCCAAGCGCCTGGGCGCCGTGGTGGAAGCCTTCGACGTGCGCCCGTCGACCAAGGAACAGGTCGAGTCGCTCGGTGCCAAGTTCGTCGAAGTGCCGATGACCGATGAGGAAAAGAAAGCCAACGACGGCGTTTACGCCAAGGAAATGTCCGAGGACTACAAGCGTCGCCAGGGCGAACTGGTCGCCAAGCACGCGTCCAACGCCGACATCATCATCACCACCGCGCTGATCCCCGGCAAGCCGGCACCTGAGCTGATCAAGCCGGAAGTCGTGGCCTCGATGAAGCCGGGCTCGGTGATCGTCGACCTCGCGGCCGAATCGGGCGGCAACTGCAAGCTGACCCGCGCTGGCGAAGTGATCCAGTCCGACAACGGCGTGACCCTGGTTGGTACCACCAACCTGGCCGGCCTCGTCGCGCAGGATGCCTCGTCGCTGTACTCGCGCAACCTGCTGACCTTCCTCGGCGAAATGCTGAAGAAGGACGCCACCGCACTCGACATCAACATGGACAACGAAGTGGTCGCCAAGACGCGCATCGTCGGCGACGGCCAAGTCCTGTACAAAGCGAACTAAGGGGGAAAAGATGGACGCACAACAAGCCGTCGCCCAAACGACCGAAGTGGTCAACCAGGCTGCCCAGCAAGCTGCGCACGCCGTGCATACGATGGATCCGTTCACCGCCAGCTTCACGATCTTCGTCCTGGCGATCTTCGTCGGCTACCACGTGGTATGGAACGTGACCCCGGCCCTGCACACCCCGCTGATGGCGGTGACCAATGCCATTTCCGGCATCATCGTGGTCGGTGCCATGCTGCAGGTGGTGTACATCGATGGTGAAGCGATCACCCTGACTTCCGTGCTCGGCGCCGTCGCCGTGTTCCTTGCCAGCATCAATATCTTCGGTGGCTTCATGGTCACGCAGCGGATGCTGGAAATGTTCAAGAAGAAAAAGAAGTAAGGGAGATCCAAGATGCAATTCCTCGCGCAATACGCGGACTGGGTCTACCTGGTTGCAGCGGTTCTGTTCATCCTCGCGCTGAAGGGCCTGTCGAGCCCGCTCGGCGCCCGTCAGGGCAACGCCTACGGCATGATCGGCATGGCACTGTCCATCCTGATCACCTTCGCCGTGGCGCCCAACCCCAACTTCGCGCTGATCGTCGGCGCGATCATCGCCGGTGCGGCGATTGGCGGCTACCGTGCCAAGACCGTCGAAATGACGCAAATGCCGGAAACCGTTGCGCTGATGCACTCGCTGGTGGGCCTCGCTGCCGTGCTGATCGCGGTGGCTGCGGTGTTCCATACCGGTGTCGAGCATGATGGCGTGCATCGCTTCGAGCTGTTCATCGGCTGCTTCATCGGTGCGATCACCTTCACCGCCTCGGTCGTCGCTTACCTCAAGCTGTCCGGCAAGGCCGGCTCCAAGCCGCTCAAGGGCGGCTGGGTGAAGCCGGTGCAGACCATCCTGGCGCTCGCCATGATCGGCCTCGGCGCGGCTTACTTCATCACCGAGAATCTGCAGGCCTTCATCGCGATGACCGCAGTTGCGCTGGTGCTCGGCTACTTCCTGATCGCCCCGATCGGTGGTGGCGACATGCCGGTAGTGGTGTCGATGCTGAACTCGTACTCGGGCTGGGCGGCTGCCGGTATCGGCTTCACGCTGAACAACTCGGTACTGATCATCGCCGGCTCGCTGGTGGGCTCGTCCGGTGCGATCCTGTCCTACATCATGTGCAAGGCGATGAACCGTTCGCTGCTGTCCGTGATCTTCGGCGGCATGGGCACCAGCGATGCGGGTCCGGCAGCCGCTGGTGGCGGCGCGCAGAAGAACTACAAGTCCGGTTCGGCTGAAGATGCATCGTTCCTGATGGGCAATGCCGACAGCGTGATCATCGTTCCGGGCTACGGCCTGGCGGTATCGCGTGCCCAGCATGCGCTGCAGGAATATGCCGAGCTGCTGCACGAGAAGGGCGTCAACGTCCGCTACGCGATTCACCCGGTCGCCGGCCGTATGCCTGGCCACATGAACGTGTTGCTGGCCGAAGCCGAGGTGCCGTACGACAAGGTGCTCGAAATGGAAGAAATCAACACCGATTTCTCCAACACCGACGTGGTACTGGTGATCGGCGCCAACGACGTGGTCAACCCGGCTGCACAGAAGGACCCGCAGAGCCCGATCTATGGCATGCCGATCCTGGACGCGCACAAGGCACGCACGATCATCGTGGTGAAGCGTTCGATGAGCGCCGGTTATGCCGGCCTCGACAACGACCTGTTCTACATGGACAAGACCATGATGGTCTTCGGCGATGCGAAGAAGGTCGTGGAAGACATGGTCAAGGGCCTGCACTAAGACAGCGCCCGACCATCGGGTTGCCGCCAAGCAACCCTCTGGGAACAAAAAGACCCGCCGAAAGGCGGGTCTTTTTGTTGGTGCCAATGCGGCGGGATCAGGCCGGCGTCAGCAGCCCATCCTGCTTGAACATGGCCTTGATGCCGCGCAGCGCCTGACGGATGCGTGCCTCGTTCTCGATCAGCGCGAAGCGCACATACTCGTCGCCCTGGTCGCCGAAGCCGATGCCCGGTGACACACACACCTTGGCGCGTGCCAGCAGCAGCTTGGAGAACTCGAGCGAGCCCTGCTTGCGGTAAGGCTCGGGGATGCGCGCCCAGATGTACATCGATGCCTTCGGCAGCTCCACCGGCCAGCCCAGCTCGTTGAGGCCGCGGGCCAGCACGTCGCGGCGTTTCTGGTACTGGTTGCGGATCTCGGCCACGCAGCCCTGGTCGCCCTCGAGTGCGGCGATGGCGGCGATCTGGATCGGCGTGAACATGCCGTAGTCGTGGTAGCTCTTGATGCGCGCCAGGGCCGCCACCAGCTCGCGGTTGCCGACCATGAAGCCGATGCGCCAGCCGGCCATGTTGTAGCTCTTCGACAGCGTGAAGAACTCCACCGCGACATCGCGCGCACCCTCCACCTGCATGATCGACGGCGCCTTCCAGCCGTCGTAGACGATGTCGGCGTAGGCCAGGTCATGCACGACGAGGATGTTGTACTGGCGTGCGAGCTTGATCACGCGCTCGAAGAAGTCGAGCTCCACGCATTGCGCGGTCGGGTTCGACGGAAAGCCGAACACCATCATCTTGGGTTTCGGATAGCTGCCGCGCACCGCCTTTTCGAGCTCGGTGAAGAAATCCACGCCCGGCGCGATCGGCACCGTGCGCACATTGGCGCCGGCGATCACCGCGCCGTAGATGTGGATCGGGTAGCTCGGGTCGGGCACGATCACCGTGTCGCCGCGGTCGAGCGTGGCCAGCATCAGGTGCGCCAGGCCCTCCTTCGAGCCGATGGTGACGATGGCCTCGCTGTCGGGGTCGATCTCGACCGCGTAGCGCTCCTGATACCAGTGGCTGATCGCCCGGCGCAGGCGCGGGATACCCTTCGAGGCCGAATAGCCGTGCGTGTCGGGGCGTTGCGAGGCCTGCACCAGCTTATCCACGATGTGCTGCGGCGTGGCCCCGTCGGGGTTGCCCATGCTGAGGTCGATGATGTCCTCGCTACGGCGGCGGGCGGCCATCTTCAGTTCTGCGGTGATGTTGAAAACGTAGGGCGGAAGGCGATCTATCCGCGGGAAATTGCGCGAAGAAGTGCTCATGATGTCCTGTTTACGTAAGCGCCCGGAGCCGTCCGAGCGACGCCGGCCCGCGAGCATGCAGGCCGTGCGGCAGTCTACTGCGAAGCGGGCGCGCACGACAAGCGCCGATGCGGCCACCACGGCGCCGCAGGCTTGCGGTAAAGTCGCGCCCATGCGCATTCTCCACACTGCCGACTGGCACCTTGGCCACAGCTTTCACGACCAGCCGCGTGACGACGAGCACCGTGCCTTTCTCGACTGGCTGCTCGCCACGCTGATCGAACACGGGGTCGATGCCCTGATCGTCGCCGGCGACGTGTTCGACCACGCCAACCCCTCGGCACAGGCCGAGGCGCTGTTCTACGGCTTTCTCGCGCGCCTCGCCCGCCAGTTGCCGCAGCTCGGTGTGGTGATCGTCGCGGGCAACCACGATTCGGCTGCGCGCCTTGCCGCGCCGCATCCGCTGCTGGCTGGGCTCGGCATCCACGTGGTGGGGGCGGTCGGCAATCCGCTCGCCGAGGCCGACATCGAGCGGCTGCTCGTGCCACTCTGTGGCCGCGACGGCGAGATCGGCGCCTGGTGCGCCGCCGTGCCATTCCTGCGGCCGATGGACCTGCCGCGCATCGAGGCCGACGACGCCATCGACCCGCTGATCGAGGGCGTGCGCCGGGTCTATGCGCAGGTGCTCGACGCCGCCCGTGCGCGCTGCCAGCCGGGGCAGGCGCTGGTCGCCACGGGCCATTGCTATATGGTCGGCGGCGCCTTGTCCGAGCTGTCCGAGCGGCGCGTGCTCGGCGGCAATCAGCATGCGCTGCCGGCCGACCTGTTCCCGACCGACCTCACCTACGTCGCGCTGGGCCACCTGCACCGCGCGCAGCGTGTCGGTGGGCGCGAGCAGGTGCGCTACAGCGGCTCGCCCATCCCGCTCGCCTTCAGTGAGGTCGATTACCCGCACCAGGTGGTGCTGGTCGAGCTACCCGGCGAGCCTGGCGCGCAGGCCAAGATCGAGGCGCTGCGCGTGCCGCGCCATGTCGAGCTGCTGCGGGTGGGCCACGATGGCCGGCTGGCGCTGGCCGAGGTCGGCGCCGCGCTCGATGCACTGGCGCTCGATGACACGCTGCCCGAATCGCGCTGGCCCTACCTCGAGATCACGGTACGACTCGATGCGCCCGAGCCCAGCCTCCACCGCCTCCTCGGCGAGCGCCTGGCCGGGCGGCCGGTGCGGCTGCTCAGCATCCGCACGCGCTACCCCGGCAAGGGCGAGGCATTGGCCGACGACACGGCCCTGCCCGAGCTCGGCGAGCTGCAGCCGGAGACGGTGTTCGCCCGCCGCTACCGGAGCCAGTTCGACGCCGAACCGCCCGAGCCCCTGCACGCGGCCTTCGACGAACTGCTGGCCAGCCTGGCGGAGGGCGAGCGATGAGAATCCTGGCCTTGCGCGGCAAGAACCTGGCGAGCCTCGACGCCTTCGATATCGCCTTCGACAGCGGGCCGCTCGGCGGTGCCGGCCTGTTCGCAATCACCGGCCGCACCGGTGCGGGCAAATCGACCCTGCTCGACGCCATGTGCCTGGCGCTGTATGCGAGCATGCCGCGGCTGGAGGGGCGCGAAAGCGTGACCATCGGCCGCGCCGACGAGCCCGAAGCCAACCGGCTGCATGCCGCCGACCCGCGCGCCATCCTGCGCCGCGGCTGCGGCGAGGGGTATGCGGAGGTGGATTTCCGCGCCAGCGACGGCCAGGCCTATCGCGCGCGCTGGACGGTGCGGCGCGCCAGAGGCCGCGCGGACGGCCGGCCGCAGGACTATGAAATCGCGCTGACGCGGCTCGCTGACGGCGCCATGCTCGGCGGCAAGCGGACGGAGACGCTGGCGCGCATCGCGGCGCTGGTCGGGCTCAGCTTTGAGCAGTTTCGCCGTGCCGTGCTGCTGGCCCAGGGCGACTTTGCCGCCTTTCTCAAGGCACGCCAGTCCGAGCGCGCCGAGTTGCTCGAGCGCATCACCGGCACCGAAATCTATGGTGAGCTGTCGCGGGCGGCCTTCGAGCGCGCGAAGCTCGAGGAGGGCCGGCTCACGGCGCTCGAAGCCGAGCTGGCGGGCGATCTGCCGCTGTCCGACGAGGTCGCGGCGGAGACCCGGCAGCAGCTTGGCGCGGCAGCTGCGCAAGGTGACAGCCTGGCGGGCAGCGTGCGCGAGATCGAGGCGGCGCTGGCCTGGCACCTAAGCCTGGCGCGACTGATTGCAGTCCGCGATGCGGCCCGCGCCACGCTCGATGAAGCCACAATGCACGCGGCGGCGGCCCGCGCACGCCGCGAGCAGCTTGCGCAGATCGAGTCAGCCGTGCCGCTCGCGTTACCGCTGCAGCAGACCGATGCCGCAGCCGCACGCCAGGCCGCGGCCCAACTCGCCGTCGACGGCGCCACGCAGGCGCGGCAGCGGACGCAGCAGGCGCGCGATGCCGCCCAGGAGGCTGAAAGCGCAACCGCACAAGCCCGCCAGCAGGCCGTTGCGGCGCTCGATGCCGCGCAGGATGAGCTCGCGGCCGCACGGCTGCTCGATCACCAGCTCGGCGAAGCCGAACAGGCATGGCATGCCGCCCGCGAGCAGGCGGCCAAGGCGGATGCACAACTGCAGGCTGGCATCACCGGACGCCAACGCCTGGCTGACGAACAGACGGGCTTGCTCGCGGAGCAGACGCAGTGCTGCACCGGGCTCGACCAGACGGCGCGCTGGGCACCGCTGTCGGCCGAGTGGGGGCGCTGGCAGGGTGAGCTGCGCCGGCTTATTGCAGCCTCGGCCGACGGGCGGCGGCTGCAGGCCGACATCGCGACGCAGGAGCAGCGGCTGGCCTCAGCCAGTCGCCGGCGGGACGAGACCAGTACGCAGGTGGCCGCGGCCCAGCCGGTGCTCGACCAGGCACAGGCCGAGCTGGCGCAGGCCGAGCAACTGACCGCCACTATCGATGGCGCGGCGCTGGCAAACCGGCGCCAGGCGGCACTTGCGCGCCAGCAGCGCTTGCAGGCCCTGCAGCAGCTGCTTGACCGTATCGCCGCCGACATGGCGCGCGAGGCCTCGCTGCGCGGCGAACGCGACGACACCGCCGGGCAGCTGGCAGCCCTCGCCGAGCTGCTGCGGCAGGCCGAAACCGCGCTGCCGGCACTGGCGGCGCAACAGGCCGAGGCGCGCCGGGCCTATGAACAGACGCTGGCAGCCGGCCACCTCGACCAGCAGCGCAGCCTGCTCGTCGATGGCGAACCCTGCCCGCTGTGTGGCGCCGAGCAGCATCCGTGGGCCGTCCACACGCCATTTGCGCCCTTGCTCGCCAGCCTGCAGACGCGGGCCGACGAGTTGGCCGGCGGGCTGGCGGCGGCACAGGCCGAGGCGCGTAGCCTGGGCGCACGACACGAGATACTGTCGGCGCAGTTGGGCCGGCTCGAACGCGAACTGACGCCATTGGCGGCCAGCCTGGCCGAGTTGCACGGCAGCAGCCGAAACGAGGCGGGCGAGCTTGGCCTGGCGGGGCTGTTTCTGACCGACGAGCTCGATCTGGCGCTGGCCGCACAGGCCAGCGTGCTGGCTGACATCGATAGCCGGGAGGCGGCCGGCAGGGCCGCCCAGGCTGCCGTTGCCACACGGCGCCAGCAGCTCGATGCCGCGCGTGCCGCGCTCGACACCAGCAAGCTCGGCCTGCAGCAGGCGCAAGAGGCGCTGGCGGTGCTGCAACAGCAGTTCGCGCAATGGCAGCTCAAGGCCGAGTCGGCGCAACGGCTGTGCGACGAGGCCACGGCCGAGCTGGCCGTGCCATTCGCGGACTGGCCCGAGATGCGCTTGCGCCTCGCCACTGCCGCTGATGCGGTACTCGCCGAGGCCGAGCAGGCGCTGGCCACGCGCCGGGCCGACGAGGCGCGGCTGGCCGGCGTGCAGGCGATCCTGGTCGAGCTGTCTGCGCGTCTGCAGCTGGCGGACAGGGATTGCACCCACGCGACACAGCAGCAGACAGCCGCCAGCGTGCAGCTGCAGGCCTGTGCCACGGCCCGCGATGCCCATCTGGCGCGGCGTAGCGGCCTGCTCGGCGGTGCGCCTGTGGCCGAGTTCGAAGGGTGCCTGAAACACGCGCTGATGCTGGCCGAGCAAGGCCATGAAGCGGCACGCGCGGCGGCCAGCCAGGCCGAGGCCGAGCTTGCCGCTACCGGCGCGGCGCTGGCCGAGGCGGCGCAGCGATTGTCGCAGGCCGAGCAGGAGCGCCACGCGAGCGCCGATGCGCTGGCGGCACAGCTGACACCGCTGGGCATCGATCTGGACACCCTCAGGCAGCGGCTTGCCCATGGCCCGGCCTGGGTCGCTGCCGAACGGCAGTCCCTGCAATCGCTCGCCGACGCACTGACGCAGGCCGAAGCGGTGGGACGGGAACGCGAGGCGGCGCTCGACGAGCACCGCCAGGCCTGCCCGTCGGCCCTGCCCGAGGATGAGCTGCAGGCACAACACGGTGAGTTGCGCGCGCAATGGCTCGCCAGCCAGGATGAAGCCGCGCGGCTGCGCGAGCTATTGCGGCAGGATGAGGCGCGGCGTTCGCGCATGCAGGCGCGGCAGGCGCAGCTCGCCGAGCTTCAGGGTACGGCGGCCGTCTGGCGCCAGATGCGCGAGATGATCGGCTCGGCGGACGGCAGGAAATTCCGCGTCTATGCGCAGAGCCTCACGCTCGAGGTGCTGCTCGCGCACGCCAATCATCATCTGGCGGAACTGGCCCGGCGCTACCGGCTGGAGCGCGCGCCGGGTGCCGACATGGAAATTCAGGTGATCGACACCGATATGGGTGACGAGGTCAGGACCGTGCACAGCCTGTCCGGCGGCGAGTCGTTTCTCGTGTCGCTGGCCCTGGCGCTGGCGCTGGCATCGCTGTCGTCGAAACGCACCCAGGTCGAGTCGCTGTTCATCGACGAAGGCTTCGGCAGCCTCGATGCCGATACGCTGGCAGTGGCCATGGATGCGCTCGACAACCTGCAGGCCGGCGGCCGCCAGATCGGCGTGATCTCGCACGTGGCGGCGCTGCACGAGCGCATTCCGGCGCAGGTGCGGGTCGAGGCCAAAGGCGGTGGGCGCAGCTCGGTGAGCGTGCAGGGGTGAGGGCGCTCAGCGCCCGGTGTAGCGCTTCATCAGCGACTTGAGTTGGCCCGATTGTTCGAGCCGGTCTATACCCGTATCGAGCGCCTTGAGCAGCTCGTAGGCGCGCGGGAGGTTGCGCGTGACGAGAAAATGCGCGCGCAGCCGGGTATTGCCGGGCAAGGGGATGTAGGCCAGCCGTGAGTCGGCCAGGTAGTCCTTGCCGATGACCTTGAAACCGGCGATCGCCTCGATGGTTTCCGGGAAGTAGTCGCAGCGGCTGGCCATCAGCTTGCGCAGCAGGATGTCGTAGCTCGACGAGCTCTGGTCGAGCTCACCGGGCTTGATGCCGTACTGGTCGTAGACGAAGCCGCGCATGCCGCAGCCGGCGTAGCGCTTGAGCTCGGCGGGGGTCAGCCCGCCCAGGCCGTCGGGAAATTTGCGGCGGTCGTAGAAGAAATGCGGTGTCAGCGTCAGGTAGGGCTTGGAGATCAGGTAGTCCTGCAGCCTGTCGGGGGTGACGTAGGCGTTCAGCACGATCTGCATCTGGCCCGATCTGGTTTCGGCCAGGCAGCGCGCCCAGGGCACCAGCCGGATGTCGAAGTCGATGTCGGCACGGCGCAGGATGTCGCCGATCACCTCGACGCTGTAGCCGGTGACGGCGCCGGCCTTATCGCCGGCGGGGTTGCGCGGTGTATAGGTGAACGGGGGCCATTCTGCACTGTCGTCGCATACGGTCACGGTGTCGCCCGACGCATGGGCGGGCAGGCTCAGGCCGAATAGCAGTGCCGCGAGCGGGAGCAGGATAGGCAGACGTTTGATCATCGAATTCGATTGTACCCACGCAGGGTGGTCGAGACGAGGTGTTTTGGCGCCAGGCAGCCAGGGCGCTTGATTGGGGGAGGGGATGATGCTGATCGGCAGTACCAGGCTGGAACTGAGCGTGGGCGACATCACGCGGCTGGCGGTCGATGCGATCGTCAATGCGGCGAACGAGAGCCTGCTTGGCGGTGGTGGCGTCGATGGCGCCATCCACCGTGCAGCCGGGCCCGGGCTGCTGGCCGAGTGCCGCACGCTGGGCGGCTGCCCGACCGGCGAGGCGCGCATCACGGCAGGCTACGGGCTGCCCGCGCGCCACGTGATCCACACGGTCGGCCCGGTCTGGCACGGCGGCGGCCGCGGCGAGCCGGCGCTGCTGGCGGCCTGTTACCGCGAGAGCCTGACGCTGGCGTATGCGCACGGGCTGCGCAGCATCGCCTTTCCGGCCATCAGTTGCGGCGTGTTCGGCTACCCGGTGCGCGCGGCCACGCAGCTGGCGCTGGAGACCGTACGCGAGGTGGTGCTGGCGAGGCCCGGCCTCGATCAGGTGATGTTCGTCGCCTTCGGCGCCGAGGTCGAGGCCAGCTACCGTGCGGCGCTGGCGCTGCTGGAAGGGAGGGACGATGGACCGCAAACCGCTTAATTCGAGCCGCATCCGCTCGGTGGGCTACGACGCCGGCCAGCAGGTGCTCGAAATCGAGTTCCGCGACGGCAAGGTCGAACAATACAGCCGCGTGCCTAGTGTTCCGTCCCGTTAATTCGCAGGCAAAGTCGCTCGATTTTCTCCAAGATGGATTCGGCGGTGGCCGTCCAAGAGAAGGGTTTGCTGTCGCTGTTGTAATGGGCGATGAATTGTTCGATTTTTTCGATGAGCTCAGGGACGCTGCCGAATGATCCGCGCCGGATGGCCTTGTCGGTAATCAGGGCGAAGAAGCGTTCAACCTGATTGAGCCAACTGGCCGACGTTGGTGTGTAATGCACATGCCATCGAGGATGTCGGGCCAGCCAGGCTTTTACCTTGGCATGCTTGTGAGTGGCGTAGTTGTCGCACACCAGATGCACATCCAGATTGGACGGAACAGCACGCTCGATGTGGCGCAAAAAAGCCAGATACTCCTGATGCCGATGGCGTGGTTTGCATTGCGCGATGACTGAACCGTCGAGCACATTCAGGGCGGCAAACAGGGTTGTAGTGCCATGGCGGGTGTAATCGTGCGTCACCCCTTCTACATACCCGAATCCCATTGGAAGCAAGGGCTGTGTGCGCTCAAGCGCCTGCACCTGGCTTTTCTCATCCACGCACAGAACGATGGCATTGTCTGGCGGGGAGAGATACAGCCCCACCACATCGCGCACCTTCTCAATAAAGTACGGGTCAGTCGAGAGTTTAAACGTCTCTTGGCGATGAGGTTGTAGGCTGAACAACTGGAGCAGGCGGTGCACAGAGGACTTGGAGATCTGTGTCTGCTTGGCCAGATCACGAACGCTCCAATGAGTACCGCCTTCGGGTCTGCTCTGTAAGGTCTTGTTGATCAACTGAGCCAACAACTCATCGCTGATGCTGCATGGTTTGCCCGGACGTGCCTCGTCGTTCAGACCGGAAAACCCGGCTTCGATGAAGCGTCGGCGCCACTTCCCGACCGTGGCCGGATGGGTGTTCAGCGTCCGGGCCACCTCACTATTGGGCTGCTGCATACACCCCAACACGATTTTGGCGCGTAACACCATGGCCGCAGGCAGACTGCGAGAACGTGACATCGACACAAGCTGCTCACGATCTGCCTCACTCACGACCAACCCCGCTTTCGGTCGTCCTTTGCTCATAAGGTATCTCCTGTCAAAACGATACCTGATTCCAGAGCAAAAATTATGCTGACAATTAACGGGACGGAACACTAGCGAGGTGCAGCGCCGCTTTCTGGCCGCACCGTCGCCCGACAGCTTCTTCCGCGACCGCATCGAGGAAGATTACACCGTCCGGCGGGTGCGCTGAGCGCCGCCCACGGCTGTCACCGCCACTCGCTGACGACGCAGTTGCGGCCCGCTGCCTTGGCTCGGTACAGCGCCCGGTCGGCCGCCGCGATCAGCGCATCGGCGTCGAGCTGGTTGTGGTCGATGGCGACTGCGACGATGCCGACGCTGGCGGTGAAGTGAATCTGCTCATCGCCGAGGTCGAGCGGGCCGTCGGCAATTGCAGTCCGGATGCGCTCGCCGATGGCGGCCGGCTCTTCGCCCCCCGGCTCGGGGAAAATCAGCAGAAACTCCTCTCCGCCCCAGCGGCCGAGCGAGTCGTAGCCGCGAATCACGCTGCGCATGCGGCGTGCTGCCTCGAACAGCACGGCATCGCCGACTGGATGGCCATGGTTGTCGTTGATCCGCTTGAAGTGATCGAGATCGACCATGGCGAGCGTCAGCACGCCGTGCTGGCGTACCGATTTGTCCAGCTCGCGATGCAGGATGTCGCTGATCGCGCGGCGGTTCCAGGTGCGCAGCAGCGGGTCGATCATGCTGTCGCGCCGCGCTTCGTCGAGCTCGGACAACAGGTCGCGCTGGGTGCGGCTCAACTGCCGGACCAGGAAGGTGGTCTCCACCCAGTGCGCCAGGTCGTGCAGGGCCCGCACGTCGGCCGCGCTGAAGTCGCGCGGCTGGTAGTCGAGCAGGCATAGTGTGCCGACCACATAGCCTTCCGCGTTGGCGACCGGCCGCCCGGCGTAGAAGCGCACCTGCGGGTCGTGCACGACGAAGGGGTTGTCGGCGAAGCGCGGGTCGAGCCGGGTGTCGCGCACGATCGTCGGCTTGCTGTCGAGGATGGTGTGGCCGCAGAACGACAGCGAGCGCGGCGTTTCGCTGACCGCCATGCCCACGGCCGATTTGAACCACTGCCTGTCATGGTCGATCAGCGTGATCAGCGAAGTCGGCATGTTGAACAGCCGCGCGGCGGTGCGTGTGATGCGGTCGAAGCTGTCCTCGGCTGGCGTGGACAGCAGCTGCATGCGCCTGAGCGAGACCAGGCGGGCATCTTCGTTATCGGGTAGGGGGGCCGCTAGCATGGGTCTCCAGATGCGTGGCCGGCGGGCGTCACAGGCTCATCCGGATCGGAATCCGGCGGCGCCCGAAAGCATGGTCGAAATGCGTGAAGCGGCCGGGGATCGCGGTGTCGCAGGCGGGGCAATGGCCGTTGTCGGTGAGCCGGTATTCGAGGATCGCGTGCCAGTCACGCACAATCAGCGGCTCGTGGCAGGCGGGACAGTAGGTGGTTCCGCCCTCCGGGTCGAACACATTGCCGGTATAGACATAATGCAGCCCCGCGTCCAGCGCGATGCGGCGTGCCCGTTGCAGGGTGGCGGCCGGCGTGCGCGGGAGGTCGGTCATCTTGTAGTCGGGATGGAAGGCGGTGAAGTGCAGCGGCACATCGGGGCCCAGCTCGCGCATGATCCAGGTGGTCATGGCCTTGAGTTCCGCATCCGAATCGTTTTTGCCGGGGATCAGCAGCGTGGTGATCTCGAACCAGACGTCGGTCTCGTGCCTGAGGTAGCTCAGCGTGTCGAGCACCGGCTGCAGCCGCGCGCCGCACAGCTTGACGTAGAACTCGTCGGTGAAGCCCTTGAGGTCGACATTGGCGGCATCCATCGTGGCGAAGAAGTCGCGCCGCGCTTCGGGGTGGATATAGCCGGCGGTGACGGCTACCGGCGCGATGCCGCGCGCGCGGCAGGCTGCGGCGATATCCATCGCGTATTCGGCAAAGACCACCGGGTCGTTGTAGGTGAAGGCCACGCTGCTGCAGCCGGCGCGCACGGCCGCGTCGGCGATGGCCTCGGGCGAGGCGGCATCGGCCAGTGTGTCCATCTCGCGCGACTTTGATATGTCCCAGTTCTGGCAGAATTTGCATGCCAGATTGCAGCCAGCCGTGCCGAAACTCAGGATGCTGGTGCCGGGCAGGAAGTGGTTCAGCGGCTTCTTTTCCACCGGGTCGATGCAAAAGCCGCTGGAGCGCCCGTAGGTGGTCAGCACCATGCGGTCGTGTTCGCGCATGCGCACGAAGCACAGCCCGCGCTGCCCCTCGTGCAAGCGGCAGTCGCGTGGGCACAGGTCGCACTGCATACGGCCGTCGTCGAGCATGTGCCAGTATCTGGCGGGGTGGTTCGTGTCCATATAGCCCTCTGTTGTGTGGCAACGATGTCCGGGGCTTTGTTGGTCTTGTTGGTCCGGTGGGTTTGGCTTGACGCCTATTCCTTGAATTTTTCGACGCCGTAGCGCGACAGCTGCATCCGCTCCGACCAGTAATGGGCCGGCAGCCCCGCCTTGCGCTTCAGGTGGCCCAGGAACTCGCGCGGGTCGGGCAGCTGCTCCCATACCTGCGGCAGAAAGGTGGCACGGTGCCAGTCGCATTCGAGGATGATGCCGTCCACCTCGGGGCGCAGCTGCGCAAGCGCATCGGCCTCGTCGGCGAATGCCAGCGGGGCCGCGTTGCTGAGCACCGATACCTCGACGCGCGTGTAGCCGAATTCGTCCCACGTCAGCGGCGCAAAGCGCGGGTCGCGCAGCGCTGAGGCCACCGCGTTGTGGCGCACATCGTCGGCCAGCGGCCGGTGGGCTTCGAGCGTGCCCATGCAGCCACGCAGATCGCCGCGCTGGGTCAGCGTCACGAAACTCGCGCCGGGCTGCAGCAGTGCCGCTGGCGCCGGCTCGTCCTGGGCGGCCTCGCCCAGCGCCTGTGCGATGGCGGCACGGGCCAGGCGCAGCAGTGTTGGGCCGTGTTCCGCGAGCGTCATGGCTGGCTCTCCACGAAGGCGAACGAGGCATAGCCGACCACGCGATCCTTGTCGCCGGCGGTGTCGCCCGAGTTGCGCAGGTCGAGCAGATAGGGCTGCAGGTGATGGCGCCTGGCCGCGCGCATCAGTCCGCGAATCGGCGTGGCGCCGCAGGCCTGCTGGTGGTCGATGGCTTCGCCGAGTTCGAGGATGGTGTCGCAGGTATCGCGGTCGACACGCTGGGCCAGCGTGTAGGGTAGGTAGTGCGACAGGTCCGAGCTCACCACGATCAATGTTTCCGGGCCGCCCCACAGCAGGTCCAGCACTTCCGCCACCTCGTCCGGCGTGGCATCGCCGACCGCGAGCGGCACCAGGCTGAAATGATCGAGCACATGCTGCAGAAAGGGCAGGTGCACCTCCAGTGAGTGTTCCAGCGCATGGGCCGACGGGTTGACTGCGACCTGCGGCAGCTCGCTCAGGCGCCGGCAGGCCGGCTGGTCGAGCGGCACCGTGCCGAGCGGGGTGGCAAAAGCCTCGCCACCGGGCAGCGCGAGCCCACGCACCGGTACGCGGTGCACCGGGCCGAGCAGCACGACGCGGCTGATCTGCCCGTGCAGCGGGCGTAGCGCGGCATAGGCGTTGGCGGCGATCGGCCCCGAGTAGACATAGCCGGCATGCGGTGCGATGACGGCCTTCGGTGGGCGCGGCAGATCGCGAAAGCGGTCAGCGTCGACCACGAGGTCGTCGACGGCGCGCATCAGCTCGTCGTGTTGCCCCGGATAGAAGCTGCCGGCAACGGCTGCGCGACGGATCGTGCTCATGTTTGGCTCCCGCAATATTCGCCTGGCGATGATTACCAGATTAGGTCGATTCGGCTGCCTTCAAGTTCATTGAAGGCAAGAAGTTTTGTCTCGGCAAGCGGATATTCTCGATCTCGTATGTTGCTTTGCTAATTTGACAATAAGCCCATGTTTTTATTGTGTAACTTTTGTTATCGTCTGGCGTGCTTCGGCGATTTCACGTAAACTTGTGCGCTTTTTGCATTCTTCCCCGGGACTGAGCGATGTTGTTCCCCACCGAATTCGACGTGATCGTGGTTGGCGGCGGCCATGCCGGCACCGAAGCGGCCCTGGCTGCCGCGCGCATGGGCGCCAGGACGCTGCTGTTGAGCCACAATATCGAAACGCTCGGCCAGATGTCGTGCAACCCCTCGATCGGCGGCATCGGCAAGGGCCATCTGGTGAAAGAGGTCGACGCGCTCGGCGGTGCCATGGCGCTCGCCACCGACATGGGCGGCATCCAGTTCCGCACACTCAATTCGAGCAAGGGCCCGGCTGTGCGCGCCACGCGGGCCCAGGCCGACCGCGTGCTGTACAAGGCTGCGATCCGCGGCATGCTGGAAAACCAGGATAACCTGACGCTGTTCCAGCAGTCGGTCGACGACATCCTGCTTGACGGCGATCGCGTCGCCGGGGTCGTCACGCAGATCGGCATCCGCTTCAAGGCCCGCGCCGTGGTGCTGACCGCCGGCACCTTCCTCGGCGGCAAGATTCACGTCGGCCTGGAAAACCACGTCGGAGGTCGCGCCGGCGATCCGGCCTCGATCACGCTGGCGCAGCGCCTGCGTGAGCTCGATCTGCCCGTCGGCCGCCTCAAGACCGGCACGCCACCGCGCATCGATGGCCGCAGTATCGACTATTCGGTGCTGGTCGAGCAGCCCGGCGACAGCCCCGAGCCGGTATTCAGCTACCGCGGCTCGCGCGCCCTGCACCCGAAACAGCTGCCGTGCTGGATCACGCACACCAACGAGCGCACGCACGAGATCATCCGCTCGGGCTTCGACCGCTCGCCGATGTTCACCGGCATCATCGAAGGCGTTGGCCCGCGCTACTGCCCGTCGATCGAGGACAAGATCAACCGTTTCGCCGACAAGGACAGCCACCAGATCTTTCTCGAGCCGGAAGGCCTGCAGACGCACGAGATCTACCCGAACGGCATCTCCACCTCGCTGCCCTTCGACATTCAGCTCGCCGCCGTGCGCTCGATGCGCGGCCTGGAAAACGCGCACATCCTGCGCCCAGGTTATGCCATCGAGTACGACTACTACGACCCGCGCAACCTGAAGTCGAGCTTCGAGACCAAATCGATTGCAGGCCTGTTTTTTGCAGGTCAAATCAACGGAACGACAGGCTACGAAGAAGCCGCCGCACAGGGCCTGTTTGCCGGCATCAA
Source organism: Chitinivorax sp. PXF-14 (assembly GCF_040812015.1). Lineage (NCBI taxonomy): Bacteria > Pseudomonadati > Pseudomonadota > Betaproteobacteria > Chitinivorax > Chitinivorax sp. PXF-14. The sequence goes on along the minus strand of NZ_JBFNXJ010000012.1, from coordinate 50,274 downwards.
TGCCGCGCTGCAGACGCAGGGCAAGGATGCGTGGTGCCCTGCGCGTGACGAAGCCTATATCGGCGTGCTGGTCGACGACCTGATCACGCGCGGCGTCACCGAGCCTTACCGCATGTTCACCAGCCGCGCCGAATTCCGCCTGCAGCTGCGCGAAGACAATGCCGACCTGCGCCTGACCGAGATTGGCCGCCAGCTTGGCGTCGTCGGCGACGCGCAGTGGGAGGCCTTTTGCCGCAAGCGTGACGCCATCGCCACCGAATTCGAGCGGCTGAAGTCGACTTGGGCCAATCCGCGCCTGGTCAGCCAGGAAGACGCCGAGCGCGTGCTGGGCCAGGGCATCGAGCGCGAGTATCGGCTGGCCGACCTGCTGCGCCGCCCCAATGTGAGCTACGAATCACTGATGACCCTGCCGGTGGCCGCGCCCGGCGTCAGCGAGCGCGAGATTGCGGAGCAGGTCGAGATTCAGGTCAAATACGAGGGCTACATCAACCGCCAGGCCGACGAGGTGGCTCGCCGCGAGGGCCTGGAGGACGTCAAGCTGCCGACCGATCTCGACTATGCCGTGGTCAAGGGACTGTCGAAGGAAGTGCAGCAGAAGCTCAACAAGCACCGCCCGGAAACCCTGGGCCAGGCATCGCGCATATCCGGCATCACGCCGGCTGCGGTGGGCCTGTTGCTGGTGCATCTCAAACGCGGTATTGAAGGAAAGAAGTCTGCATGACCTTGGCCGAACAACTTGCCGCCGGCATTGCTGAACTGGGCCAGAGCCTGTCCGACGAGGTCCAGCGCAAGCTGCTCGACTACATCGGCCTGCTCGACAAGTGGAACAAGGTCTACAGCCTGACGGCGATCCGCGAGCCGGAACGCATGGTCAGCCTGCACCTGCTCGACTGCCTGGCGGCGATCCCGCATCTGCATGCGCCGCGCGTTCTCGATGTCGGCTCGGGGGGCGGCATGCCGGGCATTCCGCTGGCGATCGTCGATCCCGCGGTCGAGGTGACCATGCTCGACAGCAATCAGAAAAAGACCAGCTTCCTGCGCCAGGCCTTGATTGACCTTGATCTGCCCCGGGCACGCGTCATCACCGACCGCGTCGAGGCCGTGCACGACGAGCAGGGGTTTGGCTTGATCACCTCGCGGGCATTTTCCGACCTCGCCGAGTTTGTCCGCCTCACGCGCCATCTGCTGGCTGGTGGTGGGCGCTGGGTGGCGATGAAGGGCGTGCACCCATACGAGGAGATTGCCCAGTTGCCCAAGGATGTCATCGTGAAGCAGGTGATCCCGCTGCGCGTGCCGGGGCTCGATGCCGAGCGCCACCTCATCGTGATGGAGGTGGGCTGACATGGCGAAGATCATCGCGATCACCAATCAGAAGGGCGGGGTCGGCAAGACCACCACGGCGGTCAACCTGGCCGCCAGCCTGGCAGTCCAGGAAAGCCGAGTGTTGCTGGTCGACCTCGACCCGCAAGGCAACGCCACCATGGGTAGCGGTGTGGCCAAGGGCCAGCTGCAACGCTCGGTCTACCACGTGCTGCTCGACGTCTGCGGCGTCGGGGAGGCTATCCTGCGTTCCGAATCGGGCGGCTATGATCTGTTGCCGGCAAACCGCGAACTCGGTGGGGCCGAAGTCGAGCTGGTCGAGATGGCGGGCCGCGAGTCGCGCCTGCGGGCGGCCCTTGAAGGTGTGGCTGGCGATTACGACTTCATCCTGATCGATTGCCCGCCGTCGCTCAATCTGCTGACCCTGAACGGCCTGGTCGCTGCCGAGCGCGTGATGATCCCGATGCAGTGCGAATACTACGCGCTCGAAGGCCTCACCGATCTCGTCAACACCCTGCGCAAGGTCCGTGCCAGCCTGAATCCGAAAATCGATATCGAAGGCTTGCTGCGCACCATGTTCGACCCGCGTTCCAGTCTGGCACAGCAAGTGGCCGAGCAGCTCAAGCAGCATTTCGGCGACAAGGTCTACGATACGGTGATCCCGCGCAATGTCCGTCTGGCCGAGGCGCCAAGCCATGGCTTGCCGGCGCTGGCCTATGACAAGGGCTCAAAGGGCGCACAGGCCTATCTGGCGCTCGCGCAGGAAATTTTGCGCAAAATGCCGACTGCGGCAACTGTTTAAGCAAAGCAAGGAATTATGGCGAAATTGAAGGGACTGGGGCGCGGCCTCGAAGCATTGCTCGGCGACAGCGCCCCCGAAAAACAGAGCGAACAGCTGCTGACGCTGCACGTCGATCATTTGCAGCCCGGTAAGTATCAGCCGCGCACGCACATGGATCAGCAGGCGTTGGTCGAGTTGGCCGCGTCCATCAAGGCGCAAGGCTTGATGCAGCCGATCCTGGTGCGCCCCTTGGTGTCCGGCCGCTACGAAATCATCGCGGGGGAACGTCGCTGGCGTGCCGCCCGTCTGGCCGGTCTCGACAAGGTGCCGGTGGTTGCGCGCAGCGTGGCTGACGAGGCCGCGCTGGCAATGGCGCTGATCGAAAACATCCAGCGCGAGAACCTCAATCCGCTTGAAGAAGCGCAGGGTATCCAGCGCCTGATCGACGAGTTCGGCATGACGCACGACAGCTGCGCGCAGGCGCTGGGGCGCTCGCGCAGTGCGGTGTCCAACCTGTTGCGCCTGCTCAACCTGCCCGAGCCAGTGCGCGACCTGGTGTACGCCGGCCAGCTCGATATGGGTCATGCCCGCGCGCTGCTGAGCCTGCCCGTGGTCCAGCAGATTGATACTGCCAATCTGGTGGCCGACAAGGGCATGTCGGTGCGCGAGACGGAGCGCCTGGTGCAGCATCTGCTCGCTCCAGCGCAGGGTAAGCCTGCACGCCAGATCGATCCCGACGTCGCGCGCCTGCAGGAGGAGGTGTCCGAGCGCATCGGCGCGGCCGTCAAGATTCTCTCCGGCAAAAAGGGGCGGGGGCGTATCACGATCGAGTACGGAACGCTGGATCAGCTCGACGACCTGCTCTCCAAGCTGCGTTAGCGGTAGAAAATGATGCACTGCAAAAGGGCATCTGTACTGGAAGATGCCCTTTTTTAGTTCATGCAAACATCAAAAATCGCTGATAAATCAGTCACGCCAAGTCTTTAGTGGGAACATCGTATTGACTATTAAGGGTTTTTATGACTACAATACTTCGGTTTGTTGAGACGGGGTCCGGCTCTTGAGTGGGCAAGTTCGCCGCGTGATTTCGCTGCAGGTGCTTTTTGTTGTATTGCTTGCGGCCAGTCTGGCGGGTCTATTTGGGTCAGCCCCAGCCGTATCGGCGGTTGCCGGTGGTGTCATCGGCATTGTCTCCAGCTTGGTTTATGCGGTGATCGCGTATCGCGGTCGCCCTCTTGCGCCTCAAATGGTTATGAAGGCGCATTTCGCAGCAGAAATGTTCAAGATGATCGCGGTGGCGCTGTTATTTGTGCTCGCGATCGTTTTTTTGAAAAACGAATTGTCCGCGCCCGGTTTGTTCGGAGGATATCTCGCAACGACTGCGGGGTATTGGGCGGCGCTCATGTTTAAAAACTAGTGGTTGAAAAAATGTCGGCTGAACACGCATCCGCACCCGCTAACGCGACTGAATATATCAAACACCACCTGACCTTCCTGCAGTCACATGGGGACGGTTTCTGGCGTTTCAACCTTGACACCTTCTGGATCGCTTTGTTCCTGGGTTTTGTCTTCGCGTCGATTTTTGCCGTCGCAGCCCGCAGCGCGACATCCGGCACGCCGGGCCGTCTGCAGAACTTCGTGGAACTGATCGTCGAGATGGTCGACTCCCAGATCAAGGATGCTTTCCACGCCAAGAGCAAGGTCATTGGGCCGCTGTCGCTGACGATCTTCTGCTGGGTATTCCTGATGAACGCCATGGACTTCCTGCCGGTTGACCTGCTGCCGAAGGCTGCTGGCGCACTGGGGGTCCACTATCTGCGCGCAGTTCCAAGTGCAGACGTGAACCAGACCTTTGCCATGTCGATTTCCGTGATGTTCCTGATCATGGGGTTCAGCATCAAGGCCAAGGGCATCGGCGGCTATGGCAAAGAGTTGCTGACTGCGCCGTTCCACGCGAGCGGCCCGATTGGTACGCTGATCCTGGCCCCGGTCAACCTGGCATTCCAGACGATCGAATTGCTGGCCAAGCCGATTTCTCTTGCTCTGCGTCTGTTCGGCAATATGTACGCAGGCGAACTGATCTTCATCCTGATTGCAATGCTGCCATGGTATGTGCAGTGGGTTCTGGGTGCGCCGTGGGCCATCTTCCACATCCTGGTCGTCACGCTACAGGCTTTCGTGTTCATGATGCTGACCATCGTGTACCTGAGCCTCGCGGTAGAAGACCACTAAGTTTCGTTTCAAGTTTGTTCAAACCCTTTTAGTCACACATCCTTCAACTAGGAGATAGTAAATGGAAGCAGCACAACTGATTGCTAACGTACAAGGCCTGACCGTTATCGCCGCCGCCTTCATCATCGGCTTGGCAGCGATCGGCACCGCTCTGGGTTTTGCGATCCTCGGCGGCAAGTTTCTCGAGTCCTCCGCTCGCCAGCCGGAAATGATTCCTGTGCTGCAAACCAAGCTGTTCATTATTGCCGGTCTGCTTGACGCGATCTCCATGATCGGTGTTGGTGTTGCAATGCTCTACACCTTCAACAACCCGTTCCTGGGCCCGATCCTGGCTAAGCTGGGCGCTGCCTAATCATTCTCCCGCCCCGTTAGACTGAGGAAAAACAAACATGGATATCAACGCATCACTGTTGGGCCAAGCGATTACGTTTGCGCTCCTGGTGATCTTCACCATGAAGTTTGTTTGGCCTCCGCTGACCAACATGATGGACGAGCGCGCCAAGCGTATCGCTGACGGCCTGGCCGCGGCGGACCGTGGCAAGCAGGATCTGGAGCTGGCTGAAAAGCGTGCGGCTGACAAGCTGCGCGAAGCCAAGCAACAGGTCGCCGACATCATTGCCCAGGCTGAAAAGCGCGCTGCCCAGATCGTCGATGAGGCGAAGGATGTAGCTCGTGTAGAAGGCGAGCGTCTGATTGCTGGTGCAAAGGCGGAGATTGATCAAGAGGTGTATCGAGCCAAGGAGTCGCTGCGTGCGCAGGTCGCTGACCTGGCGGTAGCCGGCGCAGAGAAGATCCTGCGCAAGGAAATCGACGCATCCAAGCACGCCGGTCTGCTGGCTTCGATTCAAGCGGAATTGTAAGAATCTCATGGCAGAAATCGTTACAGTCGCTAGGCCTTACGCGGAAGGATTGTTCCGCCTCGCGAAGGACAGCAATGCGTTTGCCAAATGGTCCGAGGCACTAGGGCTGCTGGCGGCCGTGGTTGAGAACGACGACGTTAAGGAAGTCGTGACCAACCCGAAGTTTTCCTCCGAACAAGTGAAATCGCTGCTTTCAGCAGTGCTTGGCGCCAAGGCCGATGCCGAAGTGCTCAACTTGATTTCCGCTTTGCAGGAAAATGGCCGTCTGGTTCTGCTGCCGGAAATCGCGCTTCAGTATGAACAGCTGAAGGATGCACAAAACGGTACCGTCGAGGCACGCGTTGTGTCCGCATTCCCGCTGGACGATGCACAGTTGAGCGCACTGGTTGCCAAACTCGAGTCCCGCTTCAAGCAGAAGGTCGACGCCAAAGTGAGCGTGGATCCCGAGCTGCTGGGTGGCATTCGTGTCGAAGTAGGTGACGAGGTAATCGACGCATCGGTACGCGGCAAGTTGCAGGCGATGGCGTACAGGCTTAAGAGTTAGGAGAGATCATGCAGTTAAACCCCTCTGAGATCAGTGATCTGATCAAGAGCAAGATCGCAGGCCTGGCCGACGGCGCGGAAACCCGCACCAAAGGCACCGTGGTCTCGGTCACCGACGGTATCGTCCGCGTCCACGGCTTGTCCGAAGTGATGCAGGGCGAAATGTTGGAATTCCCGAACAACACGTTCGGCCTCGCGCTGAACCTCGAACGCGACTCGGTGGGCGCCGTAATTCTCGGTGACTACGAGCGCATTTCCGAAGGTGACGAGGTCAAGTGTACCGGTCGTATTCTGGAAGTGCCGGTTGGTCCGGAACTGAAGGGCCGCGTGGTGAATTCGTTGGGTCAGCCGATCGATGGCAAGGGCCCGATCAATGCCAAGCTGACCAACCCGATCGAAAAAATCGCCCCCGGCGTGATCGCACGTCAGTCTGTTGGTCAGCCGCTGCAAACCGGCACCAAGGCGATTGACGCGATGGTTCCGGTCGGTCGTGGCCAGCGTGAGCTGATCATTGGCGACCGCCAGACTGGTAAGACCGCCGTCGCACTCGATGCGATCATCAACCAGAAGGGAACTGGCGTTACGTGTATCTATGTTGCGATCGGCCAGAAGGCTTCTTCGATCGCCAACGTGGTACGCAAGCTGGAAGAGCACGGTGCGATGGATCACACGATCGTCGTGGCTTCGTCCTCGTCCGAGTCGGCCGCCATGCAGTTCATCTCGGCTTACGCCGGCTGCACCATGGGCGAATACTTCCGCGACCGAGGCGAAGATGCACTGATCGTTTATGACGATCTGTCCAAGCAAGCCGTGGCCTATCGCCAGATTTCGCTGCTGCTGCGCCGTCCGCCGGGCCGTGAAGCTTACCCGGGCGACGTGTTCTATCTGCACTCGCGTCTGCTTGAGCGCGCTGCTCGCGTCAACGAAGAATATGTCGAGAAGTTCACCAACGGTGAAGTGAAGGGCAAGACCGGTTCGCTGACCGCCCTGCCTATCATTGAAACCCAGGCGGGTGACGTTTCGGCCTTCGTTCCGACCAACGTGATCTCGATTACCGACGGCCAGATCTTCCTGGAAACTGACCTGTTCAACTCCGGCATCCGTCCTGCGATCAACGCAGGTATCTCGGTATCCCGCGTGGGTGGTGCAGCTCAGACCAAGGCGATCAAGAAGCTGTCCGGTGGTATCCGTACCGACTTGGCGCAGTACCGCGAACTCGCGGCATTTGCCCAATTCGCGTCCGATCTCGACGAAGTGACCCGCAAGCAGCTTGAGCGTGGCCGTCGCGTGACCGAGCTGATGAAGCAAGGCCAGTACCAGCCGATGAAGGTGTCGGAAATGACCCTGACGCTGCTCGCGGTCAACAAGGGCTACTACGACGACATCCCGGTTGAAAAGGCGCTGGCATTCGAAGCGGCATTCCGCTCGTACGCCAAGGCTAACCTGGCTGACATCCTGCAGCGAGTCGACGCTTCCGGCGAACTGTCTTCCGATGACGAGAAGAAGGTTTGCGCCGCGATCGAATCGTTCAAAGCAAGTTCGGCTTACTAATCACCAACTTCTTTGGATAGGTTCTGATCATGGCAAGCGGAAAAGAGATTCGCAATAAGATCAAGAGCGTGCAGAACACGCAAAAGATCACGCGTGCCATGGAGATGGTTGCTGCATCCAAGATGCGCAAGGCGCAGGACCGCATGAAAGCGGTCCGGCCTTACGGCGAAAAGGTGCGCCGCGTAGCGGCCCACCTGAGCCAGGCATTTCAGGATTATCAGCATCCGTTCTTCGTCGCTCGCGACACGGTCAAGCGTGTCGGTCTGATTGTCGTGACCTCTGACAAGGGCCTGTGCGGCGGCTTGAACACCAACGCGATGCGCGTTGCCGTGGCCAAGCTCAAGGAATGGCAGGCTGCAGGAGTTGAAGTCGATGTCACCACGATCGGTGGCAAGGGCTTCGGTTTCATGCAGCGTATCGGCGCCAACGTCGTGTCGCATGTGGCCGGTCTCGGCGACAAGCCTCACATGGAAACGCTGATCGGCCCCGTCAAGGTTCAGGTTGACGCCTTCCTCGAAGGCAAGATCGACGAATTGCATGTCGTGTTCAACCACTTCATCAATACGATGAAGCAGGAGCCGACTGCAGAGCAGGTTCTCCCCATCAAGGGCGAGAAGCTGGGCGACCGCGATCACGCTTGGGATTACCTGTACGAGCCCGATCCCAAAACCGTCGTCGAACAGTTGTTGCTGCGCTATATCGATGCCCTGGTTTACGGCGCTGTCGCCGAAAACATGGCATCCGAGCAGAGCGCGCGGATGGTGGCCATGAAGGCCGCGTCCGACAACGCAGGCAACATCATCGATGAACTGAAGCTGGTCTACAACAAGACCCGCCAGGCTGCGATTACGAAAGAACTTTCGGAAATCGTGTCCGGCGCTGCAGCGGTTTAATGATCGTCTGTCAGGTATCCGACATTAACGTATTTAGGAAGCAACGATGAGCCAAGGTAAAATCGTTCAGATCATCGGCGCGGTCGTCGACGTGGAATTCCCCCGCGACACGATGCCGAAGGTTTATGACGCGCTGAAGTTGGCCGACGGCGATCTGACGCTGGAAGTACAGCAACAGCTCGGCGACGGCGTGGTCCGTACCATTGCAATGGGCTCGACCGACGGCGTTCGCCGCGGTACAGCCGTCAACAACACCGGCGCACCGATCTCGGTACCGGTTGGCAAGGCTACGCTGGGCCGTATCATGGACGTACTGGGTAACCCGGTTGATGAAGCCGGCCCGGTCGACAGTGAAAACAAGTGGGCGATCCACCGCAAGGCACCGGCATTCGACGAACTGTCGTCGGCGACCGAGCTGCTGGAAACCGGCATCAAGGTTATCGACTTGCTGTGCCCGTTCGCCAAGGGCGGTAAGGTCGGCCTGTTCGGTGGTGCCGGTGTGGGCAAGACCGTTAACATGATGGAACTCATCAACAACATCGCGAAGGCGCACAGTGGTCTGTCCGTATTCGCCGGTGTAGGTGAGCGTACCCGTGAAGGTAACGACTTCTACCACGAAATGAAGGACTCGAACGTTCTGGACAAGGTCGCGATGGTTTACGGCCAGATGAACGAGCCGCCGGGCAACCGTCTGCGCGTTGCGCTGACCGGTCTGACCATGGCCGAGTACTTCCGTGACGAGAAGGATGCTTCCGGCAAGGGCCGCGACATTCTGTTCTTTGTCGACAACATCTACCGCTACACGCTGGCCGGTACCGAAGTATCCGCGCTGCTGGGCCGTATGCCGTCCGCGGTAGGTTACCAGCCGACGCTGGCCGAAGAAATGGGCCGTCTGCAGGAGCGTATTACCTCGACCAAGACCGGTTCGATTACTTCGATCCAGGCCGTATACGTACCTGCGGATGACTTGACCGACCCGTCGCCTGCTACGACGTTTGCCCACTTGGATGCAACCGTGGTTCTGTCGCGTGACATCGCTGCGCTGGGTATCTACCCGGCAGTTGACCCGCTCGACTCGACCTCGCGCCAGCTCGATCCGCAAGTCGTTGGCGACGAGCACTACTCGGTTGCCCGCGGTGTTCAGCAAACGCTGCAACGCTACAAGGAACTGCGCGACATCATCGCGATTCTGGGTATGGACGAATTGTCGCCGGAAGACAAGCAAGCCGTTGCGCGTGCTCGTAAGATCCAGCGTTTCCTGTCGCAGCCTTTCCACGTTGCAGAAGTATTTACCGGCTCGCCCGGCAAGTACGTTCCGCTCAAGGAAACCATCAAGGGCTTCAAGGGCATCATCAACGGCGACTACGACCACCTGCCGGAACAGGCGTTCTACATGGTCGGCACCATTGACGAAGCAATCGAAAAAGCCAAGTCGCTGCAATAAGCACCTTCGATAACTGGGAGGGATTATGGCAATGACCATGCATGTAGACGTAGTAAGCGGCGAAGAGTCGATCTACTCCGGTGTGGCTGAATTTCTGGTCGCACCGGCAGACGGCGGCGAAATCGGCGTCTACCCGCGTCACGCGCCGCTCCTGGCGATGATCAAGCCTGGCCCGGTACGCATCGTACCGGCCAACGGCGGTGGCGAAGACGTTTTCGTCTTCGTTTCCGGCGGCATGATCGAAGTCCAGCCTCATGTGGTGACCATCCTGGCCGATACCGCGATTCGCGGTGCCGACCTGGACGAAGCCAAGGCGCTGGAAGCCAAGAAGCGTGCGGAAGAAGTGATCGAGAAGCGTGCAGCGGACCTCGATCTGGCAAAGGCTCAGGCCGAGCTGGCCGAAGCCGTGGCGCAACTCGCGGTGATCCAGAAGTTGCGCAAGCGGGGCCACTGAGCCTTGAGTGCAGCGAGCGATCGCAGTTTGTGATAAAAGGCAGCTTTACGCTGCCTTTTGTCTTTTCCCGCATCAGCACTTCAGAATGCGATGATGAATACGATGAACAATCTATCCTGTGTGATTCTCGCTGCCGGCAAAGGCAAGCGTATGTACTCCGATCTACCCAAGGTGCTGCATCCGATCGCCGGGCGACCCATGCTGCGCCATGTCGTTGATACCGCCTGCTCGTTCAGCCCGTCTCAACTGGTCATCGTGTACGGCCATGGTGGCGAGCTGGTACGGCAGTCGCTCAGTGACGTGGCATGTGAATGGGCGCTGCAGGAGCAGCAACTGGGAACGGGCCATGCCGTACAGATGGCCCTGCCGTTTCTACCCGACAATGGTGCAACCCTGGTGCTGTACGGCGACGTGCCGCTGATTGGCCTGGATACGCTGCAGGCGATGGTGGAGGCGGGACAGGGTGGTAAGCTCGTGCTGCTGACCGACATCATTGACGACGCCGCGGGCTATGGGCGTATCGTCAGGGATGGCGAGGGTCGCGTAATCCGCATCGTTGAGGAAAAGGACGCGACCGAAGCCGAGCGCCACATCCGCGAGATCAATACGGGCATCATGTTGCTGCCGAACCAGCACGTGCGCCAATGGCTGGGCAGTCTGTCCAACCAGAATGCGCAAGGCGAGTACTATCTGACCGATGTGGTCGGCATGGCCGTCACGGATGGTGTCGAGATCGCAACCGCCAATCCGCGGCAGAGCTGGGAAACCTTCGGCGTCAACAGCCGGGTGCAGCAGGCCGAGCTGGAGCGCATCTATCAGCTGGAACAGGCGCGCAAGCTGCTCGAACAAGGCGTGACCCTACTTGACCCGGCCCGGCTGGATGTGAGAGGCAGCCTCAGTTGCGGGCGTGACGTGGTGATCGATATCAGCTGCGTCGTTGAGGGCCGGGTGGTGCTTGGTGACGGCGTGAAGATCGGCCCCAATTGCGTGCTGCGTGACGCCGAGATTGCCGCCGGTACGGAAATCGCCGCCTTCTCGCATATTGATGGTGCCATTGTCGGTGTGGGCGGTAAGATCGGGCCCTATGCGCGCCTGAGGCCGGGGGCGGAACTGGCGGGTGAGGTGCACATCGGTAATTTCGTCGAGATCAAGAAAACCCGGATTGGCCAGGGATCCAAGGTCAATCACCTGAGTTATGTCGGCGATGCGTCGATCGGCGCTGGCGTCAACGTCGGTGCTGGCACTATCACCTGCAATTATGATGGTGTGAACAAGCACCTGACGGTAGTCGAGGATGGTGCCTTCATCGGCTCTGGCACCATGCTGGTAGCGCCGGTGACGGTTGCCCGCGGGGCAACGGTTGGTGCAGGCTCGACCATCACCCGCCATGTACCGGAAGCTCAGCTGACCGTGGCGCGCGCCCGGCAGACGACGATCCCGGCGTGGAAGCGCCCGGAAAAGAAAGACTAGCGACTCGCCATTTGATGGCCATGGGCCGGGTCGGCCCGAATCTGGAGAATGACAAGATGTGTGGCATCGTCGGGGCTATTGCCCAACGCAATGTAGTGCCGGTACTGGTGGAGGGCCTCAAGCGCCTGGAGTACCGCGGTTATGACTCGGCCGGCGTCGCCGTGCTGGATGGCGACATCAAGCGGGTACGCCGGGTGGGCCGGGTGGCCGAGATGGAGAATGCCGCCGCCGCAGTCGGCCTGCATGGCCAGCTTGGCATCGGCCACACGCGCTGGGCCACTCATGGCGGCGTGACTGAGCCGAACGCTCACCCGCATGTATCCGGCGAACTGATCGCGGTGGTGCACAACGGTATCATCGAGAACCACGACGAAAAGCGCGCGTCGCTGAAGGCACTCGGCTATGTGTTCGAATCGCAGACCGATACCGAGGTCATCGCTCACCTGGTGCATTACCACTATCTGCAGAGCCGCGATCTGTTCGCAGCCGTGCGCGCTGCTGCCAAGGAACTGGTCGGTGCCTACGCGATCGCCGTGCTGGCGAAGGATCAGCCCGATGTGATGGCGTGCGCGCGCATGGGCTGCCCCTTGCTGATCGGCTTGGGTGAGGGTGAAAATTTCATCGCCTCCGATGTCTCCGCCATCATTTCGGCGACGCGGCGTGTGATTTTCCTGGAAGAGGGTGATGTCGCCGCGCTGCGTCGTGATCAGGTGACGATCCTGGACAAGTCTGGCCAGCCCGCCGAGCGCAAGGTCCATGTCAGCGACGTGTCGCTCGCTTCGCTCGAACTCGGCCCCTATAGCCACTTCATGCAGAAGGAAATCCACGAGCAACCCAAGGCGCTGTCCGACACCATCGAGCCGGTGCTGGAGCTGGGTTTCTCGTCGAAGTTGTTCGGCGACCAGGCAGAGTCCATCCTGTCTAAAGTCGAGGGTGTACTGATCCTCGCCTGCGGCACCAGCTACTATGCGGGGTCGGTTGCGCGTTACTGGATCGAGTCGATCGCCCGCATTCCTTGCCAGGTCGAGATCGCCAGCGAATACCGTTACCGCGATGCTGTCGCCAATCCAAACTGGCTCGTCGTCACCATCTCGCAGTCGGGCGAGACGCTCGACACGATGGAGGCGCTCAAATACGCCAAGTCGCTTGGCCACGACAAGACGCTGTCGATCTGCAATGTACGCGAAAGCGCCATACCGCGTGCCTCCGAGCTGGTGTTCTATACACGGGCGGGCGCCGAGATCGGGGTGGCATCGACCAAGGCCTTTACCACCCAGCTGGTCGCACTGTTTGCCTTGACTGGCACGCTCGCCAAGCTGCGTGGCCACCTCGATGCCGAGCGTGAAGTTGCTTACCTTGACGACTTGCGCCGCTTGCCGGGCAGCGTGCAGCATGCGCTCAACCTCGAACCGCAGATCGCTGGCTGGTCAGAACGCTTCAGCCCCAAGGAGCACGCGCTGTTCCTCGGCCGCGGCCCGCATTATCCGATCGCGCTCGAAGGCGCACTTAAGCTCAAGGAAATCTCCTACATCCATGCCGAGGCCTACCCGGCGGGCGAGCTCAAGCATGGCCCGCTCGCGCTGGTCGACGACAATATGCCAGTCGTGGTGATCGCGCCGAACGACGCCTTGCTCGAAAAGGTGAAGTCGAACATGCAGGAAGTCCGCGCGCGTGGCGGCGAGTTGTTTGTCTTTGCTGATCTGGACAGCCACTTCGCCGAATCCGAAGGGGTACACGTCATTCGCACTCCGCGGCACGCCGGGGTACTGAGCCCGATCGTACATTCGATCCCGGTACAGTTGCTGGCTTACCATGCCGCATTGCAGCGCGGCACCGATGTGGATAAACCACGGAACCTGGCAAAATCGGTGACGGTGGAGTGAGTTGGCACTCATCCCAACCATTGTTCCGCGCATTGAGGTCGTAAACAGATCAATCAAGTCGTAAGTATGAAATTAGTCTGATTGAGAGCCCATTCCTGAGTGAATGGGCTCTTTTTCATCTTCTTTTCTGCTTGAGCGGCTGCATTGTTGCAATAAGAAGCAATGAATTGGACTGGATTTGGCCGGTGTTTCTGACTATTTAAGTCGTAAACAAAGCACAGCGCGGCTTAATTGGCCCGATGAACTTGTGGTTGAATATGCAGCAAGCCTTTGCAGAGGGCATAAAACCTGCTGATGGGGCCCCGATTCGTACTGCAGGGCCCATAGTTGCTCGTTTACGACTTTGCTGGCAAACATTCGTCCGCACTCCAGACGGAACCCGCCAGTGGTTCGTGCTCGTTCTCAACGGCTCTCCTGCTCATTGGAGAATGTCGGCCCACAGCGAGCTCAAAACTCCTACCGTGGTCGCCCAGGCCACCAGCCAGGCAGAGCCCCGACAACTCGACGCGTCACGGTTGCAAGCGTTGCCGCGCCTCCTGCGGCGTTTCCCCCGTCCACTCGCGGAATGCCCGGGTGAAAGCGCTGTGCTCCGAATATCCGAGCAGCAGGGCGATATCCACGATCTGCAGGCGCGGATCACGCAGGTAGGAGGCGGCAAGCTCGTGGCGTACCAGATTCAGTTCCCCTCGAAAGCTGGAGCCGGCCTCCAGCAAGCGGCGCTGCAAGGTCCGGGATGAGCAGGACAGCTTTGCGCTGATTTTTTTGAGGTCGGGCTCGCCTTCTCGCAACGCATCCGAGATGGTTTTGCGCAACTGTTCGACGATTTCAGCCTGTTGAGGTAAACGCGCCAGAAGCGCGTCGGCATGCTGCTCCAGTAGCGCGATGAGCGCTCGATCGGGGCTCCGCAGCGGCATGGTCAGCAGATCCAGGGCGCAGCGCACACCTGGCTCAGGCTGATTGAACAATACCGGGCAACCGAAAAACGCCTCGTAGGGGTGCACGTCGTCGGGAGCCGGGTGGGCGAAGCGCACCAGGAGTGGCGTTACAGGCTCCCGGACGATGTTTCGGGCGAACTGGATCAATACAGAGTACCCCGTCTCCTCGACCAGGCGGCCGGTCAGGTATTGGCTGCTATCCCAGATCAGCTCGAACCAATCCGGCCCAAGCCGCAGGTTCATGGGCACCACGTCGAAGATCAGCCGCTGATATCGCTCCAGGCGCTGCAGGGCAGCCCCCAGGTTGTCGCAAGCCAGTAGCACCGCCCCCAGGATACCGAGATGCGGGGAAGTGATCGTCTGCCCGACGTGGAGCCCCAGCAGCGGGTCCGCCAGATGGGTTGACGCGCGCTGCAGCATCCGGTCCCAGCGTTCGACGTCGACGCTGCCGATACCATCCGGATCCAGCCTTGGCCACGGCTCCTCCAGCACCGCCTCGGGCAAATGCCCGCGCACCTCCAGGTAGTCGTAGAGTAGTTGCACGTAAGTCGCGGGCACAACGCGCCGATGCAAGGGCTTGCCCATCTCCCGTCTCCGTCGGAAAGTGTGGCGTAAATTGTCAAGCGAGCCGGCGGGGAGTGTCAAGAACGCAAGGGCTATCGAATCGAGAATGGACGCCATCCCCCTTTTCGATATGACGGATACCGACATGCCCAAGACAGCCGCTGATCTCCTGGCGCCGAGCACGGTCAGCTTCAACTCTGGCGGCCTGCGCTGCAAAGCCGATTTCTTTCGTCCACTGGGTGCCGGCCCGTTCCCTGTGATCGTGATGGCTCACGGCCTGGGCGGCACCCGCAAGATGCGCCTGCAGGCCTTTGCCGAGCGATTCTCCAAGACCGGATACGCCTGCCTGGTGTTCGACTACCGTCACTTCGGCGACAGCGACGGTTATCCGCGCCAGTTGCTGGACATCGGCCGCCAGCTTGAGGACTGGCAGGCCGCCGTCACCCATGTTCGCAGCCTGCCCAGCATTGATCCGACGCGCATTGTCCTCTGGGGCACCTCCTTCAGCGGCGGACATGTGCTCGCCACGGCAGCCGCCGACAAGCAGATTGCGGCGGTCATCTCGCAGTGCCCATTCACCGATGGTCTCTCGTCCAGCCTGGCGATGAGCCCCGTCACCTCCTTGAAGGTCACTACGCTGGCCGTACGCGACCGCCTGGGCGCACTGTTCGGCGCCAAACCCGTCACGGTGCCCCTGTACGCACGGCCGGGAGAAACGGCGCTGATGAACTCGCCAGACGCTTACTCTGGGACCCTTGCCCTGCTGCCTCACGACCATGAAGTGCCTAACTATGTGGCTGCCCGCTTCGCCCTGGACATCATTCGCTACTACCCCGGGCGCAAGGCGGCAAAGATTCAGGCCCCCATTCTCTTCTGCGTCTGCGACAACGACACGGTTGCGCCGGCCAAGGCCGCGCTGCGCCACGCCAGCCGTGCGCCGCGCCACGAGATCAAGCACTACGCCGATGGCCACTTCGAGATCTATGTCGGTGAGGCATTCGAGCGCGTCGTCAGGGATCAGCTCGAGTTTCTCAAGCGCACCGTCCCGACCAATCAACAAGCCACTACCACTGGAAAGCTGTGAGCAAGCCCATGCAATACGATCTCAACGGTAAAGTTGTTCTGATCACCGGCGCGGCCGGCGGCATCGGTGCCGCGACAGCCCGTGAGCTCTACGCACTTGGTGCTAACCTGGTGCTGACTGACATGCAGCAGGCTGCTGTCGACAAGCTCGCCGCCGAATTCGACCCATCGCGCGTCCTGCCCATGACGCTCGACGTCACCGACGCCATAGCGACAAAGGCTGTCGTCCAGAACGCAGTCGAGCGCTTTGGCCGCCTCGACGTGGTGCATGCCAACGCAGGCATCTCGTGGCGCGACGGCGCTTCAACGGTTGCCAGCTGCGATGAAGCGGAGTTCGAGAAGATCATCGAAGTCGATCTGCTAGGCGTCTGGCGCACCGTCCGCGCGGCGCTGCCAGAGGTCGTTCGCAACAAGGGGCAGATCCTCGTCACCTCTTCCATCTACTCCTTCTTCAATGGCATGGCGAATGCGCCGTATGCCGCGTCCAAGGCCGGGGTGGAAATGCTGGCGCGCTGCCTGCGTGCCGAGATTGCCTACACTGGCGCGACAGCCAGCGTCGTCTACCCCGGCTGGACAGCCACGCCGATCGCGAAAGTCGCCTTCGGCGGCAACGCCATCGTCACACGGATGAATGAAGTTGGAGTGCCGGCGTGGTTACGTCAGCCCATTTCGCCCGAACACATGGCGCGCGCCATCGCCAAGGGTGTACAGCGGCGTCGGCCACGCATCTTTGCACCGCTGCGTTGGGTGCCGTTCTCGCTGTCCCGCGGGATATTCAACCTGATCACCGATGCCATGGTGGTTCGTCACGAGAAATTGCAGGGTCTGATCCAGCAGCTCGAAGCGGAATCCAGGCACACTCAGAAGCAACACGACAGCAGGAAACCACGATGACACGGTATGACCTGAACGGCCGCGTGATCGCGATCACCGGCGCAACCGGCGGCCTGGGCCTCGCTGCAGCGAAGGCCCTGCGCAACAGGGGCGCGAAGCTCGCTCTGTTCGACCTCAACCTTGAAGCCTTGCAGGCACAGGCTAGGGAGCTCGGTAGCCCCGAGGTCGCCGCCGGCTGGGTCGCCAACGTGCGCTCGATGGATAGCCTGAGCGCAGCCATGGCAGCGGCCGCCGCACACTTCGGCGGTATTGATGTGGTGATCGCGGGCGCCGGCATCGGTATCGCTGGTTCGCTGGAAACCATGGACCCGCGCGAGTTCGACCGCGTCATCGACATCAACCTCAATGGTGTCTGGCGCACCTTCCGTGCTGCCTTGCCACATGTGAAGGCTCGGCGTGGCTACCTGCTGGCCATCTCATCCATGGCCGCCTTCATCCACTCGCCGCTGAACGTGCATTACACAGCCAGCAAGGCGGGCGTCTGGGCGATGTGCAACAGTGCACGCCTGGAGCTGAAACACGAGGGCGTGGGGGTTGGTACCTTCCATCCCACTTTCTTCAAGACACCCATGATGGACGCCATTGTCGACGGTCCCTGCTCGACCCTGGTGTGGAACAAGCACCAAGGTATCTGGCAGTTTGTTGCGCTGGAAGAGGTGGTGAATGCGTTGGTGGACTGCATCGAATATCGCCGCGAGACCGTCACCGTGCCCAAGCGTAACAACGTGGTGGCGCATGCCCCTGGCTTTGCACGCAAGCTGATCGAGCGCATTGGTTTCAATGACGGGCGGATCGCTCAGGCAATGAAACAGCACAACGAGGGCTGAAACGATGAGCGAGCAGGCTTCTTCTCAGGAAACGAACTCGACGATATACGGCACGAATGGCTACAACGGTGTCGCTGATTACGTGTGAAGCGAGGCAATAATACGGGGCCAAACGGATGTGCTTTGGCATGATATTGGCCCCGAACTTGTAAGGCCGCACGAGCGGGGCTGTAACGTAGCGCTCAGTTAGCTTGGTCAACGCTTGCGGTGCTGTGCCCAGAACGCTTCCCGTTTCAAAAAAGAACCGGGTGGCTGTGTTTCATGGCCCCGTTGGGTAATTCAAGCTGGGCGGGTTGAATGGGATCTGGGCAGGTTCCCCTGCCTGCAAGATGCATTTCTGCCTGTTTGCGACTTCAATCGCGTGGAATGACAAAAAGGTGGCTAGCGCCACCTTTCTTTTGACTTGATTCGGACCTTAGCCTGCCAGCCCTTTGCGCAGCAGCTCCGCGACCAGCTCGTTCATGCCCTGTTCGTGCTGGGCTGCCTGTGCCTGCAATTCGGCAATCAACTCCTTGTCGAGCTTGACCGCGAACGGCAGCAGGCCGGCAGCCTGGTCGAGCTTTCTTTGTTCGCGCCGGTCGGCGACGACCGAGTCCTTGCCGAAGCGGCCCGGCGTTGCCGTCTGGCGCAACTGGCCGTTGATCTTGAGTCCGAGGTTTTTTGCCAGGTCGGTTCTTTTCACGCTGGGCTCCTTGTCGATGCAAATGCCGCATTGTACGCGTGATGGGAGGCGTGCGGCGTGTCACGAAACTGTCACGGCGGCATGGCCAATGCTTGCCTAGCATGAAGCCAGGGTGGCTGGCGGAGTGATCGATGGACGCGTGGGTGTGGCTGGGTGTGTCGGTGGTGCTGGCGGGCGTGCTGTTGTTCTACCGGGTGGCGCCGGGGTGGGTGGAGCGGGCGCTGAACCCGGTGGTGCAGCCGCCAGCCGCCGTTAGCTCCGCCGCGCTGGCATTGCATGGAAGGCTGCGGATTGCTGATCTGCACACCGACAGCCTGCTGTGGGGCCGTGACTTGCTGGCGCGCTCGGGTCGTGGCCACGCCGACATTCCACGCCTGCTGGCGGGCAATGTCGCGCTGCAGGTGCTGACGGTGGTGACGAAAACCCCCCGCCACCAGAACATCGACCACAACGACGACTGCACCGACAACATCCTGCCGCTGGCGCTGGCCCAGCGTTGGCCGATGCGCTGCTGGGGCAGCCTGTGCGAGCGTTGCCTGTACCAGTCGTGGCGGCTGCACGACATGGCCCGGCGCGCCGAGGGGCGCCTGCTGCTGATCAAGTCGCAAGCCGATCTGCGCGCCTATCTGCAGCGGCGGCAGCGCGAGCCCGGCATCATCGCCGCCTTGCTCGGGATCGAGGGGGCGCACGCGCTCGATGGCGATCTGGCCAATCTTGAGCGGCTGTACGACGCCGGCTTCCGGTTGATGTCGCCGAGCCACTTCTTCGATACCGACATCGGCGGCTCGGCGCACGGCATGGCGCAGGGCGGGCTGACCGACAAGGGGCGGCAGTGGCTGGCCTGGATGGAGGCGCACGGCATGGTGGTGGATCTGGCCCATGCATCGGGTGCGACGCTGGACGACGTGCTCAGGCTCGCGCGCAAGCCCGTGGTCGTCTCGCATACCGGCGTGAAAGGCACCTGCGCCAATGCCCGCAATCTCAGCGACGCGCAGCTCGAGGCGGTAGCGGCCAACGGTGGCCTGGTCGGTATCGGCTTCTGGGACACGGCGACCGGCGGCAATGACGTGGCTGCCATCGTGCGTGCCTTGCGTCATGCGGTGGATCGCATCGGCGCCTGCCACGTAGCCCTGGGCTCCGACTGGGACGGTGCTGTGGCCGTGCCGTTCGATGCCGCGCGGCTCGCCGAGCTGACTGACGGCCTGCTCGGCGCCGGTTTCAACGAGGACGAGATCGCCAGCATCATGGGGGAAAACGTGCTGCGCTATCTGGCCCAGGTGCTGCCGCCAGGCTGACAGCCTTCGACCAACAAAAAAACGGGGGCACCGGGCCCCCGTCAAATGCCTACCATCGGTTTTTCTTATTTGCCGAGCTTGAGCGCCTGCGGCAGCCTGATCGTGACGAACTCGTTGTCGTCCGGCGCCTTGCTGCCGACGTGGCGGCCGACGCTGAACGGGTAGTTGTTGTCGTCGATCACCATCAGCGTGCGCTCGTCGAGGATCACGATATCCTCGATGGTGTTGAACGGCATGGCAAAGGTGTCGCCCAGGCCGATGTCACCGTTGGTTGCCTTGCCGCTGATGCCGTAAGGGTCCTTGATCGCCATCAGGTTCACCAGCTCGCCCTTCTCCACCGCTTCGCCCGCCTTGCCGAGCTTGATCTTGAACAGCTTCTTGAAGCCGTTCATGTCGCCCTGGCTGCCGTCGCGCTCGATCACGATGCCTTCGTCGCTGTTGAACAGGATGAAGTCGCCGATATTCGTGCCCTTGGCGTCCAGCGTGTACTTGAAGGTCTTGCCGGTGAACTTCTTCGTTGTCAGGTCGAACTCGTGGATCATCAGCGTCTTGCCGTCGTGGCCGGTGAGCGGCTTCTCGAGCAGCGGGTAGAGCTTGCTGCCGTCGGCCGACAGCGCCATGCCCTCGAAGCCGCCACTGGTCTGGGCGCGGAAGGCATTGCTGGTGACGGTCGAGCGATAGGGCCAGAACATGCCGTTCATCCATGGCGTGTTCTTGCCGGCCTCGTCCTGCATATTGGTGCCGTCGTCGCTATCGGGGCCGTTGTAGATCGGGAAGTCACCGAACAGGTAGACGGTGCGGATCGCCGGGAACTTCTCCTGCACGCGGAACAGCGTGCGGAAATCGAAGCTCTGGATGTCCGCGCGGTCTTCCATGTGGTTGGCGACGATCACCCCGGCCAGCGTATCGGCCATCTGCTCGAAGCCCACGGTGCGGTCCTTGTAGACGTTGCCGTGTGCATCCTTGTCCGAGCGCGGGTTGACCTTGGTCTCGATGTTGAAGCGCACCTTCTTCGCATTGGCGACACGGCGGGCTGCGTCGGGATGCGTCTTGCCGGCACCGTTCGAGTAGTAGTCGATGTAGGCGGCCACCAGGTCGAAGATGTCCTGCGCGGTCGGCATCACATAGGGGCTGACATAGCCCTTCCTGGCCGCGAGGCCGGCGGCGACGGGCGACAGGGCCAGGTCGTTTTTCTGATCCGGGCCGCGGAATAGCTTGTCGCAGATGAAGGTCGACTGGATCTGTGCCCGTGTCAGGCTCTTGATCAGCGTCTCGTCGGCGAAGCCGTAAGGCTGGCCGTCAGCACGGCGGCACTTGCCCGACTCGATGTAGGGATCGTGCTTGACGATCGACACGCCATCCTGGGTGATGCCGGTATCGGTCTCGATCGTCGTCATCAGGTTGTCGAGCGCGACTTCATACGCCGGCATGGTGTTCTCGGGGCGCAGATTGCGGCCGCCGCGATGGCCCTGGGCGTCGAACTTGCTGATGTCGATCAGGCCGTCGCCGGTCAGGTAATCGCCGGCCTTGCCGTCGCCGTTGGCGTCGTATTCCGCGACAGCCTGATACAGCAGGTCCGGGCGGTCGGAGATGATGCCGCTGACGCCGGCCTTGAGCAGCCGCGTCATGGTCGGCTTGTCGTTGACGGTCCAGGTCACCACCTGGTAGCCGGCGTTCTTGAGCGAGGCCACGTCGAAGGTATCGGATGCGGCGGCCTTGAGATCGGTTGGCGTGTTCTTGCCGCGCGCATAGTGCTCGTCCGGGCTCGACTGCACGCCGTTGGTGTTGTACTTGAGCTCCACCCAATACGGCGAGAATACCGGCGCACGCTTGTTGCCATGGGCCTGCGCATGGGCGCGGGCGGCGTTCATGATGCGGATGGCCGAGGCTTCTTCGTTGTACGGGTTCTGCGGCGAGCGGATATCCTTGCCGGTGTTCTCGAAGTCGGGCAGCGCGATCGGCGCTTCCAGCAGCACGCCCTTGGCGTCGGTGTGGATCAGGAAGGGGCCGAACTCGTCGCCGAACCACAGCGAGCCATCCGGCGCGCGCTGCATCGATTCGATGTCGAAGTCGGCACCGGTCAGCACGCGGTCAGTGGTGAACTGGTTGACGATGGTGAAGGGAATCTGTTTGTTCGGGTCTTTCAGCTCGATGAAGCTGTTGACCTTGACGCTGCCATCGCCCGTGTTGCGGGTCTTGGGATTGCTGGCGACGGTGTAGACGCGCAGGTTGAAGTCGGCCGAGTTCTCGATCGAGCCATAGCCGTTGTCGGGCATGACCAGATAGCTGCCGTCGGGGTTCCTGAGCACCGCGGAGAAGCCCTGCACCGGCTGCTTGGCGAAAGGCGCGCTCTGGCCGTTCAGGTTGCCGCTCAGGTACTGGCCCGATACCGGGCCGTCGGCGAAGGTGGCGGCGGGCAGTACGGCGCGGCCAGCCAGGATCGGGGTATCGAAGGAATCGTCACTGCTATCGCTATTGCAGGCCGTGAGCAGGGTCGCGCTCAGGGCCAGGAGCGTCAGGTGCGGTAGCACCCTGCGCTTGATGGACATGGTCAATCTCCGTTGTTGTAGAAAGCCGCAACATGCTAGCCGGGCCCGGTGACGGGCCGTTGACGTGGAGATTGCACGAACATGTCAGTGCTGAGGCCGGGGCTCGCGCTGCCCGGCCATAAAGGCAGCCGGCCCGGCACCACCCCGTAGAAGTGCCGGGCCGGGCTGGCGTGGTGCCAGCGGGTGAGGCTTAGAAGCTATGCATGATCAGCACGCCATGGGCTTTCGGGTCTTTGCCGACCGTCGCGCCCAGGCTGTTGACGCCAAAGTTGAAGTTGGCCGCGCTGTCGTTGTCGATGCCGGTGCTGTAGGCGAGCAGGCCGGTACGCTTGGAAAACGCATAGTAGACGCCGGCCGCGTACTGCCGCGCACCGCTGTCGGCCTGGCTGCCCTTGTCGCCGAGCACGACGTAGGCCGCGCGCAGCTGCACCGCATCGCTGACCTGGTAGGTGCCGCCCACGGCCCAGCCGGTCTGGCGTTGCTTGCTGGTGGTGGCGGTCTTCTCTGTCGTGGTGTCCACCCCGACGCCGAGGCGTGCCGGGCCGAACTGGGCCGACACATAGGCAAACACGCCTTCCGCCTCGTTGCCGTCGGCGACGTTGAAGGCCACGTCGGCATCCTGATGCTTCTGGTAGGCGATGCCGCCCTCGACCGCCGCCTGCGTATAGGTCAGTGCGGCGCCCCAGAGCTGGCTGTTGAGGCCCTTGCCATCCTTGTTTTCGGCGGTCGCCCACATGGCCTGGCCTTGCAGCCCGTCGACGGTGGTGCTTTGCAGCAGCACCGAGTTCTTGGCCCGCACGTCCATGCGGTGAAACGGCGCCGGCGCACCGTAAAAGTCGGCGGTGGTGCCGCCGAACGGATTGAGCACGCCGCCGATGTCCTTGTAGGGGCTGTCGATACGGCCCAGCTTGACCGAGCCCAGGCTACTGGCGAGCCCGACATAGCTGTTGCGCGTGGCGAAGCCATCCGTCGGCTGGGCCTCGTCGGGACGGATCAGGCTTTCCACCTGCCAGATCGCCTTGAGGCCGTTGCCTAGCTCCTCATTGCCCTTGAAGCCGATACGCGAGGTCGCGTTGGCGACGCGTGTCTTGCTGACGTCGCCGTTGTCGGTGTACTCGACGCCGACGTTCATGCGGCCGTAGATCGTGACATTGCCGGCATCGGCATGGGCCACGACGGGGGCGATGACTGCACCGGCCAACAGGGCCGCGGTGAGTTTCTGCATACGACTGATCTCCTGCATCCATTGTGTTGTGGACGGCCTGCTCAACGGGCCGTACCTCATCCTTGGGGTGAGGCGGCGCCATCATAGGCGGCCCCAGCTTTCAGATCGCTTTCAACACATGCAGCGCAGATCGGCCGTCGGTACCGCGCCCGAGCGGGAATGCCGGCCTCGAAATGGCCGGGCCGGTAGTAGGCAATGAGCGGCGGGCCCGACTCGGCGGCAGTACCGAGAATGTGGAGATCGGGCTCGGGGTGGATGGGGCGGGTGCAAGGGCGGCGTGGCTCACGTCGCGGGCGAACAGCGGCGGCGTGTGAGCAGGGCGAAGGGCGCCAGGCTGGGTGCATGGGCGCCTGCATGAAAATCGGCCTGGGTGCTTGTCGTTCCACCCAGGCCGGCGATCGCCGCCTCAAACCGCGGCAGACAGGATCTGGATCAGAGGTCCTTGAGGATGTCGATGCGCTTCTGGCGATACTCGTCGTCGCTCACTAGGCCCTTGTCGCGCAGGCCCTGCAGCGTGCGCAGGCGTTCTTCCACGCTGCG
This sequence comes from Chitinivorax sp. PXF-14, assembly GCF_040812015.1. NCBI lineage: Bacteria > Pseudomonadati > Pseudomonadota > Betaproteobacteria > Chitinivorax > Chitinivorax sp. PXF-14. Next base: position 26,249 of record NZ_JBFNXJ010000012.1, on the reverse strand, counting down.
GCCGTCGCGCATCATCGGCATGGCCATCGGTGCGGCGGCGGGTGCGGCCGGTGCCGTTGCGCTGGGGACGGGAGCCGGTGCGGGCGCCGGGCGTGCCGCCGGTGCCGGTACGGCGGCGGTCAGCGGCAGGGCCACCCAGTCGCCGCGCAGCAGATGGGCACCCGCGCCTTCGGCGCCGGCTGCCAGCTTCAGCTGCACCTTGGAGGCCCGGCCCCGCTCGCCGAGCTGGAACGGGTACATGAACTTGGTCATGCGGTACTGCGACTGGTATTCGACATGCGCGTCGCCGACGATCAGGTTGAGCATGCCGTCGCGGATGAAGACGCGGCCGCTGGTGCCGAGCTTGGGCGCGAGCAGGCCGATTGCGCCGTGGCGGTCTGAGCTCAGGAACACCATGTCCTGGCTGGCACCGGCGCGGGCAAAGCCACGGCTGAAGGCGTCGCCGAGCGTGGCGCGTTCTTCGTCGGTGAACAGCGGGTAGCGGTGCTTACCGTCTTGCAGCTCGACCAGCTTGAGCGTTGCGCGTACGGTTTCGACATCGACCGTGGCTGGCTGCTGGTTGCCGCTACCATCAGCCGGCACCAGCTTGACGTAGTCAAATTCCGAATCCTTGAACAGCGTGTCGGAGTTGGCCTGGGCCTGATTGTCGTTCGACTTGCCGAACAGCGAATTCAGAATGCCCTCGGCCTGGGCTGCGGGGGCCGCCAGGCCGAGTGTCAACAAGAGAGCCGGGATAAGGCTTACGCGGCGGGGCATGTATTGTCTCCTCGTTATCGTCGATGGTGGCGACCGGGTGTGGGCCCGGGCGCGGCCTGATGGCGGACAAGGCCGCCCCAGGCTGGTTGTTGTAAAACTACCTGAATCACCTGCCCGGCATTCTAGCGCGTTTCCGGTTTCAAAGCGTGGCTGCGATCTGCCGCATGCCGTCGCGGAACTGGTTGGCGCCGCCCATCGCCGGGTGGCGCACCGCCGCATAAGGCGTGACGCCGATCAGTTCGAGCGCTTCACGCGCCTTGTTGCCGACGGCGATCAGCTTCACGTCCGGCTGCAGCATCGCCAGCAGCATTGCCAGATAACCGGCACCGAGCTTGATCTCGCTGGTGCTGGGCGTGCGGTTGCTGAGCGCCTCGCCCTTGATCGGGTGAAACGGCAGCGTATTCCACAGGATAGTCGAGTCCTGCAGCCCCAGCTCGTACAACGCGCCCCAGACGATGGTGGCCGAGGGCTCGCGGAACGGCCGCTCGCGGCTGGTCAGCCGGTGATCGAGCCTTGGCAGGCGCGGCAGCGCGCGTTCGAGCATCATCGCTTCGCTGGTGAAGGTGATGCCCGAATAGCGGCAGCCCTGATAGCCGGCGGCCTCGCCGAGCAGCACCAGTCTGGCGCCGGGGTTGTCGAGGTGCGCCTTGAGGCGCGCTGCCTTCTGCTGCGGCGCGTCGTCGAACAGGTCGTACTCGCGGCAGCGTTCGCGCCACGGGTTGAACAGGCGGTCGTTGCCTTCGAAGGCTTGCAGTTCGGCGATCAGTTGGTCTGGCGTCATGGTCGGGCGTGGGCAGTCGAGAGGCCCGCAGCATAACCAGCGCGCGCTGGCATGTCACGCCCCGGCCGGCAGCGCGTTGAGCACCTCGTAGCAGGCCCCCATCGTGTGGTAATCGGTCTTGCCAGCCGGGCTCTTTTCGTCGCCGAGCTTGTGGTTGTCCGGGCTCAATATGCGGTACCAGGCGCCATGCCGGTGGTCAACGAGATAGCGCCAGCTGTAGTCCCACAGCCGCTCGTAGTCGTACCAGAAACGTGCCTCGCCGGTGCGCCGGGCGAGCAGGGCGGCGGCGGCCAGGCTCTCGGCCTGCACCCAGAAATACTTGTCGCCGTCGCAGATGCTGCCATCGGGGCCGAAGCCGTAGTGCAGGCCGTCGTGCTCGCGATCCCAGGCGTGGCGCATCGCCGCGTCGAACAGCTCGACCGCGCGCCCGGCAAGCCACGGCGTGGGGCGGTGGCGTTCGAGGATCAGCAGCAGCTTGGCCCACTCGGTCAGGTGGCCGGGCTGGTAGCCCCAGGGGCGGAAGATGTTGCTCTTGTCGTCGCGGTTGTAGTCCCAATCCACCGACCAGTCGGCGTGGTAATGCTCCCAGATCAGGCCGCCCGCCAGTGCGGCCTGGCGCCGCGTGATGTGGTCGGCGAGCTGGTAGGCACGCGCCAGGTAGGGCGCTTCACCGGTTGCCTCATAGGCCGCCAGCAAGGCCTCGCAGCTGTGCATATTGGCGTTCTGGCCCCGATACGGCGACAGCGTGGACCAGTCCGCGCTGGCCTCGTCTGCATACAGGCCGTGCCGGGGCTGCCAGAAGCGCTGCTCCATCAGCGCATAGGTTTCGTCGAGCCAGGGGCGGGCCTCGGCGACACCGGCCATCACCGCATGCGCATAGGCCAGCAGCACGAAGGCCAAGCCGTAGCAGTGGTTGGTGCCGTCGGCCACCTGCCCGTCCTGCAGCAGCCAGGCATAGCCGCCGGTGTCGGCCTGGCGGTGCCGTTCGCGCAGGAAGCGCAGGCCGTGGCGCACTGCGGCGAGATAGGCTGGATCGCCGAACTGGCGGTAGGCCATCGCATAGTTGAAGATGAAGCGCGTGCTCGATACCAGGTGGCGCTGGTGGCGGTCGTACACGCTGCCATCGTCACGGAAGAAGTGGTAGAAGCCGCCGGCCGGGTCGATGGCCTGCGGGTGGTAGAACGCCATGGTGCGGCGGATGTGATCGAGCAGGAAGTCGCGGGAACGGAAATCGGCGGACATGGTGAATCTCGGCTGGCGCTAGGAAAACGGGCCGGTTGCGCGAGGCAGGCCGGCCCGTGTCTGGTCGCATGCGAAGGCGGGCGTCGCCGTTCAGGCGATGCGCATCTCGCTGCTCGGGTCGAAGTAGACGGCCTTGGACATGTCGAAGGCGAGCGCCATGTTCTCCCCCGGGCGGCGGGCCTCGGTCGGGTGCACGCGGCAGACCGCTTCCTTGCCGTTGAGCGTGATGAAGACCAGGGTATCGGGGCCGGTCGGCTCGGTGATCTCAACCTTGCATTGGGCGCGGGTCACGTGCGGGTTGTCCTGCTGCGTGTTGACCGTGCCGGTGATCTGCTCGGGGCGGATGCCGAACACCACATCCTTGCCGACCCAGCTGCCGAGCTTGTCGCTGGCGAGCTTCGCCGGCAGCACCATGCGGTTGTCGCCGGAGTCGATCTGCACCCCCACACCGCCGTCATCGGTGCGCACCACCGGCGTCTTGACGAAGTTCATCGACGGTGAGCCGATGAAGCCCGCCACGAACATATTGGCCGGGTTGTCGTAGATTTCGTTCGGGCTGCCGAACTGCTGGATCACGCCATCCTTCATCACCGCGATGCGGTCGCCCAGCGTCATTGCCTCGATCTGGTCATGCGTCACATAGACCACGGTGGTCTTGGTGCGCTGGTGCAGGCGCTTGATCTCGGTACGCATCTCGACGCGCAGCTTGGCATCGAGGTTGGACAAGGGCTCGTCGAACAGGAACAGGCCCGGGTCGCGTGCCAGGGCGCGGCCCATCGCCACGCGCTGGCGCTGGCCGCCCGACAGCTGGCCGGGCTTGCGGTCGAGCAGGTGCTCGATCTGCAGCATCTTGGCGACGCGCGCGATGATGGTCTCCTGCTCGTTCTTCGGCACATTGCGCATTTCCATGCCGAAGGCGATGTTCTGCTTCACGTTCATGTTCGGGTAGAGCGCGTAGCTCTGGAACACCATCGCGATGTCACGGTCCTTCGGCGCGACGTTGTTGACCATGCGGTCGCCGATCCAGATTTCGCCGCTGGTGGTCTGCTCCAGGCCCGAGATCAGGCCGAGCAGCGTCGATTTGCCGCAACCTGACGGCCCGACCAGGATGAGGAACTGGCCCGGGTCGATTTCCAGGTTGATGCCCTTGAGGATGTCGTGGCCGCCATAGCTCTTGCGGATGTTCTTGATCTTGAGTGCTTGCATGATGTGTCTCCTGCGCGGTGCGGTCGGGCCGTCACCTTTGATTCATGGAAAACCGCTCATGGCCTGGCGCGATCGCCGCGCAGCAAGGCCGAGGGCTGTTTCTTAACCCTTGACCGCGCCGGCCGTCAGCCCGCGCACGAAGTACTTGCCAGCGACGACGTAGACGAACAGCGTCGGTAGGCCGGCGATGATGGCCGCAGCCATGTCCACGTTGTATTCCTTGACACTCGACGAGGTGTTGGCGAGGTTGTTCAAGCCCACCGTGATCGGCTGCGAATCGCCGGCCGAGAACACCACGCCGAACAGGAAGTCGTTCCAGATATTGGTGAACTGCCAGATCAGCGTCACCATGATGATCGGCGTCGATAGCGGCAGGATGATGCGGAAGAAAATCTTCCAGAAGCCCGCACCATCGAGCGTGGCGGCTTTCACCAGCTCATCGGGGATGCCCACGTAGTAGTTGCGGAAGAACAGCGTGGTCGAGGCGATGCCCATGATGCAGTGGACCACGATCAGGCCCAGCACCGAGCGCGCGAGGCCGAGCCAGCCCAGCGTCTGCGCCATCGGCAGCAGGATCACCTGCAGCGGCATGAACACGCCGAACAGCATCATCGCGAAGATCACCTCGGAGCCGCGGAAGCGCCATTTCGACAGGATGTAGCCGTTGATCGCACCCATCATGGTCGAGATCAGCACGGCCGGGACAACCATCCGCACCGAGTTCCAGAAGAAGCCCTTGAGCCCCCCGCACGACACGCCGGTACAGGCCTCGCCCCAGGCCTTGACCCAGGCGGCCACGGTCGGGTCGGTCGGCATCGACAGCAGGTTGCCGGCGCGAACCTCGTCCATGCTCTTGAGCGAGGTGACGAGCATGACGTACATCGGCAGCAGGTAGTACAGCGCGACGATGAACAGCACGGCGTAGAGGATGAAGCGGCCCGGCTTGGGCAGCCAGCTGTGCGCGGCGGCCGTCTGCCCGCCGTCTGCGGCGCGCGGCGTGCCCATGGCCACGGTATTGGCGGAAGCCGCCAGCGTTTGCGTATTAGCCATTTTTGCTACCTCTGAGTTCGGAATACAGATAGGGCACGACGAGGGCGGCGATGGTGGCCAGCATCATCATCGCCGATGCGGCGCCCATGCCGATCTGGCCACGCGTGAAGGCCATCGCGTACATGAAGGTGGCCGGCACGTCGGAGGCGAAGCCGGGGCCGCCGTTGGTGAGCGCCATCACCAGGTCGAAGCTCTTGATCGCCAGGTGGGCGAGAATCATCAGGGTCGAGAAGAACACCGGGCGCAGGCAGGGGATGATGATGCGCCAGTAGATTTTCGGCAGGCTCGCGCCGTCCACCTGCGCCGCCTTGATGATCGAGTCGTCGATGCCGCGCAGGCCGGCCAGGAACAAGGCCATCACGAAGCCCGAGGATTGCCACACGCCGGCGATGACCACGGTGTAGATCGACATCTCGGGGTTCACCAGCCAGTCGAAGGTGAATTGCTCGAAGCCCCATTGGTGCATCAGGTGCTCAAGCCCCAAGCCGGGGTTCAGTATCCACTTCCAGGCCGTGCCGGTGACGATGAAGGACATCGCCATCGGATACAGGTAGATGGTGCGCAGCGCGCCTTCCATGCGGATCTTCTGGTCGAGCAGGATGGCCAGGAACAGGCCCAGCGCCATCGAGATGCCCATGAACAGGCCGCCGAAGATACCGAGGTTCTTGACCGCGACCCACCAGCGTTCGTTGTCGAACAGGCGTTCGTACTGGATCAGCCCGGCCCACTCGTAGTTGGGCAGGATGCGCGACGGGGTGAACGACAGGTAGCCGTTCCAGATGATGAAGCCGTAGACGAACACCAGGGTAAGCGCGAACGCCGGGGCCAGCACCAGTTTGGGCAGCCAGCGTTCGAACCCGCCGTAGTTCGCGGTTTGCGTTGACATTGTGTACTCCTTGCCGAGTGATCGGCGGACTAACGGTAGGGCGAGCGTTCGAGCTTGTGGGCGGCCGTGTGCTCGTTCAAAAAACAGGCAGATGGCCGCTAGACCGCTTGCCCGAGAACGCTTTGCTCGATTTTGCCGAGCGGGTGTCTTGCCTAGAAAGTCCCGGTGGCGTGGCCGCCACCGGGGCTATGAACCCGGAATCCTCCCCGGGGCCTCAGCAGTGAGGTCGGGGGCTTCGGGCGTGCCTCGTCTGCTGCCGCATGGCTGTACGGCAATCGCAGCTTGAGCGCCACCCTCAACCTTGCCGACCACGGCAGGGACTGGTCGTAACTCGATTGATTCGGGGTAGAACGGGGGAAGGCAGGCCTTCCCCGCGACAGAGGCTTATTGCACCTTAGCAGCCGCTGCGAGCTTTTCCACCGCTTGCTTGGCGGTCATGCTGTCGGTGTTCCAGAACTGCGAGATGGTGTCCTGGAAGGCGCCCTGGGTGGCCGAATGCATGGCCATGCCGTGCGCCCAGCTCGGTACCAGCGTGTTGCTCTTGGCGGTGGCGACGAAGTCCTTCGACGATTGCTTGCCGCAGTCGTCGAACTTGCTCATGTCCATGTTCAGGCGCGCGGGGATCGAGCCCTTGTTGAGGTTGAACACCTCCTGGAAGGCCGGGCTCATGATGGTGGCGGCCAGGTCCTTCTGCGCCTTGGCGGCGTCGCCGGTCAGCTTGAACATGGCGAAGCTGTCGATGTTGAAGGTGTAGGCATTGCTGGTGCCCGGTGCAGCGGTGCAGATGAAGTCCTTGCCCGGCACCTTGCCCGCGGCGAGGAATTCGCCCTTGGCCCAGTCGCCCATGATCTGCATGCCGGCCTTGCCCTGGATCACCATGGCGGTGGCCAGGTTCCAGTCACGGCCCGGCGCGTTCTTGTCGGTGTATTTCTTCAGGCTCTTGTAGGTGCTCAGCGCCTCTTCCATCTTGGCGCTCTTGATCGTGCCCTGGTCGAGCTGGATGAAAGCCTTCTTGTAGAATTCCGGGCCGCCCACGCCGAGTGCCACGGCTTCGAATACGGTGGCGTCCTGCCAGGCCTGGCCTCCGTGTGCCAGCGGGATGAAGCCGGCTTTTTGCAGCTTCTCGGCCGATTCGCCGAACTCCTTCCAGGTGGTCGGGATCTTGGCACCAGCCTTCTTGAAGACTTCCGGGTTGGCCCACAGCCAGTTCACGCGGTGCACGTTGACCGGCGCGGCGACATAGTGGCCCTTGTACTTCATCACGTCGGCCACGACCTTGGGCAGCACCTGGTCCCAGCGCTCGGCCTGGGCCACGTCGTCGAGGTTGGCCAGCACGCCTTCATCGCCCCATTCCTGAATGGCCGGGCCCTTGATCTGGGCGGCTGCCGGCGGGTTGCCGGAGACGACGCGCGACTTCAGCACGGTCATCGCGTTGTCGCCGCCACCGCCGGCCACCGCGAAGTCCTTCCAGGTATGGCCCTTGGATTGCATCATCTTCTTCAGCTCGGCGGCGGCTTTTGCTTCGCCACCCGAGGTCCACCAGTGCAGCACTTCGACTTCGCCGGCCTTGGCGGCCAGGGCCACCGTCACCAGGCCGGCGACGGATAGCAGCTTGAATACTGTGGAGGCTTTGTTGGACACGTTCTTCTCCTTCCGATCTCGTGGAATGTATTGTTTCGTTTCGTGTTTTGGTTGTTAGCGCTGAAACCAACCGGAGCAAACTATAGTAAAGCTCTAATTTTTTGTAAAGTTAAATGTAAGAATTGCGTAAGCATATTGTTGGGTAGGCGCAATGAGATGGCCGGATCGTCTTGCTGGACGCGGCCTGCAGCCCGGCTGCAAGCGCCGCTGGGCGTGCCTCGGGTGAGACGATTTGGAGCATTACTACGGATTTCGGAGCGGAGAGGCGCGTGCCTGCCGGCGAGGGCGACAGGCACGGGGAAGGGTATCGAGGTGCCGGTAGGCGACGCCTCAGGAGGGGGCTGGCGGGGTGAGGCTAGCTGGCGAGCGCCGCTTCGGGCCGTTCGCCGGTCTGCAGCCGCCACAGCGCGGCGTATTGGCCGTTGCGCGCGAGCAGCTCGTCGTGGGTGCCCGATTCGACGATGCGGCCGCCATCCATCACGCAGATGCGCTCGGCGTGGCGCACCGTCGACAGCCGGTGCGCGATGATGATCGAGCTGCGGTCGACCACCAGCCTGTCCAGGCTGCGCTGGATCGCCGCCTCGGTCTCGTTGTCGACGGCGCTCGTGGCCTCGTCGAGCACCAGGATGGGCGGGTTCTTGAGAATCGCGCGCGCCAGCGCCAGGCGTTGTCGCTGGCCGCCCGAGAGCTTCTGGCCGCGTTCGCCGACATGGGTGTCGTAACCGTGCGGCAGCGCCATGATGAACTCGTGCGCCTCGGCCGCCACAGCGGCGGCGATCACGTTCTCGCGTGCCGCGTCCGGCATGCCGTAGGCGATGTTCTCGGCCACCGTGCCGTCGGCGAGGAAGGTGTCCTGGCTTACATAGCCGATGGCGCGGCGCAGGTCCTGCAGGTCCAGCTCGCCGATCGGCGTGCCGTCGAGCAGGATGCGCCCCTGCTGCGGCTCGTAGAAGCGCAGCAGCAGCTTGACCAGCGTGCTCTTGCCCGAGCCGGTGCCGCCGACGAAGGCTATCGTGTGGCCGGCCGGCACGGTCAGCGAGATGTCGTGCAGCACCTGCCGGCCCGTCGCGGCGGCGTCGGGCCGGCTACCCTGGCCCGCCTGCGCACCATAGGCGAAACCGACCCGCTCGAACACGATCTCGCCCCTGACCTGCTGCGCCGCCAGCCGGCGGCCTTCGTAAGGGATGCGGATCGGCGTGTCGAGCAGGTTCAGCGCGCGTTCGATCGAGGCCATCGAGCGTTGGTACAGATCAGTCATGTCGGCGAGCCGCGTCATCGGCCACAGCAGGCGCTGCGTCAGGTAGACCAGCACCGAGTAGCTGCCCACCGCCAGCTCGCCGCGCAGGGTCAGCAGGCCGCCATAGAGCAGCGTGGCGATGAAGCCGGCGAGAATGGCCATGCGGATCACCGGCGTGATCGCGGCCGCGAGGCGGATCGCCGCGGCGTTGCGCACGCGGTAGTCGTCCGAGCCTTCGCCGATCTTGCCTGCCTCGAACTGCTCGGCGGCATAGGCCTTGATCGTGGCGACCCCGAGCAGGTTGTTGTTGAGGCGGCCGTTGAGCGCCCCGGCGGCTTCACGCACCGAGGTGTAGCGCGGCGCCAGCTGGTGCTGGAACCAGAACGCGCCGTACAGGATGAACGGGATCGGCACCAGCGAGATCACCGCGATGGCCGGTGTCAGCACGAAGAACACCGCGCTGACCAGGATGGATGACACGAACACCTGCAGGATGTCGTTCACGCCGCCGTTGAGGAAGCGCTCCATCTGGTTGATATCGTCGTTGATGATGGACAGCAGGTTGCCGGTGCGCTGGTTCTCGAAATAACCCATCTCCAGCCGCTGCACGTGGCGGTAGGTATCGAGCCGCAGGTCGTGCTGCAGGCGCTGCGCCAGGTTGCGCCATTTGAGCGAATACAGGTATTCGAACAGCGATTCGCAGATCCAGATCACCGCCGTCAGCAGCGCGAGCCAGATCAGCTGGTCCTTTGCGTCGACGATGCCGATCTTGGCGAGGAAGGACGACTCCTTGTTGACGACGACATCGACGGCCACGCCGATCAGCACCTCGGGCAGCACATCGAAGAACTTGTTGAGAATCGAATACAGTGTCGCGAGCACGATGTCGCGCCGGTAGGGGCGGGCGTAGCGGAACAGGCGAAGGAACGGATGCATGGGGGGCGTCAGCGAAAAAACGGCCAGTCTAGCGGCGTGCCGCCAGGGCTGCCTAGGCACAGTTGCCGCGAGCTTGCTGCAATGCAGTCCAGATGCCGCTTGCGCCATGCCCGGCGTGTGCTAACTTCAATCATATGCCCGTATAAAAATATACTCTGTTTGGAGACCGCCAATGCAATCGCTGAGAGCCCGGCTCACCCTGTTCGTTTCGATCCTGATCGCGTTCACGGCCTTCCTGCTCGTCGCCGCCGCCTATAGCGGGATGAAGAACGAGGTCATGAATGGCCTGACGCTCGAGAGTGATCAGGCCATCAGCGGCTATGGCACGCAGATTCACGATTGGATGGCGGACAAGGCGCGCATGACGGTCAACGCCGGGGCGGCCGTGGCGCAGGCCGAGCCCACGCCTTTCCTCAAGATGATGGAGCAGGCGGGTGGCTTCGATCTGGTCTATTTCAGCACACCAGACAAACAGACCAAGTTTTCCACCGAGCAGAAGCTGCCCGAGGGCTATGATCCGACCTCGCGACCCTGGTATACCGGCGCCGTGCAGAAGGACGGGGTCAACGTCACCGAGCCCTACCAGGATGCCGCGAGCGGCATCCTGGTGCTCTCGTTCTCGGCACCGGTCAAGGAGGGCGGCAGCCTCAAGGCCGTGGTGGCGAGCGACATCCAGCTCGACAAGATCGTCAAGGGCGTGCTCGGCATCAAACTGCGTGCCCAGGGCTACGGCTTTCTCGTCAGCAAGGCCGGCAAGCTCATCGTGCACAGCGACCAGGCGCGTGTGCTCAAGCCGATCACCGACATCGCGCCGGAGCTGACGCCCAACCGCCTCGCCGCGATCGCCAGCAGCGGCGAGCTGGCCGAGGTACGCATCGGCGACCGTGACGACTTCCTGCGTCTGGCACCGATCGAAGGCACCGACTGGTATCTCGGCCTGACCATGAGCCGCCGTGATGTGCTCGCGCCGCTACGTCAGTTGCTGTTGCTGAGCCTGGGCGGTGCCGTGGTGCTGATCGCCATCGTCGTTCCGCTGGCCGGTGTGGTGCTGGGCCGCCTGCTCAAGGATCTGGTGCGCGTGCGCGACGCCATGCGCGAAATCGCCCAGGGCGGCGGCGACCTTACCCGCAACATCAGGGTGCACGGCCGGGGCGAGATTGCCGATACGGCCGATGCCTTCAACCGCTTCCTGGGGCAGCTGCGCGACATGTTCCTCCGGGTGCGCAGCGAGGCCGAGAACCTGACCCTGGGGGTCAACGAGCTCAATGGCACGGTCAAGCAGGTGGCCTCGGATTCGCAGCAGCTGTCCGATATCTCGAGCTCCAACGCCGCAACGATCGAGGAGATCACCGTCAGCATCTCGCATATCGCCGACAATGCCGGCGATGTCGAACAGCTGATGCAGACTACCGGCCAGCTCTCGCACCAGAGCGGCGAAACCATGCAGCGCGTGGCGAGCGAGGTCGGCCGCTCGGCCGACGAGGTGCAGAAGCTGTCCCAGGTGCTGGGCGAGCTGGAGCGGCGCTCGCAGCAGATCAGCGGCATCGTCAACGTGATCAAGGAAATCGCTGACCAGACCAATCTGCTCGCACTCAACGCGGCCATCGAGGCGGCCCGTGCCGGCGAGCAGGGGCGCGGCTTCGCGGTCGTCGCCGACGAGGTGCGCAAGCTGGCCGAGCGCACCGGCCAGGCGACGGTCGAGATCGGCACCATGATCAACGCCATGCGTGAAGAGACCAACCGCGCCACCGTCAATATGGGCGGCACGGTCGACTCGGTGACGCGCGGCGTGAGCATGTGCGAAGAGGCGGCCGGTGCCATCAACGACATTCAGCGCAATATGCAGGATGTGGTCGAGAAAATGAGCGAGATCGCACTGTCGACCAACGAACAGAAGCAGGCAACGACAGCCATGGCGCAGAGTGCCGAGCGCATGACCACGCGCATCCAGGCCTCCGACTCGGCCATGCAGGGCGCGCGCGGCACGTTGAACGACCTCAACGCGCTCGCAGGCCAGCTGCGCGAGATGATCGGCGGGTTCAAGTTATAAGTAGGCGAGATGGGGTGCTGCGTGCGGTATCGCATCTCTTGTCAACTGAGCGGAGTGCGGCATGACCTTCGACAGTCAGTGGGCTTCCACCGCATGCTGTATGTAGCTGGCTTGGCTTTGTTGTTTGGCCTGTCCGTCAGCGCGTACGCCGCGACGGATTGGTCTCCTTTGTTGGACTGGGTAGGGAAATACCCGTCAGAAAAAGTAGGGGCTCGCACTTCCCGATTGATTGACCAGCCTGCTTTGGCGACTGTGCTCAAGCGGCTGCTGCCTCCGCGCGAATGGACTGCCTGGTCTCATTTCGACGTCGAGGTACCGGTGCGCCAGGTGGAAGGATTTCTAGTCGTGGACCGGTGCGTGCCCCACAACTGTCCATCAGATATTGCTACGGTGGCGATCGATGTTCAAAGGCAACGCGTGTGGGCCGGATTCTTTTCCAGGGAAGCTGGACGAGTTTCTACACGCTGGGACGGGACGGGCGAAGATTATTCTGTGTTGCCAGAGGAGATAAGAAAGGCATTTTTGACTCGTCATGGTGACGGTGATCCAACGCAATAGCGAACCAAGACATATCCGGTCAGGCGGCAGCCACCTGATCATGCTGGCCAGCTGGCTGGCTTGGATGGATGGGGCCCCGTGCGGCGCTTTTTCATGTTCCTTGCCCCTCGTCGTTCCAGTTGCCAGCGTGGCCTGACCGAGGCCGAGCGTGCGCTTGCTGCGTCGGCCTTCATGCGGGCTTTCGGTGGCGACCGTGGTTTCGACTACGACGCGGTGCGCCTGATCGATGGCCGCTTCGTGCCATGGCAATGGCCCCGCTATGTGGTGACGCCGGGCAACCGGATCTACTGGCCCGGCTTGCCGCCTTGCCTGGCATCGTGCGCCGCGCCGCTGGCGGCGCTGTTCGTGCATGAGATGGCCCATGTCTGGCAACACCAGCATGGCGTCAATCTGCTGCTGCGCGGTGGCCTCTCACAGTGCGCCCATTTCCTCTCTGGCAAGCGCTGGAACCCTTATGTGTTGCCGCTCGGCGTGCCGTTCGCACGGCTGAACCTGGAGCAGCAGGCGCAATACGTGAGCTACCAGCTGTTTCCCGACTGCGTGCCGACGCGATGACGAGATTGCCCCTGCCGCCCGCGGCGCGTGGGTTGTCATTTCACATTCGGCTCCTATGCTGGAATGGTGTCCATTTCATCCACCCCTAGGAGTCTTGCATGCCTCTGTCCAAACGCTTGTTCGCCGAGCTGCTCGGCACTTTCTGGCTGGTGCTCGGTGGTTGCGGTAGCGCCGTGCTCGCCGCCGCCTTTCCCCATGTCGGTATCGGCCTGCATGGCGTGGCGCTCGCCTTCGGCCTGACCGTGCTGACGATGGCCTACACCATCGGCGGCATCTCCGGTTGCCATCTGAACCCCGCCGTGACGGTCGGTGTCGCTACGGGCGGCCGTTTCCCGCTCGGCGAGGTAGTGCCTTACATCATTGCGCAGGTAATCGGCGCGATCGTGGCCGCCGCCGTGCTGGCCCAGATCGCCGGCGGCAAGGCCGGCTTCGACCTGGTCGCCAGCGGTTTTGCCGCCAATGGCTATGGCGAGCACTCGCCGGGTGGTTACGGCATGTTCGCCGCACTGCTGACCGAGGTGGTGATGACCTTCATGTTCCTCTTCGTCATCCTCGGCAGCACCCACCGGCGTGCGCCGACAGGCTTCGCGCCGATCGCCATCGGCCTGTGCCTGACCCTGATCCACCTGATCTCGATCCCGGTCACCAACACCTCGGTCAACCCGGCCCGCAGCACCGGCCCTGCGCTGTTCGTCGGTGGCTGGGCCGTGGAGCAGCTGTGGCTGTTCTGGCTTGCCCCGATCGTCGGTGCGGTGCTGGCCGGCCTCGTGTTCCGCGTATTCGAGCCGGATTGAGGCATTCCGCAGCAACAAAAAACGGCGCAGTGGATGCGCCGTTTTTTGTTGCAAGGGCCGTCAGGCCAGATCGCCTCAGCCGTTGCCGCTGGCCGGCACAAAGCCCGCCGGCACGAAGCTCAGGCTCAAGGCCTTGCCCTTGCGCCCGCGCTTGCTCTGGCATTGCGCCAGCTCCAGCGCATCGAAGCGTTCGTTGACATCCTTGCCACGCGGGCTCTTGCCCGTGATGCGGATCTCGTGGCCGGTGGTGAAGGTCAGGTCGATCAGCCTGTCCTTGTCGTCCAGGCTGAGTATCTGCACGCCCTTGCCGCCGCCGGCGAGTTCCTTCACCTCGTCGCGGGTGAATAGCAACAGCCGGCCTTCCTGCGATAGAGCGGCGAGGAAGGCCGGTGTCGCGTCGTCGAAGGGCATCGGCGGCAGCAGCGTATCGCCGTCGTCGAGCGTGATGTACTGCTTGCCCGCCTTCTGGCGGCTGACGAGGTTGTCGAGTTTGGTCAGGAAACCGTAGCCATTCGTGGCCGCCAGCAGGTAGCGCTGATCGCCACGGCCGGCGACAGCCTGGACGATCTTCACGCCGCTCGGCAGGTCGGTCAGCGTGGCGATCGGCACGCCATCGCCGCGCCCGCCGGGGATCTGCCCGGCCAGTAGCGAGAACACACGGCCATTGCTGCCGAACAGGATCACCTGCTCGACCGAGCGGCATTCGAGCGCGGCGAACAGGCTGTCGCCTTCCTTGAAGCCGAAGTTCTGCGGGTCGTGGCCCTGGCCCGTGCGCGAGCGGATCCAGCCTTTTTTCGACAGGATGATGGTCAGCGGCTCGTCCACCACCTGTACCGCGATCGTGGCGCGCTCGGTGGTTTCGATCAGCGTGCGGCGGTCGTCGCCGTAGGTTTTTGCGTCGGCCTTGATCTCGTTGACGACCAGCTTTTGCATTGCGCCTTCGTCGGCCAGCAGGTGCTCGAGCTCGGCCTTTTCGCCACGTAGCTTGCCCAGCTCCTGCTCGATCTTGATGCCTTCGAGGCGGGCCAGCTGGCGCAGGCGGATTTCGAGGATGTCTTCGGCCTGGCGGTCGCTCAGCTGGAATGCGGCGATCAGGTCGGCCTTCGGGTCGTCCGCGTTGCGGATGATGCGGATCACCTCGTCGATATTGAGGTAGACGATCAACCGGCCTTCGAGGATGTGAATGCGGCTGTCGACCTCGCCCAGCCTGTGCTGCGTACGGCGGGTGACGGTCTGGAAGCGGAACTTCACCCATTCGGCCAGGATCTGCTTCAGCGACTTCTGCTGCGGCCGGCCATCGATGCCAATCATCACCATATTGATCGAACACGAGCCTTCGAGGCTGGTGTGCGTCAACAGCAGGTTCATGAATTCTTCGGGGTTCTGCCGCGACGACTTGGGCTCGAGCACGAGCCGCACCGCCTGGTCCTTGCCCGATTCGTCGCGCACGGTGTCGAGCTGGCTCAAGAGCAGCTGCTTGGTCTGCATCTGCTCCTGCGTCAGCGCCTTCTTGCCCTTCTTGACCTTGGGATTGGTCAGATCCTCGATTTCCTCGAGCACCTTTTGCGACGAGGTGTTGGGCGGCAGCTCGGTGACGACGATCTGCCACTGGCCGCGCGCGAGGTCCTCGACCTTCCACTTGGCGCGCACCGCGAGCGAGCCACGGCCGCTTTCATAGGCCGCCTGGATGTCGGCGGCCTTGGAGATGATCTGCCCGCCGCCCGGGAAGTCCGGCCCCTGCACGTATTCGAGCAGTTCGGCGGTGCTGATGGCAGGCTTCTTGATCAGTGCGACGGCCGCCTCGGCGACTTCGCGCAGATTGTGCGACGGGATTTCCGTCGCCATACCGACCGCGATGCCGGATGCGCCGTTCAGCAGCACCATCGGCAGCCGTGCCGGCAGCAGCTTCGGTTCTTCGAAGGCGCCGTCGTAATTGGGCACGAAGTCCACCGTGCCGCGGTCGATCTCCGACAGCAGCAGATCGGCGATCTTGGTCAGCCGTGCCTCGGTGTAGCGCATGGCCGCCGCGCCGTCGCCGTCGCGCGAGCCGAAGTTGCCCTGGCCGTCGATCAGTGGGTAACGCAGCGAGAAATCCTGCGCCAGCCGCACCATCGCATCGTAGGCCGAGGTGTCGCCGTGCGGGTGGAACTTGCCGAGCACTTCGCCGACAACGCGTGCCGATTTCACCGGTTTGGCGGTCGGCGCCAGGCCCATTTCGTGCATCGCATACAGGATGCGGCGCTGCACCGGCTTCTGGCCGTCGCAGACGTCGGGCAGGGCGCGGCCCTTGACCACCGACACCGCGTATTCGAGATAGGCGCGCTCGGCGTAGAGGCCGAGCGGTACGGCGTCATCGTTGAAATCGGTCAGGGCCGGCGGCGGGCCGTCGTGCTGGCCGTTGCCCGCGTCGGCGACCGGCGGTTCGGCCTCTCTGGGCTCGAACAGGTCTTCACTGCTGTTGTCGATCTGATCCATGCGGTTCTTCGTGCGGTTGGTTCTGGGGAGCAAGCGGGGCGGTGGCCGGCCGCTTGTCGGGGCGGGGCGCTGCTGGCTGCGGCTGGCGGCCGGATTTCACGCGCCCCTCCGGGCTGCCGTGCTTGATCAGGAGCTTCGCCATCTCGCCCGCCTCGCTAAAAAAGATGGCGGCATTATACCCGAGGGATCGCCGTCATCCTGGCTCAATGGTGTGCCGCGCGAGTAACGGCGCGCGCATGTCGGGCTGCTATACTGGCGCCGACCTTGCCGCCCGATCAAACCGAGCCTCCTGCGCATCATGCCGACCATCCCTTCACACCGCCGACAGCCGGGCCGAGCCGATTACCTCGTGCGGCAGCGTCGGCTATCGTGGATCGTGTCGCTTGGCCTGGTCGGCTTGATCGGCGCCGGCTTCTATCTCTGGCAGGCAGAGCCGACGTGGATGGGCGCGCCGCCCGCCACGCCCGGCGAGGCGCCGGCGGACCAGGGCGACGACACCTCGCCCGAGTTGCTGCAGGCACGGCTGCAGGCCTTGCAGGACCAGTGGCGACGGATGGAGCAGCTCGAATTGTCGCAGCTTGATCGCCCCGCCCAGCGCATGAGCCCGGCCGTCGCACTGGCGTTGCAGCCGATGCGCAAGCTCGAGCAGGATGAGCTGCGCCGCCGCGTCGATGTGCTGACGCAGGCCCTGGGCGAGCGCCTGGCCTCGCTGCCGAGTTTCAAGCGCGAGGGTGGGCAGCGCCTGCTGCCGGTGGCCGGCGTGCGGCCATCCTCCGATTTTGGTCTGAGGCAGGACCCGTTCACCCACCGTCTCGCCGTGCATAACGGCATCGACTTCGTTGCCCCCATCGGTACGCCCATCCTGGCTGTCGACGCAGGTGTCGTCAAAAGCGCCGGGCTGACGCCGCAGTTTGGCTGGTCGGTGGAGCTCGATCACGGCCATGGCGTCACCACGCGCTATGCGCACGCCTTGCGGGTGGTCGTGGTGGCAGGGCAACAGGTCGCCGAGGGGCAGAAGCTGGCTGAGGTGGGCTCGACCGGGCGTTCCACCGGCCCCCATCTGCACTTTGAGGTGCGCTATAACGGTGTGCCGCTGAACCCGCGACGCTTTCTGGCGCTCAAGTGATGCTGGGACGCATGCTCAAGGTATTGCTGCTGGCGTTGGTGCTGGCCGGCATCTTCAAGTGGCTGCTTGCGCCGGACCAGCGTGCGCGCGTCAACGAGTTCACCGGCACGGTGGCGCGAGCGCTGTTGCTCGGTTCCGTCATCATTCTTGTGCTTTACTACCTGGGCGTGTCGCTTTGAGTTGCGGCATGTCAATGCTGTTATCATAAACGACGTTGCCTAACTGAGCCTGACGGAGTCCCCATGCGCCGAATTCCTTTGCTGATCTTGTCCCTGCTGGCTGTTTCCGGTTGCGACCGCATCGTAGGCAAGGCGGACGACAGTCCGATACTGGCGCGTGCCAATGGCGCGGCGATCACGCAGCGGGAAGTCGATCTGGCGCTACAGCGTGGCGGGCTGCAGAAGGATGCCGGGAAGCAGATGCTGGAGTCGCTGATCGACCAGCAGATACTGGCCAGCGCGGCGCAGGACGACAAGCTCGACCAGAACCCGGGTGTGCGCGATGCTCTGGAGGCCGCGCGCAAACAGGTGCTGGCGCAGGCTTACCTGGAGAAGCGGATGGCCGGCCAAGGCAAGGCCACCGACCAGCAGGTCGAGGACTACTTCAAGCAGCATGCCTCGATTTTCGGCCAGCGCAGGGTCTATGCGTTTCACAGCCTGACGGTGGTGAATGCCAAGCCTGGGCTGGAGCAGGAGTTGCGCAGCGAGATCGACGCCGGCAAGGGTATGAATGAAGTCGCCGCATCGCTTGGCGCAGCCGGCTACCGCTTCAGCTCGGCGAGCGGGACGGCTGGTGCCGAGCAGCTCCCCGCCTATCTGCCCGACCTGCTCAGCAAGGCTGAGCCCGGCCAGACCGTTGTTGCCGGCAGCGGCAACACGCTCACCGTGATGAACGTTCTCGATGCCAAGCCGCGCCCGCTGTCGCTGGACGAGGCCAAGCCGGTAATCCGCCGCTATCTCGAGGGAAGCGCCCGTGCCCAGATCGCAAAACAGCTACTACAGGACATGCGGCGTACGGCGAAGATCGAATACAGCAGTGGCGGTACGTCGGACAGCATCATGACGACCGCGCCCAAATAACAGGCGCGGCCGCCGGCGGGGTGGCTCAGGCCACCCGCGAGTGCTGGTAGCTGCGGCTCCAGGCACGGGTCGACGCGACGGCGACGTCTTTCCAGGCCAGCATGGTGTGTACCAGACAGTAGGTCTGCAGGTCGACCACCTTGGCCAGGGTGCCCGTATCGGGGTTGCAGGCTTGGTAGATGCGCTCGGCGCAGGCGCTGGTCCTGGCATCGCGAATCGCGCCTTGCAGGGCCTCGACGGCTGCCTGCCAGAACACGGGCGAGCCGTGCTGATGTTCGGGAAGACGGCGCTTCGCCGTATCTACGGCCGATTCCCACAGTGCGCGGGTCTCGGTTTCATCCAGCCCGGCACGTTTGCCAAGCCAATGCAGAATCTTGGGATCATCCATGATTCGCTCCTTTCTTGCGGCGCAACATATTTTCACTCTCCCGGATGGGAGAATCCAGCATTTCACGGATTATATTTTGTGCGATGCAATATGAACAAATGCTGAAAACCCTGATGCCGCCCTCTAGAGCGGCGCGCCTATTTTTTGTGCAAATAATTTTGGCGGCGAGCACGGAAACGTTTAAAATTAGGGGTTTTCCGCGTCCTCGCTCTCCATGCAGATTGGCCCCTATACGCTCAAGAACAACCTGATCGTCGCGCCCATGGCTGGGGTGACAGATCGGCCATTCCGCATATTGTGCAAGCGTTTTGGTGCAGGCCACGCGGTGAGCGAGATGATCACCTCGAACTCCTTGCTGTGGGGGTCGCAGAAGACGCAGCGCCGCGCGAATCACGCCGGCGAGATCGCGCCGATCTCAGTGCAGATCGCGGGCGGCATCCCCGAACAAATGGCCGAGGCGGCGCGCATCAACGTCGCACATGGCGCACAGATCATCGACATCAATATGGGGTGTCCGGCCAAGAAGGTGTGCAATGTCATGGCTGGCTCCGCGCTGCTGCAGCAGGAAGAGTTGGTTGCGCGCATCCTCGATGCGGTGGTCAAGGCCGTCGATGTGCCGGTCACGCTGAAGACGCGGCTCGGCTACTGCAACGGGCAGGAAAACATCCTGCGCATCGCGCGCCGCGCGGAAGAGGCCGGGATCGCCGCCCTGGCGATCCACGGCCGCACGCGTGAGGACATGTACAACGGCCAGGCGCGCTACGAGTTGATCCGCGAGGTCAAGGGCATGCTGGGTATTCCCGTCATTGCCAACGGCGACATCGATTCGCCGCAAAAGGCACGCGAGGTACTGGCCGCGACGGGGGCCGACGCGATCATGGTGGGGCGTGCCGCGCAGGGGCGCCCATGGATCTTCCGCGAGATTGCCCATTACCTCGCGCATGGCGAATTGCTGCCGGCGCCCGAAGTCAGCGAGATCCGCCAGGTGCTGGCCGAGCACCTGGAAGAGCTGCATCAGTTTTATGGCGAGTACTCGGGCGTGCGCATCGCACGCAAGCACATCGCCTGGTATACCAAAGGCCTGCGTGACTCCAACGAGTTCCGCCAGGCCATGTACAGGCTGGAGACCACGCAAGCTCAGCAGCAGGCGGTGCAGCAGTATTTCGACCAATTGGCCGAACACCATCACCGGCTGGTCTACGAACAACAAGAAGACGCGCTCGCTACGGCAGCGTGAAAATTGCTTGGTGACCCGAGCTCCCGCAGATGGGGCAAGCATCAAGACCAATACGGATTAGGGAAGGGTATGCAAGGTAACGACCAGATTTCGGCCGCCGTGAAGCGGGCGATGGAACAGTATTTCCAGGATCTCGACGGCGAAGCGCCGGCGGCGATCTATGAGATGGTGCTGGCATGTGTCGAGAAGCCACTGTTGGAAGTGGTGCTCGCCCAGGCCAAGGGCAACCAGACGCGAGCCGCCGAGCTGCTCGGTATCAACCGCAATACGCTGCGCAAGAAATTGAAAGAATACGACCTGGCTTGAGGCCGGGCCGCCACCATTTTGTTTTGATTCAACCTGTATTGACGATAGCCATGATGACCAAAATCCAACGTGCCCTGATCAGCGTTTCCGACAAGACCGGCGTTCTCGAGTTCGCCCGCAGTCTCGCCGGTTTCGGTGTCGAAATCCTTTCCACCGGCGGTACTGCCAAGCTGCTCGCCGACGCCGGCCTGAAGGTGATCGAAGTCGCCGATTACACCGGCTTCCCGGAAATGCTCGATGGCCGCGTCAAGACGCTGCACCCGAAGATCCACGGCGGCATTCTCGGCCGCCGCGACCTCGCCGCGCACGTCACCACCATGGCTCAACATGGCATCGGCAACATCGACCTGGTGTGCGTGAACCTGTACCCGTTCACCCAGACCGTGGCCAAGCCGGATTGCTCGCTCGAAGATGCGATCGAGAACATCGATATCGGTGGCCCCGCCATGGTGCGCTCGGCAGCCAAGAACCACGCCCACGTTGCGATCGTGACCGATGCCGCCGACTACGCCACGCTGGTTGAGGAAATGCAGGCCAATGACGGCGCGCTGGGCCTGCCCACCCGCTACAAGCTGGCTTGCAAGGCGTTCTCGCATACCGCCGCGTACGACAGCGCGATCAGCAACTACCTGACTGGCCGCGATCAGGACAACAAGCCGACCGCAGACTTCCCCGATCGCTTCAACATCAACGTCGAGAAGGTGCAGGACATGCGCTACGGCGAGAATCCGCACCAGAAGGCCGCGTTCTATCGCGATCTCGTGCGCATTCCCGGTGCCATCGCCAACTACACCCAGCATCAGGGCAAGGAACTCAGCTACAACAACATCGCCGATGCCGATGCCGCCTGGGAGGCCGTCAAGACCTTCGACCAGACCGCCTGCGTCATCGTCAAGCATGCCAACCCGTGCGGCATCGCCGTCGCGGTCGACACACTGACCGCGTACAAGCTCGCCTTCGCAACCGACACTACCAGTGCCTTCGGCGGCATCATCGCCTTCAACCGCGAGGTCGATGTGACGACGGCCGAAGCCGTGTCCGCCCAGTTCCTCGAAGTGCTGATCGCGCCGGCCTACACGGCAGAAGCGCGCGCGCTGCTGGCCAAGAAGGTCAACGTCCGCGTACTCGAAGTGCCGCTCGAAGCCGGCGCCAATCCCTACGATCTCAAGCGTGTCGGCGGTGGCCTGCTGGTTCAGAGCGCGGACATCAAGAACGTCGGCCCCGATGAGCTGCGCGTGGTCACCAAGCGTCAGCCGACGCCCGCGGAGCTGCAAGACCTGCTGTTTGCGTGGCGTGTGGCGAAGTATGTGAAATCCAACGCCATCGTTTTTGCCAGGAACGGCCAGACCGCCGGTATCGGTGCTGGTCAGATGAGCCGGGTCGATTCCACCAAGATCGCGGCCATCAAGGCGGCCGGCGCAGGGTTGCCGCTGCAGGGCGCGGTTGCTGCATCCGATGCATTCTTCCCGTTCCGCGATGGTGTTGACGTGATCGCCGAGAACGGCATCAAGGCCATCATCCAGCCTGGCGGCTCGATGCGTGATGAAGAGGTATTCGCCGCAGCCGACGAGCACGGCATCGCCATGGTACTGACCGGGACACGCCATTTCCGCCATTGAGCGGCGGCCCCGGCTGGTTGCGGGCGTGCAGCGGGTGGGGGGGCTGGCAGTACTGCCTCGCTGACCATTGCTGTGACGGCTGGATCGGCGGGACGCAAGACTAGCATTCAGTTTAAGACAAGGGAAACCCATGAAAATCCTGGTGATCGGCTCTGGTGGCCGTGAACACGCGCTGGCGTGGAAGCTTGCCCAGTCGCCGAAGGTGCAGCGAGTCTATGTCGCACCCGGTAACGCCGGTACGGCGCAAGAGGACGGGCTGGTCAACGTCAACGTGACCGCCATTCCCGACCTAATTGCACTGGTCAGGCGCGAGAGTATCGAATTGACGGTGGTTGGCCCGGAAGCGCCGCTGTCGCAGGGGGTCGTGGATGCTTTCCGTGCGGAAGGATTGAAGATCTTCGGCCCGACCCGCAATGCAGCCCAACTCGAATGGTCGAAGGACTTCGCCAAGGCATTCATGATCCGCCATGGCATTCCTACCGCGCAATACCGCACCTTTGCCGATGCAGCCCAGGCGCATGCCTATGTTGACGAGCGTGGTGCGCCGATCGTGATCAAGGCCGATGGCCTGGCTGCGGGCAAGGGCGTGATCGTCGCGATGAGCCTGGACGAGGCGCATCAGGCCATCGACCTGATGCTGCTGGATAACAAGATGGGCGATGCCGGCGCCCGTGTGGTGATCGAGGACTTTTTGTCTGGGGAAGAGGCCAGCTTTATCGTCATGGTCGACGGCAAGAATGTGCTGTCGCTGGCCACCAGCCAGGATCACAAGCGCTTGCTGGATGGCGATCAGGGCCCGAACACCGGTGGCATGGGGGCTTATTCCCCGGCGCCGGTCGTGACGCCCGAGGTTCACGCGCGCGTGATGCGTGAGGTGATTCTGCCGACGGTTGCTGGCATGACCAAGGACGGCGTGCCCTATACCGGTTTCCTGTATGCGGGCCTGATGATCGCGGACGATGGCAAGGTCAGCGTGGTCGAATTCAACTGCCGCATGGGTGACCCGGAAACGCAGCCTATCATGTTCCGCTTGAAATCGGACCTGGTCGACCTGCTCGAAGCCGCGGTGGATGGGCGTCTCGACAAGGTCGAAGCAGAATGGGATCGCCGTGTCGCGCTGGGCGTGGTGCTGGCTGCGGCGGGCTATCCGGACAGCCCGCGCAAGGGCGACGTGATTACTGGCGTGCCCAAGGCCAGTGCGGATGCCCATGTGTTCCACGCCGGTACTGTGGCTAATGAACAGAATCTGGCCGTAACGAGCGGTGGACGTGTGCTCTGCGTGACGGCGCTCGGCGACAGCGTGCGTATTGCACAAAAGCGTGCCTATGAAGTCGCCGAACAGATTCACTTTGATGGCATGCAATACCGCCGGGATATCGGTTTCCGCGCCTTGAAGAAGTGATCTGCTACATCGCAGATGCAGTGGGCGGCCATGTGCCGCCCATTTGTTTTCCGGGCCCGATCCGCCAGTACACGGGGTGCGGAGAATCAGCCGAAAGGCGGTTTCGTCGCCGGATTGGTGAGTGAGGTCAAAATATGGTCGCACCACTGCCCGTTGATGAATAGGTAGTCGCGGGCATAGCCTTCGACGGTAAACCCCAGGCGCTTGAGTAAGCGCCCGCTTCGCTCGTTGCTTGGCAAGTAATTGGCCTGGATGCGATGCAGCTTGAGTTGATCGAACACATAGCGGATGACCTGCTCGATCGCCTTGCCCATCACCCCCTTGCCCTGTTCTGACTCGGCCAACTCATAGCCGAGAAAACAGGCCTGAAAAGCTCCTCGCTGAATACCGGATAAGCCGATCGAGCCTGCCACGCTTGTGCCCTTGAACAGATAGAGCTTGCAGCTACGGTCCTGCGTGAAATCTTCATGCTGCTGCCGCAGGCGGCCGAGCCAAGCTGTGGCGTCGAACATCGAGTCCGGCCAGGGCGGGGAATAGGGCCGGAGGAACTCCTGATTTGCCGCGTAATAGGCTAGCAGGGCAGGAATATCCTCATCGTTGGCCATGCGAATCGTCAGGCCGGCGGCTTTGAGTTTGGGTGGGATCATCATCGGGGCGGGGGAGCTGAATCTCGTCGGAGAGGGCTCGAGTGATGCCCCATCTACCGGCGCTGAGTGCAGAGAGGCTCGCCATCTTTTGCAGATATTTCTTCCCGGTAGCCGGTTCGGTGCCGATGTGTTAAGCGGTATCTGCTACCGAATGGTACATCCGCTCCTTGTACCTGGTGGTATGAACGGTGTGCCATCGGCGCCTGATCCTGGCGCCGACCCCGGCAATCGGCGACTCGCCCAGCACGAGCAGGAAAGGCAACGGGGTATCTCGCTGCAATCTCCCCTGGTGAGCGCCATCCGGTTCGGGGTGGCCTGGGGAGCCTTTCTCTCATTGGCGCCCCCTCTGGGCTGCAGGGCCACGGAAGAAGGCAGGCCTGGTCGCTCAGCTATATGGGCGACAGTTCACGCAAGGTGATAGGTCGCCATCTGTATGTTGACTGGTGTACCGGCTACCGCAAAGATAGCTGGCGGGGCAGGCACTGCGCCCACCCCTGGTTCTCAGTTCGACTGCTTCTTGCGCCGCCACAATCCAAATGCGGCAAGCCCCGCGAGTACCGGCAGCATGGGGTCCAGCGGGCCAGCTTTTCCGACGGTGCAGCCCTTGGCATCATTGTCGTCATTGAGCAGGGTGATCGTCGTTTGGGTCTGGGTGCCAAGTGCGTGGCCGTCGCTTGGGGAGTTCAGGCTGAGAGTGAAGTCTTCGTCACGCTCGATGCTCTTTTCCCCCAGGATGCGAATATTGATGTCCTTGCTCTGCTGTCCAACATCAAATTCCAGCAAGCCCTTCGTTTCCTCGAAGTCGACATTGGTAAAGGCTGTCCCGCTGGCTGTCTGATAATGGACCGATGCCTTGGAATTCGGGTTGCCAGTGCGTACAACGGTAATCGCGATGAATTCGTCCTTGGTATCACCCTCGGGGGTGATGTAGTGGGCTTCCTTGATATGAAATGCCGGGTGATTGATGAAGTCGCCCGTCGAATTGCTGCCCATGCCGACGGCGATCTTGCGCATCCCCAGCGAGGCGGAGCTGAGGATCTGCAGATCGGTTGATGCCGGGTTGGCCAGCGCGACATTGTTATTGTCGCCAAAGGCTTCCAGCGCCATCGCCCTACTATTGGACTGAATCGCGCGCGTCCCCTTATCCATCTGGCTCGGGGTGAGTGTGTAGATGTTGTCGTCCGCACCAGCCAGATAGAGGTCGATATTGGCCAGGCTGTACGTGCCCTGCAGGGCAAATGCCGAGGCCGATGTACCCATCGCCAGCAGGTCAAAGGGCAGGTTGACCGAGGTAACTGTAGCGGGCGATGAGCGCCCATCTACCTGGGTGACGTGGCGGGTGTCGGCAACGAAGAATACCGAATAGTCGTCGCCGCTGTTAGCGATGCTGATCGGGCTGCCTGGCATGGTAAAGGTCCCGGAGACGCTTTTTGCCGACGTGTCGATGACCGAGACGTTGTTGGAGCCCCGGTTCGCCACATACAGCTGTTTGCCATCGGTGCTCAGACGCAAATAGCTGGGTTGCGTACCCGCCGGAATGGTATTAAGCAGGGTATAGCTGGCCGTATCGATAACGGAAACCGTATTGTCTGCCGAGTTGGCAACATATAGACGGGTACCATCCTGGCTGATGACTGCCGCAAGCGGTGCTCGCCCCGTGTTGATGGTACCAATGACCGAATAGTTGGTCGCATCCACTACCGTGACTTGATTGCTGTCCCGGCGTACAACATAGGTTTTGACGCCATCCCGGTCGCTGACCGCTGCGACCGGCGCACCGCTGATCGGTATGGTTGCAACAATCTGCCCGGCTGTTGACGCCCTGGTTGCATCGCTCGCCATATCGACTACCTTGACCGTATTGAGGTCGGCGTTGCACAAAAAGGCAAACGGTGCGGCCGATACCTGGGTGGCCAGCCCCATCGACGCCATCGCCAGCGCCGTCAGCAAGCTACGCTTCATTCTTGTTTCCTCGTCTATTTCTCTGGTTATCTAATATATTGTGACTTCGGCAGTTTGGGCTGCCGGAGTGATTGCTTTTCTCCTTGAGGACTGGGCGGGCGCCCATCCTTAAGATGTCGTCATAGTATATGGGAATCCATGAAATGGGTTGCACTCCCGTAAAGGTCGGTGAGCGAAGCAGACTCAAAAGACCGCTCACGGCCCATTACTATTAAGAGGAAAGCGCTAGCGTTAGAGGGCCCATGCGTGGAAAGGTCACCTGCTTTCAAATAATTTAAGTTTTTTGAAAAAGGGTGTTGACGAGGCCGGGTGGTGG
>NZ_JBFNXJ010000011.1 GCF_040812015.1 Chitinivorax sp. PXF-14 | reverse complement strand
TACCAAAAGGTTACTAGCAAACAGAAAGCGAGTATAGAGCAGCCTACTAATGGACCGAAGCTTGCTATGTCGTTACTAGATAAGGAGGCGTTGAGCCAGTGAATTAAGCTACTCCAGTACCAGACCACGCAGTAAGCAAACAATATGGCGACCGGTATTCCGAAGGCTTGCTCAGAGAACGGGTTTTTCAGTAATGCACCCCCATTTAAGAGGGTTACAAAACTCAGTGCAATGAACGTAATAAGCAACGGGCGGGTGTTGGTTTTTTCAACAACACCAAGAATATTACCGAGCATCTTTTTCCCTTATCAATTCATCGAAAGCGGAAGTCCATGGGCATTATCACGGTCGGCATCGATCTCGAAAAAAATATATTCGCCGTGCATGGTGTTGACGAACCCGGTTGACCTGGCTTGATCAAATCCAAGGTTGTAACTTGCGCCATTGAGTCGTCGGGGGTAATTGAAGCGCCGGGGGAGCTGTGTTGTAGCAAGCGTGGCCTGAACTCAACAAGATCAACCCGTGCCGTTTGAGTCGGGGCAATCGACGCGCAGCGCGTTGCATTGAATGGCTGGCCGTAATGCGCGGTGGCGCCTCACCCTCTCCCCAGCCCTCTCCCGTCAAGGGAGAGGGGTAGGGTGGCAAGCGCCAGACTGCCGGTGGCGCAGCAGCTTGGGGCGAGGCCACCGGGGCTGCCAAGCCCAGGCTGCCTCACACACACTGCTCGCCAACGAGCGGACAACTGCAATGAGCGGCCCACCGCCACAAACAAAAAGCGCGGCCTCAACTGCGGCCGCGCCCTTGCTTGCCTTCCCTGGTGCTCACCCTTCGCGGTGATACTGCGTCACGACGTCCACCTCCTGCTTCGACCCCAGGAACACCGCCACGCGCTGGTGCAGTTTTTCCGGCTGGATGTCGAGAATGCGCTGGTGGCCGTTGGTAGCGGCGCCGCCGGCTTGCTCGATGATGAAGGACATCGGGTTGGCTTCGTACATCAGGCGCAGCTTGCCGGCCTTTTCCGGTTCGCGCTTGTCGCGCGGGTAGGTGAAGACGCCGCCGCGGGTGAGGATGCGGTGCACGTCGGCGACCATCGAAGCCACCCAGCGCATGTTGTAGTCCTTGCCGCGCGGGCCTTCCTTGCCGGCCAGCAGCTCGTCGATATAGCGCTTAACCGGCGGCTCCCAGTGGCGCATATTGGACATGTTGATGGCGAATTCCTTGGTTTCTTCCGGCACCTTCATGTCGGGGTGGGTGAGCACCCAGCTGCCGATCTCGGCGTCGAGCGTGAAGCCGTGCACGCCGTTGCCCAGCGTCAGCACGAGCATGGTCTGCGGGCCGTAGACGGTGTAGCCGGCGGCGACCTGGGTGCTGCCTTTCTGCAGGAAGGCGGCTTCGCTGGCGCCATCGACGCCGTCAGGACAGCGCAGGATCGAGAAGATGGTGCCGACCGAGATGTTGACGTCGATGTTGGACGAGCCGTCGAGCGGGTCGAACAGCAGCAGGAAACCGCCCTTCGGGTAGTCGTTGGGGATCGGGTGCGGGTCGTCCATTTCCTCGGAGGCGATAGCGGCGAGGTGGCCGCCCCATTCGTTGGCATCGAGCAGCACGTCGTTGGCGATCACGTCGAGCTTCTTCTGCGCCTCGCCCTGGATGTTGCCGGTGCCGGCCTCGCCCAGCACGCCGGCCAGCGCGCCCTTGCGGATGGCGTGGTTGATGGCCTTGCAGGCGCGGGCGACGACTTCGATGGAAAGGCGCAGCTCGGGCGTGATGGCGTCGTTCTGGCGCTGCTGCTCGATCAGGTAGCGGCTGAGGGAAATGCGGCTCATGGTGTCCTCGTGGCGTGGAGTGTCGTTGAAATCGTGTCGGGGCGATTATACCGGCTGCGTGGCCGGCCTGTCCGGGCCCCGCAGGTAAACCCCGATGTCGACCGCATCGATCTGCTCGGGCCGCAGGTAGGCGCGGGCATAGTCGAGGTAGACGCCGCTTTCGAGGAACAACGCGAACAGCTCGGCGTCGATGTGCCGGCCGTCGCGCATGCGCGCCATGATGGTGAGCGATTCGGTCAGCGTCTTGCCCTGCTTGTAGGGACGGTCGACGGCAGTGAGCGCCTCGAAGATGTCGGCGATCGCCATCATGCGCGCCGGCACGCTCATCTGCTCGCGCGTGAGGCGCTTCGGGTAGCCGGTGCCGTCCATTTTCTCGTGGTGGCCGCCGGCCAGCTCGGGCACCGATTTCAGGTGCTTGGGGAAGGGCAGGTGGTTGAGCATGATGATGGTCTGCACGATATGGTCGTTGATCTGGTAGCGCTCCTCGGCCGACAGCGTGCCGCGCGCCACGCTGAGGTTGTAGAGCTCGCCGCGGTTGTACTTGTATTGCGGCACGTCGAGCTTGAAGCCCCAGGGGTTGTCCGGTGCGATGCGCTCGTGCTCGCCGCGCGCGATCAGGTGGTCGGGCCGGTCGGCCAGCAGTGGCTCGTCCACCGGCAGGGCCGGGGCGGGCGTCGCGGCCTTGCGTTCGAGCTCGTCGTGCGAGATGCCGAGGCGGTCGTCGAGCGTGCGCCGCCAGCTGCGTCGGGCGATCTCGGCGATGCGCGCGATGGCGTCGTCGGACAGCGATTCGCCGCCGACATTGCAGTGCGCGATGAAGGCGAATTCCTCGTCGAGCGTGGCCAGCATCCGCGCCAGCCGTTCGGCCTGCGGCCCTTGCTCCGCGCCGTTGGCGAGGGCGCGCCAGTACTCGATCTCGGCATCGCGCTTGAGCACCTCGAAGCGCATGCGCACCTCGTGGATGCGGTCGTGCAGGGTTTCGAGCTTGGTGGCCTTGTCGACCACGTATTCGGGCGTCGTCACCTTGCCGCAATCGTGCAGCCAGGCGGCGATGTGCAGCGCCTCCCATTCCTCGCTGCTGAGGGTATAGTCGGCGAACGGGCCCGTGCTTGCGTCGCAGGCGGCGCGCGCCAGCATCTTGGTCAGCACCGGCACGCGCTGGCAGTGGCTGCCAGTGTAGGGCGACTTGGCATCGATCGCGCTGGCGACGAGCTGGATGAACGATTCGAGCAGCGTCTTCTGCGCATCGAGCAGGCGCTGCGCCTCGATCGAGATCGCGGCGGTGCCCGACAGCGCCTCGACGAAGCCCACTGTGGCGTCGCTCAGCGATCTGGCGGCTGGGTCCATGAACATCACGATCATGCCCACCGCCTCGTGACGCGGGTTGAACAGCGGCACGGCGGCGAAACAGGTGTGCGCATCGGTGAGGCAGGCGAGCTCGGTGCGGCTGCTTTTCACCGCGTCGGCAAACAGCTCGGCAAAGCCGAGCGCATCGGGCTCGTCGCCGTTGAGCGAGACGATCTGCGGCAGCTCGGGCAGGCTGCCGTGCGCCACGCTGAGGGTGGCGTGGGTGGAGTCGTCGTCGGCCAGGTAGATCACGCCGCCCGAGGCCTGCAGCGCATGCGTGGTCTCTTCCAGTACGCGTTCGAGCAGCGGCGTGAGGTGGCGCTCGGCGGCGAGCGCGGCGGAGAGGTCGAGAAAGTGGCTGATCGTGGTCTCCATGCTCGACATGGCGCGCGCCAGCTCGTCCACCTCGTGCACGCGGTAATGCGCGTCCATCGGCTGGCGGAAATCGAAGGACTCGATCGCGCGTGCCCGGTCGGCCAGCTGCTGCAGCGGCCTGGCGATCCAGCGCCCGGTCTGCCAGGCGATCGGCAGCGTGATGAGGATGGTGGCGGCAACGAGCCACAACTGGTTGCGCCGCATGCGCTCGGCGTCGCTCAGCAGCTCGTCGCGCGGCACGGCCACGGCGAGCAGGAAATGCTGGCCGGCGACCTCGATCGGCTCGACGAAGCCGACCCAGCCCTGGCCGCCCTGGCTCAGCTCGACCGAACCGTGGTGCGCCTCGCTCCGCAGCAGCCGGCTCACCGCGGGTAGCCGCAGCTCGGCCAGCGTGGCGAGGCGCAGCTTGCCTTCGGGCGTGGCGAGCACACGGCGCGTGGTGTCGTGGTAGGCGAGCACATGCTGCTTGTCGTCGAGCAGCACGAGCTCGGTCGATGGCGTCAGCTTGAGCCTGGCGAGCGAGCGCGACAGCTCGTCGAGCGTGATGTCGGCCGCCACCACGGCGTTGCCGTGCACCGCGCGCCGCGCCATGGTCAGGCCCGGCTCGCGTGTCGAATAGAATACATAGGGCTCGGGCATCACCAGCTGCTCGGTACCGCGCGCCAGGGCGTACCAGGGCCGTGTGCGTGGGTCGAAACGGTAGCCGGGGTCGGCCCGGTAGGCGAGCGGCGACAGGTTGGCATCGTAGAAGCGATAGGCGCCGTTGAAGCGGCCTGCCTCGTCGCGCTCGACGCTCTGCAACAGGTAGCGCGCCCGCCCCGGGGCCCGCATCTGGCGCGCGAATGCGTCGTTGTCGAGCGGGCGCAGCAGCATGAAGTCGCCGTTGTCGTAGCCGACATACAGCGCCGACAGCTGTGGGTTGGCGGCCAGCGCCTCGGCCATATAGGGCACGCTGTCGAGCCGCTCGGCCATGCTGCGCGACTGGGTGATGCGCTGGTGCGAGAACAGGCTGACCACCGTCTCGGCCGGCTGCAGGTGGTTGGCCACGCCCAGGCGGGTTTCCTGGCGCACGCGCTCGAACAGCACATCACCGGCCGACAGCAGCATGCGCGTAGTTTCGCGCTGCGTGTAAACGCCGATGATGAAGCCGGTGATCAGGATCAGCACAATGAACACTACGCCGATGTAGACGCGCAGTGGCTGGCGCCGCCGCCAGCTCTGTAGGGCGCCGACGGCGGAGGAGAAAAGGCTCATGACGATGACGGTGGCGGGTGGGCGCCGCGAGGGCGGACGATTTCAGCTTAGCCCGCGCCCGGGGCTTTCGCGAGTGGCAGAGCCCGCCACGGCCGCCAGCACCCGCATCGGCCCGGCCACACGGATGCGCTCGATGTCGTCGCGGTGCTTGACGAACAGCGAGCCGGCAAAGCCCAGCGCGTTGATCGAGATGCCTTCCCAGCGCTCCGCCCGACGCGGCACGAGCAGCAGCCAGCCACGGCGCAGCAGCAGGTTGTACGGCGCCATCTGCCCGGCATGGCAAGATACGGCCGCGTGCGCGCAGGCGGCCTGCCAGGCGTCGAGCATCATCGCCGCAGCCTCGCCGGGCTGATTGAAGCGGCTGGCGTCGAGCGCCACGAAGGCATGGGCGAAGGGCAGGGCCGTGAGACGGGTGGCCACGCCGGCGGGTGCGGTGGCGGGCAGCAGCGCCTCGATCGGGCAACGGCCGCTGCCGTCTGCAGCGAGCGGCGCCAGCTGCAGGTGCTTGTGGCGCTGGCTCGCGCCAGCCAGCTCGCCGCCGTTGTAGAAGGCAAGCCAGTCGGCGCTGGCCATGGCGGCCGCGAGGGCGCTGAAATCGGCCAGATTGAGCGGCGCCAATTGCGCCTCGAATGCGCGGGTGACGATCAGTGCATGGTTGGCGATGACCGGGAATTTATTGAGCAGCGCGACATGGCCGGGCCCCAGCTCGCCCACGAACAGGCCGGGCTCGTAAGGCAAAAACGGGTTGAAGTCCGGCGCGGTCGCGACGCGCCTGGCCTCGTCCTTGCGCGTAAGCGACGACACCCAGCGCACCGAGAAGTCGACACCGCCATCGGCCAGCACCGTCGACTCGGTGACGGTCGGCGCCAGCGCGCCGCTTTCCTGCGCGCTACGGATGGCGGAGGCAACCCGATGCGGGAAATCCATGAGGGCGGAAATGCCTTGCATAGCCATGTCAAATAGTCCATTCTCAAGCAAATGCCTGTATACTTCAGGCTGCCCGGCAGCGTACCAATCCGCCTGCCGGGGTGGCAACGGCGAGACGATGTCTTGCTAAGCATCAGCCCCGTTGCCGCCTCTTTCTTCAACACCCTTGAACAGCTACCAGCCCTTGATTGGTGTCGCCAACCGCGACAGGCCACAGCTGGAGTTTCTGCATGTCCGACACGACTTTTGCCAGCCTTGGGTTGGCCGAACCTATTTTGCATGCTGTTGCCGACAGCGGCTATACCTCGCCCACCCCGATCCAGGCGCAGGCAATCCCGCTGGTGCTGGCCGGCCACGACGTACTGGCCGCCGCACAGACCGGCACCGGCAAGACGGCCGGTTTCACCCTGCCACTGCTGCACCGGCTGAGCCTCGGTGAAAAGACCGTCATCCCCGCGCACCCGCGCGCACTGATCCTGACCCCAACGCGTGAGCTTGCCGCGCAGGTCGAGGAATCGGTCGCCACCTATGGCAAGAACCTGAAACTGCGTTCCAAGACCGTATTCGGCGGCGTGGCCCTGAGCCCGCAGGTGAAGGCGGTGAAGACGCGCATCGATATCCTCGTCGCCACGCCGGGCCGCCTGCTCGAGCTGGTGGGCA
Organism: Chitinivorax sp. PXF-14; assembly: GCF_040812015.1. NCBI lineage: Bacteria > Pseudomonadati > Pseudomonadota > Betaproteobacteria > Chitinivorax > Chitinivorax sp. PXF-14. The sequence goes on along the minus strand of NZ_JBFNXJ010000011.1, from coordinate 166,883 downwards.
AGGAAATCCTCGATCTCTCGGGGGTCGAGACGCTGGTGCTCGACGAGGCCGACCGCATGCTCGACATGGGCTTCATCCACGACGTGCGCAAGATCCTCGCGCTGTTGCCGGCCAAGCGGCAGAACCTGCTGTTCTCGGCCACCTTCTCCGACGACATCCGCAAGCTCGCGGGCGGCTTCATGCGCGACCCCAGGCTGGTATCGGTGGCGCCGCCCAACACCACGGCCGAGCGCATCGCCCAGACCGTGCACCTGGTCGACCGGGAGAAAAAGCGCGAGCTGCTGACGCATCTGATCCAGTCGCAAAGCTGGCGCCAGGTGCTGGTGTTCATGCGCACCAAGCACGGTGCCAACCGCCTCGCCGAATACCTGGAAAAGCACGGTGTTGCCGCTGCCGCGATCCATGGCAACAAGAGCCAGGGCGCGCGCACCAAGGCGCTCGCCGGCTTCAAGGATGGCTCGATCCCGGTGCTGGTGGCGACCGACATCGCCGCGCGTGGCCTCGACATCGAGCAACTGCCGCACGTGGTCAATTTCGAGCTGCCCAATGTGGCCGAGGACTATGTCCACCGCATCGGCCGCACCGGGCGCGCCGGCGCCAGTGGCGAGGCGATCTCGCTGGTGTGCGTCGATGAGCTGAAGCTGCTCGACGACATCGAAAAGCTGACAGGCGTCGCGGTGCCGCGTGTCGATATCCCCGGCTTTGAAGCCGACCTGAGCCGCCCACCGGAGCCGATCCAGCGTGGCCGTCAGGGCGACGACGACGAGCGCGGGCCACGCCAGCAGCGTCAGGGCAGGGGCCAGCAGCAGCGCCAAGGCGGCGGCCAGCAAAAACAGCAGAAGCCGCAGGGCCGCCAGGACAAGGCGCCGCAGGACAAGCCAGCCGCCGACGCGACGCAGCAGGGCCAGCAGGGGCAAGGGCAGCAACGCCAGGGCCGCCAGCAGGCTCAGCCGCAAGGCAAAGGCCCGCGCCAGCCCGCCCAGCAACAGGGTGCACCTGCTGGCCAGCAGCAGGCCCGCCAGAAGAACCGGCCGCCGCCGCCGCGCCAGCCCGGCAACAGCATCAATTACGATGAAAATCAGCCGGTCAACCTGCCGCCGCCGCCGCCGCGCATCTCGCTGACCATGCACGAGCTGGGTGGCAGCGATCCGACCCAGGGCTATATCAACTATGGCAACCCCGGCAGCGCCCGTCAGGGACAGGGGCGTGGCCAGGGGCAGCAACGTGCGCAGGGGCATGGCCAGGGCCAGCCGCGTGCCCAAGGGCAGGGACAAGGCCAGGGGCAGGGCAATAATCGCAAGAAGGGCGGTGGCGGCCGCCCGCAGGGCCAGGGCGGTTTCGGCAACAAGCCGCGCGGCCGCTGATCCATCCCGCCGGGGCGTCAACCGTACCGGCGCCTGATGCATTGTATGCATTGCAATGAGGCCCGCCGTCCGGCCCGGCCCATTCCCGCTTGTCGTCGTGTGCGGCACCTGCTGATGGTGCTTGCCCGGCACGCGTCTGGCGTGGGCCCCGCCGGCTGTGTGACGACGGCGCTGGGCGCCGCGCCCATCCGGCGGGCGCCATGCCAACCAGAATTCAGGAGAACCCCATGAAACAGCTTATCTGCGGCTTGCTGCTTGCCGGCCTGGCGGGCCTGGCCGCAGCGGCCGACGACATCGCGATCCCCGGCGAGCAGTTCTTCCCGCAGGGGATCGCGATTGCCAACGATGGCTCGATGTTCGTCGGCAGCATCAAGCAGGGGGCGATCTACCGCGTGGCGCCGGGCAGCCGGCAGGCCGAGCCCTTCATCGCAGCCGGCAGCAATGGCCTGGTGTCGGTGGCGGGGCTCAATGTCGACGAACGCGCGCAGATACTCTGGGCCTGCTCGTCCGACCCCGGCGTCGGCACGCTGAGCGGCAAGGCGCCGGTGGCGCTCAAGTCCTTCGACTCCAAGAGCGGGCGGCCCAAGGCCAGCTATGAGCTGCCCGAGGGCGCCTACTGCAACGACATGGCGATCGGCCGCGACGGCACCGTCTATGTCACCGATTCGCAGCATGGCGCGATCCTGCGCCTGCGCCGCAACGACACCCAGCTGCAGCCCTGGGCTCAGGATCCGCGCTGGAACGAGGAAGGCTTCAGCGTCAGCGGCATCACCGTCGACGGCATGGGCGCGCTGATGGTGGTGACGGGCGTGACCGGGCGGCTCTACCGCATCCCGGTGCGCTGGGATGGCGCCGCCGGCAAGGTGCAGGAAATCCTGCTCGATCGCCCGCTGAAACTCGCCGACGGGCTGCGCACGCAAGCCAAGCGCAAGCTGCTGGTGGTGGAAGGCGAGGGGCGGCTGTCCAGCATCGACTGGATGGGCGAGAACGGTACGGTGAAGACCGTGCAGGATGGCCTGGCGCGCCCGACCGCGCTCGATATCCGCAACGATACCGCATACGTGGTGGAAGGCCAGCTCGACCTGTTGTTCGACAAGCGCAAGGCTGGCCAGCCCGCCAGGCCGTTCCGCATCGTGGCCGTGCCGCTGCCGAAATAGACCGCCGCAAGCAGGGCGCGGCGCAGGCCGGCGGGACCGTCTATAAATAAGCATATCCCGGAGTGCATATGCGTTGGCTGTTGTTGATCGTGTCCTGCTGGCTGGCCGCCCTGGCCCGCGCCGACATCGTCGTCGGCTTCGGTGTCAACAAGCCGCCTTATGTGTTCGAGCAGGGCAGGGCCGGCCTCGAATACGATATCGTGATGGCGTCGTTTGCTGCCGTGGGCGTTTCCGCGCAGCCTTATTTCGCACCGCAGGGGCGGCTGCATGCGCTGCTCGGCAACCGCCTGATCGACGTGATCACCACTACCTCCGAGCAGAGTGGCATCGAGGCCTACTACTCCGATGTCTACATCGTGTATCAGAACTACGCGATCACGCTGAGCGACCGCCATCTCGACATCCATACCATCGACGACCTGTCCCGCTACAGCGTGACGGCGTTCCAGCGCGCCTCGACCAACCTGGGCCCGCAGTTCCGCGCGGCCGTCGCCAAGAGCCCGCAGTACACCGAGCAGGCCAAGCAGGTCACGCGCGACATCCTGCTGTTTGCCGGCCGTGTCGATGTCGCCGTCGCCGACCGGCGCATCTTCGACTATTTCCGCCAGGAAATCGGCTCGCTTGTCGATATCCGCCAAGCGGTGACCTATCATGCGATTTTTCCGCCGACGCCTTACCGCGCAGCCTTCCGCGATGAGGCGCTGCGCGACAGCTTCAACCGCGGCCTGGCGACGATCCGCCGCAACGGCAGCTATGACGAGATCCAGCGCCGGTACGCCGGCTATTGAGGTGTGGCGGGGCAGGGGTTTACACTAATGAAAAGTGTAATCAAGTTACCTCTATAATGCGATGGTTGCGTTAAATATAAGAAATAAAATTACAACATTGCCGCCCGATGTATCCCGCGTCTTCGCTCCGGTGGGCGGAAATAGAAGGAGTTCGTGAATGCAGCGCAGTACCAAAATCGTCGCCACGCTGGGCCCCGCCTCCAATGACGCGGCGACGCTCGAACGACTGATCGCCGCCGGCGTCAACATCGTTCGCCTCAATTTCTCCCATGGCAGCGCGCAAGACCACATCGACCGCGCCGCCGTGGTGCGCACCGCAGCCGCCAAGCGCGGCGTGCCGGTGGCCGTGATGGTCGATCTGCAAGGCCCGAAGATCCGCGTCGGCAAGTTCGAGAAGAACAAGGTCACGCTCAACAACGGCGAGCGTTTCGTGCTCGATGCCAATTGCGAGGTCGGCAACCAGGAGCGCGTCGGCCTCGATTACAAGGAGCTGCCCAACGATGTCGGCCCCGGCAACATGCTGCTGCTCGATGATGGCCGCATCGTGCTCGAAGTCGAAGCGGTGTGCGGCAGCGAGATCACCACACGGGTACGTGTCGGCGGCGTGCTGTCGAACAACAAGGGCATCAACCGCCAGGGCGGCGGCCTGACGGCCCCGGCGCTGACGGCCAAGGACATGGAGGACATCAAGGTCGCGGCGCAGATCGACGCCGACTACGTGGCCGTGTCCTTCCCCAAGAGCGGCGCCGACATGTATATGGCACGCACGCTGCTCAAGGCTGCCGGCGGCAAGGGTCTGCTGCTGGCCAAGATCGAACGCGCCGAGGCGATCACCAACCTGGTGGAGGTGATCGAGGCCTCCGACGGCATCATGGTGGCGCGCGGCGATCTCGCCGTGGAGGTCGGCGATGCCGCCGTGCCGGCGCTGCAAAAGCGCATGATCCGCCTGGCACGCGACCGCAATAAGCTGACCATCACCGCCACGCAGATGATGGAGTCGATGATCACGAGCCCGGTGCCGACGCGCGCCGAGGTGTCGGACGTGGCCAACGCGGTGCTCGACGGCACCGACGCGGTGATGCTGTCGGCCGAGACCGCCGCCGGCAAATACCCGGTGGAAACGGTCGAATCGATGGCACGTGTCTGCCTTGAGGCGGAAAAGTCGGCCGACTACTCGCTCGACCGCGATTTCCTGCAGCGTGAATTCACGCGCGTCGACCAGTCGATCGCGATGGCGACGCTGTTCACCGCCAACCACCTCAAGGTGAAGGCAATCGCCTCGCTGACCCAGACCGGCTCAACCGCGCTGTGGATGTCGCGCCTCAACTGCGGCGTGCCGATCTACGCCCTGACGCCGGATCGCAGCGCCTACAGCCGCATGGCGCTGTTCCGCGACGTGTTCCCGAGCCTGCTCGCCTACAAGGCCACGCACAGTGATGAGCTGGTCGCCGAGGCCGAGCTCGAGCTGCTGCGCCAGGGCTTGGTGCAACCCGGCGATCTGGTGGTGGTGACGGTGGGCGACATCGTGGGCCAGGTCGGCCACACGAATACCATGAAGATCATCAAGGTCGGCGAACGCCGCGCCTGATCGGGTTCTGGGCACCGCGGCCAGCATGGCCGCTGCACCACGATTTCATGCCATCTCCTTGTGGGGGCGCCAGGCCGGGGCGTGGGATGGCGTGACCGGCCGCGTGAGGTACGCCGGGCTTCGGCCCGGCGTGTCCGAACGTAACTTCCTCCCCTGCCAGCCTTGCCATGTGGGCGCGCATCCGCGCCAAACTAGAGCGCCTTCTTCCTCTGCCTTACCTTGCCAGGCCAGGCTCAGGCGTAGTCCATGCCCTTCTCGACGAGCCCGATCAGGATGTGGATCACCTTGATGTGGATCTCCTGGATGCGGTCGGCGTAGCCCTGGTGCGGCACGATGATCTCGGCATCGGCCAGGCCGCGCATCTTGCCGCCATCCTTGCCGCTCAACACGATGATCTGCATGCCGAGCTTGCGCGCGGCCTCCATCGCCAGCAGCACGTTCTTCGAGTTGCCGCTGGTCGAGATCGCCAGCAGCACGTCGCCTGGCCGGCCGACGGCCTCGACGAAGCGCGAGAAGATATGATCGAAGCCGTAGTCGTTGCCGACGCAGGAGATATGCGCCGGGTCCGACACCGCCAGCGCCGGCAGGGCGGGGCGGTTGTCGCGGTAGCGGCCGGACAGCTCCTCGGCGAAGTGCATCGCGTCGCAATGCGAGCCGCCGTTGCCGCAGGAGATGACCTTGCCGCCCTGCCTGAAGCTCTGCACCAGCAGCTTCGCCGCGGACTCGATGGCAGCCAGCTGCGCCTCGTCGGTGAGGAAGCGGTTGAGCAGCTGGGCCGCTTCGTTGAGTTGGGAGAGGATGTCGTTTCGGAACATGATTGGCGTCTCGTATGGGCTGGCGGGCACGCCCGCCGTGGTGCACGTGGGCCGAGGGGGTGAAATTGACAATGGCAATATTACGGGCACGGCCCGCCGCGGTGAGCGTGGGCCGGAGCCCGCTCACGGGATGGCGAATTGTAGCGCACCGCCGGGGCCGATGGCGCGTTTGACGGCAGCGGGCGCACGCGGCTATAGTCGGCGGGTCGCTTCCTCTTGTCGCCGTTTCTCACGATGCCCATTGCCCTTGTCAAGCTGATCGCCACCCGTCACGTCACCGTGCCGGTTGCCGTCGTGCTTGCGTCGAGCGGGCGCATGGCCGGCAAGAAATCGAAAAAACAGATGCTCATCTGACGGGCAGTCTGTCCCGTCGGGTGGGCCACCGGACGGGATGCTGGGAGTTAACCTCAAGCCTGACGACGCGCGCGACCGATCCGATTTGCCGACCTGGCGGGATCGATGGCAGCCAACGCTGCCGGCGCACGATTTCGTCAACCCACTTGAGGCAATAGTATGAGTCAATTCGAAGGCATCTGGATCCCCCTCGTTACCCCTTTCCGCGACGGCAGGCTCGACCTGACCGCTGCTCGCCGGCTGGCGTCACACCTGGCCGATAGCGGCATCGCCGGGCTCATCGTGTGCGGCACGACCGGCGAGCCGGCCACCCTCGGCGAGGCCGAGCAGATCGCGCTGCTCGACGCCGTCATCGCCAGCGTCGACGGGCGCTGCGCGGTGGTGATGGGGGTATCCGGCAACGACACCGGGGCGGTGGCCGGCGCCGCGCGGCGCTTTGGCGAGTTCGCCATCGCCGGCCTGATGGTAACGGCGCCCTACTATGTGCGTCCGTCGCAGGACGGCATCCGGCGCCATTTCGAGGCCGTCGCGACGGCCACCGACAAGCCCATCATCCTCTACAACATTCCCTACCGCACCGGCGTCAACATCGAGGTCGCCACCGTCAAGGCGCTGAGCGCCAACCCGCAGTTCGTGGCGATCAAGGAGAGCGCAGGCGGCAATATGCCGCAGCTGATGGCGCTGATCGAGGAGACGCCGCTCAGCGTGTGGAGCGGCGAAGACCACCTGATCTTCCCCTGCCTGTGCCTGGGTGGACGGGGCGCCGCCTCGGCCGCGGCCCATATCCGGCCCGATCTGTACGTGGCGATGTATCGGCATGTCCAGCGCGGTGAGCTGGAGGCCGCACGGGCGCTGCATTACCGGCTGCTGCCCTTGATCCGCCTGCTATTCTCCGAGCCCAATCCGGGCCCGGTCAAGGCTGCCCTGGCCTTGCAGGGTTGGATTGCCGACGAGCTGCGGCTGCCGATGACGCCCGCGTCGGCGGGCTGTCGCGAGCCGTTGCGGCAGGCGCTCACGGCGCTCGACCAGGCCTAGCGGCTGCCGCTTCGGCCGGTGCGCCGTGGCGGGCGGCGCTGGCCGGGGCTGTCATGCAATCGGCGCGGGGCCCGGCACAGGCCCTGGCGCCGTGTCTGTGCTCAGCCGAGGCTGCCGGCTTCTTCCTGCTGTTGCAGCGCCCACATCTGCGCGTAGGCACCGTTACGGTCGAGCAGGGCGCGATGCGTGCCGCGCTCGACGATGCGGCCATGTTCCATGACGATGATTTCGTCGGCATCGGCGATGGTCGATAGCCGGTGTGCGATGATCAGCGTGGTGCGGTCCTGAGAGATCTCGCGCAGCTCGGCCTGGATCGCCTTCTCGGTGCGCGAATCGAGCGCCGAGGTGGCTTCGTCGAAGATCAGCACCGGCGGGTTCTTCAGTATCGTGCGTGCGATCGCCACGCGCTGCTTCTCGCCGCCCGAGAGCTTTAGGCCGCGCTCGCCGACCATGGTGTCGTAGCCGTCCGGCAGCTTGCTGATGAAGTCATGGATGTGCGCCGACCTGGCCGCTTCGATGATCTCCTCGCGGTTTGCGCTGGGGCGGCCGTAGGCGATGTTGTAGTAGATCGTGTCGTTGAACAGCACCGTGTCCTGCGGCACGATGCCGATATGGGATCTGAGGCTCGTCTGCGTCAGGTCGCGGATGTCGTGGCCGCCGATGGTGATGGCGCCGCTGCCGGCATCGTAGAAGCGGAACAGCAGCCGCGACAGCGTCGACTTGCCCGCACCCGAGCTGCCCACCACGGCCAGCGTGCGGCCAGCCGGGATCTCGAAGCTGACGTCGTGCAGGATCTGGCGTTTCTGCTCGTAGCTGAAATCGACATGCTCGAAGCGCACGGCGGCGCGGTCGGTAGCGAGCGCGATGGCGTCGGGCTTGTCCTCGATTTCCTTGTCCTCGCCCAGCAGCTTGAACATCTTCTCCATGTCGGCCAGCGAGTGCTTGATCTCGCGGTAGACGAAGCCCAGGAAGTGCAGCGGCGAGTAAAGCTGGATCAGGAAGGCATTGACGAGCACCAGGTCGCCCAGCGTCATCTTGCCCTGCACCACGCCATTGGCCGCAAGCGCCATCAGCAGCGTGACGCCGACGGCGATGATCGCACTCTGGCCTGCATTGAGCGCGGCGAGCGAGACCTGGTTTTGCACCGCGGCGGACTCCCAGGTGGCCAGCGCCTCGTCGTAGCGGCCAGCTTCCCAGCGCTCGTTGCCGAAGTATTTCACCGTCTCGTAGTTGATCAGGCTGTCGATGGCCTTGGTGTTGGCCTTCGAGTCCATGTCGTTCATCGTGCGGCGGAACACCATGCGCCACTCGGTGACCGACAGTGTGAAGCCGATGTAGATCGCGATGGTGCCGACGGTGACGATGGTGAACCAGATGTCGTATTTGACGAGCAGGATTGTGGCGACGAAGGCGATCTCGATCAGCGTCGGCAGGATGTTGAACAGCGTGAAATTGAGCAGGAAGGAGATGCCGCGCGTGCCGCGCTCGATGTCGCGGCTCATGCCGCCGGTCTGGCGCGTCAGGTGAAAGCGCAGGCTCAGCGCGTGCAGGTGCTTGAACACCTTGAGCGCGATCGCGCGGATCGCCCCTTGCGTGACCTTGGCAAACACCGCATCGCGCAGCTCGCCGAAGGCCGTCGACGCCAGCCGCAGCAGGCCGTAGCCGACGATCAGCACCACCGGCAGCGCGACCACGGCCTTGCTCTTGTCGAGGTGATCGACCACGCCCTTGAGCACGAGCGGCACGCTGACGGTTGCTACCTTGGCGATGATCAGGCAGACGAGGGCGGCGATCACGCGCCCCTTGTAGTCCCACAGATAGGGCAGCAGCGTCTTGATCGTCTGCCAGTCGTTACGGTTGGTGGGCGCGGGGCCGGGGCTGGAGGAGGGACGCATGCGGGGCTTTCGGCAGCTGCTGCCCGCTGTGGCTGGGCAAACGGCAGCGATTGGTTAGAATGGGGGGCACATCGAGCTTGTGAACATGCGGGCGAATCGCCCATTCACAATCCATTGTGCACAAAATAAGGTATGCCTGCCGCTTGCGGCGGGCGTCGCCCGGAAGGAGATGATATGACGTGGTTGCTGATCGAGGCTGGGACGGCGCTGGCGCTGGCGATTTTCATCGTGTGGTGGACGATGCCGCGCCGGCGCAAGAAGGACGACTGAGCCTGGGCTGCCGCTCAGTGCAGCACGCGCGGCGTCGATAACACAAATTCGGCGATCGGCGCCTCGAAGTGGGTGCCGTCGTCCGCCACCATCTGGTAGCTGCCCTTCATCGTGCCGACCGAGGTCTGGAGCGCCGCGCCGCTGGTGTATTCGAAATGCTCGCCCGGCTGCAGGTGTGGCTGTTCGCCGACCACGCCCAGGCCGCGCACTTCCTGCACCTGCTGGTTGGCGTCGGTGATGATCCAGTGGCGGCTGATCAGCTTCGCCGGGACCTGGCCGGTGTTGGTGATGCGGATGCGATAGGCGAACACGTAGCGATCCTGTGTGGCGTCCGATTGCTCGGGCACGAACATCGCTTCGGCATCGATCGAGATCTGGTGTTTCTGGTTTTCGGGCATACAGGAATTGCACACCATTTGTGCCCCGATCGCAAGGTGAGATTGGCCCCGGCGCTGCATCGGGGCAGGCTCTCCAGGCGTATTTCAGCCAACATCGATATAGCGCGGCGCCTCGGGTAAAATGGCGCACTTTCGTGCTTCGACGCATGCCTGGCCCGCAGGCCGGCTATGCTGACGACAGGCATACCATCCACACAGGCTGAACCATGCGCAATTTCCGTATCGCCCCATCGATTCTTTCCGCCAACTTCGCCAGGCTCGGCGACGAGGTGCAGGCCGTGATCGCGGCTGGCGCCGACATCATCCACTTCGACGTGATGGACAACCATTACGTGCCGAACCTGACCATCGGCCCGATGGTGTGCGAGGCGATCCGCCCGCTGACACAGGCGCCGATCGACGTGCACCTGATGGTGAAGCCGGTGGACACCTTGGCCACCATGTTCGCCAAGGCCGGCGCCGACATCGTCACCTTCCACCCCGAGGCCAGCGACCACGTCGACCGCACCCTCGGCCTGATCAAGGAGTCGGGCTGCAAGGCCGGCCTCGTGTTCAACCCGGCCACGCCGCTGTCGTTCATGGACTACGTGATGGACAAGCTCGACATGGTGCTGCTGATGTCGGTCAACCCGGGCTTTGGCGGGCAGAAATTCATTCCCGGCACACTCGACAAGCTGCGCGAGGCACGCCGCCGCATCGACGAATATACGGCGAAGACTGGCCGCGAGATCTGGCTCGAGATCGACGGCGGGGTGAAGGTCGACAACATCGCCGAGATCGCGCGCGCCGGTGCCGATACCTTTGTCGCGGGCTCGGCGATCTACAACACGCCCGACTACAAGGCCACGATCGACGCGATGCGCGCCGAGCTGGCGAAGGCTGTCTAGGCAATGCGCTGCTACGTCATCACCGGCGTGTCGCGCGGGCTCGGCCTGGCACTCGCGGAAAAGGCCGCCAGCCGTGGCGCACACGTGATCGGCATCGCCCGCACGGTATCGGCCGAGAACAACGCGCTGGCCGCCCAGGCGGACAGCTACCGCTCGATACAGCTCGATCTCGCCGATACCGAGGCGGTGTCCGACGTGGCCGACGAGCTGTTCAGCTCGCTCGCCGCATTGCAGTGGCAGGGCGTCTACCTGATCAACAATGCCGGCAGCGTCGAGCCGATTGCGCCGGCCGGCGATTATGCCGACGACGATGCCGCACTGAGCCTCGCCACCAACCTGATGGCGCCGATCCAGCTCACCAATGCCTTCATCCGCCACTTCGCCGGGCAGGAGATCGACAAGCGCGTACTCAACATCTCGTCCGGCGCCGGCCGCAACGCCTACGAGGGCTGGAGCGTCTACTGCGCGGGCAAGGCGGGGCTCGACCACTACACGCGCTGTGTCGGGCTCGAACAGGCTGACCGCGACGACGGCGTGAAGATCGCCTCGATCGCCCCTGGCATCATCGATACGGCCATGCAGGCGGCGATCCGTATGACCTCGGCGGCACAGTTCCCGCTGCTGCAACAGTTCCGCGACTACCATGCGCATGGCGACCTGGCGAGCCCGACAGCCGTTGCCGCCAGGCTGCTCGACTACCTGCACGGCGAGGCCATCGGCTTCGGCGATGTCACACATATCCGGGAGACCCCATGAACCGACACGCGATCCGCGCGGTTGCCATCGACCTCGACGGCACGCTGCTCGACACCATCAACGATCTGGCCGGCGCCGCCAACGGTATGCGCGAACGCATGGGCCTGCCGGCCTTGCCGGTCGAGCGCGTCAAGACCTATGTCGGCGACGGCATGGTGAGCCTGGTCAAGCGCACGCTGCTCGACCGCCGCGACGGCAACCCGCCGCAGACGCAGGTGGAGGAGGGCGTCGAACTGTTCAAGCAGTGTTACGACGCGCTGCTGTCGGTGGAAACCACGGCCTACCCGGAGGTGGTCGACGGCCTGCACCGCATGAAGCAGGGCGGCCTGCGCCTGGCTTGCATCACCAACAAGCCCAAGCGCTTCACCGAGCCGCTGCTCCTGGCCACCGGGCTCGCGCCATTCTTCGAGCTGATCCTGTCGGGTGACAGCCTGGCCGAGAAAAAGCCGCATCCCCTGCCGCTCTTGCACGCCTGCGAGTTCTTCGAGATCACGCCGGCCGAGCTGGCCATGATCGGCGACTCGCAGAACGACATCCTCGCCGCCAAGAATGCCGGTGCGCTGGCCATTGCCGTACCTTACGGCTACCGCCACGAGGGGCCGGTCGAGGCGCTTGGTGCCGATCATGTGGTGACGGGGCTTGTCGGCGCAGCCGAATTGCTGTTGAATACCAGTTCTATCTGAGTTTTACTTCCTATTGGATTTCTCAATCATCATGAGTGCCCTGTCTGACCGTTTGATCCTGCGTTGGCGATGGCGTCGCTAGCCGTACGCTTTCCGCTCTATTAACCGATCAAACCGCTCAAGGCAGACCACCATGACTGAACAGGAATTCAGCGCACTCGCTGCGCACGGCTACAACCGCGTCCCGCTTACCCTCGAACTGCTGGCCGATGTCGATACACCGCTCTCGGTGTACCTGAAACTCGCCAACGCGCCTTATTCCTATCTGCTCGAATCCGTCGTCGGCGGCGAGCGTTTCGGCCGCTATTCCTTCATCGGCCTGCCGGCGCAAAAGCGCATCCGCGTGGCCGGGCGCAAGGTGACGGTGGAGAGCGACGCCGGCGTGCTGGAGACCTACGAGGGCGATCCACTCGCCTTCATCGAGCGCTACCAGGCACAGTTCAAGGCCGCACCCAAGGAAGGCCTGCCGCGCTTCTGTGGCGGCCTGGTCGGCTACTTCGGCTACGAGACCATCCGCTACGTCGAGAAAAAACTCGATCACGCGGACAAACCCGATGACATCTGCGTGCCCGACATCCTGTTGCTGCAGTCGGAAGAGCTGGCCGTGGTCGATAACCTGTCGGGCAAGCTTTATCTGATCGTCTACGCCGACCCGGCCGAGAGCGGCGCCTATGGCCGTGCCCAGGCCAGGCTGCACGCCTTGCGCGAAGCGCTGCGGCAGCCGGTGAAGATCCCGTTCCAGTTCAAGACCGAGCCTGCAACTGCCGAGTCGGAGATGGGCGAGGCGGCGTTCAAGCAGGCGATCGGCCGAGCCAAGCAGTACATTCTCGACGGCGACATCATGCAGGTGGTGCTGGCCCAGCGCATGCGCATGCGCTACGACGCGAGCCCGATCTCGCTGTACCGCGCGCTGCGCTCGATCAACCCGTCGCCGTACATGTTCTATTACGATTTCGGCGATTTCCATGTCGTTGGCGCTTCGCCCGAAATCCTCGTCCGCCGCGAAAGCGAGACCGTCACCGTGCGGCCGATTGCCGGTACCCGCCCGCGCGGCAAGACGCGCGAGCTCGACGAAGCGCTCGCCGAGGAGCTGCTCAACGACCCGAAGGAAATCGCCGAGCATGTGATGCTGATGGACCTGGGCCGCAACGACGCCGGCCGCGTGGCCGTCACCGGTTCGGTCAAGGTCACCGACAATATGGTGATCGAGCGCTATTCGCACGTGATGCACATCGTGTCGAGTGTCGAGGCGCAGTTGAAGCCGGGCATGGGCAATATGGACGTGCTGCGCGCCACCTTCCCGGCCGGCACCGTGTCCGGCGCGCCCAAGGTGCGCGCGATGGAGATCATCGCCGAACTCGAGCCGACCAAGCGTGGCGTCTATTCCGGCGCGGTGGGCTATCTCGGCTTCAATGGCGACATGGATGTGGCCATTGCCTTGCGTACCGCCGTGATCAAGGACAAGACGCTGTTCGTGCAGGCCGGCGCCGGCATCGTCGCCGATTCGGTGCCCGAGAGCGAATGGCAGGAAACGCAGAATAAGGCGCGCGCCGTGATCCGCGCTGCCGAGATGGTGCAGGCCGGCCTCGACGGGGAATAGCCCCCGCTGCGTGAGCGCATCGACATCTGCCTGGTCGATGCGCTCCGCCTGCCGTTATCCCAACATCCGCCGCAAGCCGCGGCTCATGTCGTCCGCGGTGAGTCCGACAGGCGCTGGGCCGGGTGCCCCTCGCCGTTGAACGGCGCATGGTGGGTCGCCAGGCGCGTGGCGATCTCGCCCTTCGGCACCGGTGTGCTGAAGAAATAGCCCTGCATCTCGCGACAGCCGAGTTTTTCCAGGAACTGCATCTGCGCCGGCGTCTCGACGCCTTCGGCAATCACGTTCAGCCCCAGCCCTCGTGCGATCGAGATGATGGCGGTGATTACCGGCGCGCGCAGCGTGCTCTCGTTGACGTCGTGCACGAAGGACTGGTCGATCTTGATCGTGTGGAAGGGCAGCCGGTGCAGGTAGTTGAGCGAGGAATAGCGCGTGCCGAAATCGTCGATGGCAATGCGCAGGCCGGAATCGGCCAGCTGCTGCAGCTTGGAGATGGTGTCCGAAACATTCTTGATGCAGATGTTCTCGGTGATTTCCAGCTCCAGCGTTTCCGGCGCGATGCCGAAGGCGCTGACATTGTCGAGGATCTCGTCGACGAAACCATCGCGTTCCAGATATTTCGGCGAGATGTTCACCGCCACGCGGAAGTCCCTCAGATCGTGCACGTGCCAGGCTTTCAAGTCGAGGCAGACCTGGCGCAGCGCCCACTGGCATAGCCGCTCGATCAGGCCGGCTTCCTCCGCATAGGGGATGAATTCGCCGGCCGTCATCAGGCCCTTGCTCGGGTGATGCCAGCGGATCAGCGCCTCGCAGCCGACCATGCTGAGCGTGGCGACATCGTACTGCGGCTGGTAGAACATCTCGAATTCGCCGCGTTCGAAGGCGCGCCGCAGGTCGGCCTCCATCGTCAGCAGATGGCCGGTGGTGCTCTGCATGTCGAGGGCGAAATGGGTGAAGCCGTTCTTGCCCTGGCTCTTGATGTGATACATCGCAATGTCGGCGTGGCGCAGCAGGCTGTCGGGCGTCGCGCCGTCCTCGGGGAAGTGCGCGATGCCGATGCTGCACGAGATGTAGAACTCCTGCTCGTCGAGCACGAAGGGGCGGCGCAGCTCGTCCAGAATCTTGCGCGCGATCACCTCGGCATCGCGCCGCGCGCGGATGTCGGGCAGGAATAGTGCGAACTCGTCGCCACCGAGCCGCGCCAGCGTGTCGCCCTTGCGCACGCAGGACTTGAGGCGCGCGCTGACCTCGCGCAGCATCTCATCGCCCTTGATGTGGCCGAGCGTGTCGTTGACGGTCTTGAAACGGTCGAGGTCGATGAACATCACCGCGAGCTGTTTGGTGTTGCGGGTGGCCTGGATGATCGCGAGCGACAGGCGGTCGTTGAACAGCACGCGGTTGGGCAGGTCGGTCAGCGTGTCGTAATAGGCGTGGTACGCCACGCGCTCCTCGGCGCGCTTGCGTTCGGAGACGTCGCGCGCCACGCCGTAGGTGCCGAGATAGGTCTCGGGCCGGCCATCGGGCGACTTCTGCGAATACAGGCCGGTGGCATTGAGCGAGATGGTCAGGTAGCCATCGCGCACCGCATGGTTCGACATCGATTTGCTCTCGCCGCACTTGACGCGCAGCTCGACATTGCGGGCCGCGCGTGGGCCGCGCCGGCGCTCGTTGAAGGTGAACTGCGCACGGTCGAGGTCGTCTTCATGGATGAAATCGAGAAAATGGCGGCCCAGCAGCTCGCTGGACTTGAACCCGAGCATGGCTTCGGCACGCTCGTTGACGTAGGAGAAGCGCCCCTGGTGATCGAGCATGTAGATCAGGTCGGGGGAGGCGTCGACGAGGTAGCGGTACATGCGCTCGGAATTGGCGAGCCGCGTGCGGATCTGCCGGTTTTCCCGTGCGAGCCTGCGCTTTTCGAGCGCATTCTGCACCTTCTGCAGCAGGTCGTCCGGCTCGTAGGGCTTGCGCACGTAGTCGAAGGCACCGCGCTGCAAGGCGCCGATGGCCGAGTCGATGTCGGTGTTGCCCGACACCACGATGATCTCCGGGTCCTGCCCGTGGGCACGGATCTGGTCCATGATCTGGTGCCCGCTCATGTCCGGCAGCCCAAGGTCGAGCAGGGCCAGATCGAAGCGGTGCTGCTGCAGCAGCGCGATCGCCTCGCGGCCGCTGCCGGCGCAGTGCACGTCCAGCGGTATGCACCTGAGCAGGTCGCGCAGGCTGTTGCGCAGCCGCGGCTCGTCGTCGACCAGCAGCAGTCGTGGCGTCTCGCTGCGTGCCGCGGGGCGCCGGTTGTCTTGATGTTGTAGTTGTTGTTGGTGTTGCATGAAGCTCTCCCCACTCCATGTTACTTGCGCTTGGTGACTGTCCGGTTACGGCTCCCGCACGGTTTGCCGGGTTGGTACGACAGGAAACAGCAAAGCAAATTCGGTGCCCAGCGAGCTGGAGCGGCAGGATACGGCGCCCTGCATGTCGTTCATCAGTTCCTTCACGATGGCCAGCCCCAGGCCCTGGTGGCCTGCGCCCTTGCTGGTCTGGATCGGCCTGAACAGGCGCGCCAGCACATCCCGGGCGATGCCGGGGCCGCTGTCGCGCACCAGCACTTCCAGCAGCAGCTCGCCATCGCGGTTGATGACGCCGCTGGCTTCGAGCGTGATCTGCCCCTCGCGGCCATCGAGTGCTTCGAGCGCGTTCTTGGCCAGATTCAGCAATACCTGCTTGGCCTGGGCGCGATCGGCGGCCACGGCCGGCAGCTTGTCCGCCGCCCGGCTCAGTACTGAGATGGCGGGGCGTTGCTTCTCGCTGCCGGCGAGTGCGATGTCGCGGCAGAAGGTGGCGGTCTCCTCGATCAGCCTGGCCATGTCGAAGGCCGCGCCCTGCTGCGATTCGGCCATTGCGGACGGCTCGGCGAGGCGTGCCAGGATGGTGCCGACACGGTTGATTTCGTCGCGGATGATCTGCAGCTCCCCGCCGATGTCGGGCAGGCCCGATTGCGCCGGGTCGGCCAGCTTGCGCGCCAGCAGCGCCAGATAATTCTTGATGATGGCGAGCGGGTTGTTGGCTTCGTGCGCCACGCTGCGCGCATGGAGCTGGAAGGCCGCCTGCATATCCTGCACCCGCACCTGCTCCGCATGATGATGCGCGCGCCGCGCCAGCAGCGCGCTGGCCGCCTGGGCCGCCAGGCCAAGCAGCAGCTTGTCGCGGCCGGGCACGTCGGGCGCGCCGCGCGCGGCATTGGTCAGCACCAGTGTGCCGAGGCAGTGGCGCCCGGACTCGAGCGGCACGCAGATCAGCCGGTCGGCGTCGAGCATGCGCAGGAGCTGTTCGTCGATCATCGCCAGCGGCTCGGCCGTGCGTGCAGTTTCGATGACGCCGCCGTCGAGCAGGGCCCGCGCCGCGGCGCCATTGTCGCGGGTGATTGGCAGCGTGATCTGCTCCAGCCGCGACAGGCCGGCGGCCAGCGGCATGCCGTGCAACTGGTCCTGCCGCGCCTCGCGCAGAAAGACCACCGGGCATTGCAGGCCGAACAGGATCTGCAGCGTGTGCGAGAAGGCGGCGAGCAGGGCCGCATCCGGGTGTTCATGCTTGTGGTGCTGCGCCGGCATGGTGCTCGCTGCCTGATTGAGGCGCAGGCCGGACAGGTTGCACAGCGCGATGTTGCGCACGGCCTCGGTCAGTGCGCGGCGCGTGGCGTCATCGTCATGGCGGTCGTCGGCCGGCGGTGAGGTGGCATCGTCGTCGGCGAAGCCATCGATATGGATGCCGAATTTTTCCGCCACCTTGCCGACCTCGCTGCGGGCCGCGCTGCTGATCTGGCGGCAGGTCTGCGCATCGATGCCGCACAGCGACTGGGCGATGCGCTCGGCCTCGGCGATGGCATCCATGTCCATCGGGCGTTGCCCCTGCACCTGCGCCAGACGGTTGGCGACATGCGTGATGCGGATCAGCGCGTGGGCCGGCGCGAGTGCATCCGACCTGGCATGGTGGTAACGCACGCTGTCGCCGATGAAGCTGTCGAGCCGCCACTGGTCGACCAGCCAGCCGCCCACCGCGGCATGGGTGGTATCGAGCTTGGTCAGCTCGCTGACGCACAGGCTGTCCGAGTCTTCCTGCTCGAACAGGTCGCCATAGCCTTCCGGGATCGCCGACAGCAGGCCGAGCCGGCCAACGTCGTGCAGCAGGCCGGAAAGGTAGGCCTCTTCCGGGTGCGGGTAGCCGCACTGGTGGGCCAGGCTCTTGGCCAGCAGCGCCGTCGCCAGCGTGTGGCACCAGAACGCGCGCAGATCATGGCTGGCGACGCCGGAAAAGGCATTGAAGACCTGGAACACCGATTCGCTGATGATCAGCGTTTTCACCGCATCCTTGCCGAGCATCACCAGACACTGGTCGAGGCGTGAGATTTTCTTGCTGCCGTAGTGTTCCGCCGCATTGGTCGCCGCGATGACCTTGGCCGTGCAGCCGGCATCATGGCCGATCAGCTCGGCCAGCTCGGCGAAGTCGGCGTCGTCGTCCTGGCACAGCTCGAGCAGGCGCAAGAGGATCTGCGGCACGGTCGGCAGGCGTGAAACGGCTAGGCGTATCGCGATCGCAGGCGGCAAGTGTGGCGGCGTGATGGCGGGTCTCCCTATATCCCCGAGGCATGCCAGCTCCAGGCAAAGTGCATGTGCTGGCCTGTTTGAAGTCCCTGAATCTAAATGATCTCTTTTGCTTCAGCGGAGTAGTATATACAAAAATAAGAATATGCAATCAAGCGTTTGATAGTTTGCTCTAAATTTGGCGGTGCCACCGTTACTCTGATGGCGGCATGGCCCTATCGACCCGCTCGATTTGTCGTCATGGCCGGCAGTGGGAGCGCCAGCCGGATTCGGCCTGTACGCCCGTGTCCACGATTGCTAGAATAGTCGCACTATGCAGCGACAAGTCTTGTTCCTCTCCTCGTTCTCCCCTCGTTGGTGGCGGTAGCTCGCCAAGCCATCCACACGACCTGTTGCGCCTCCATCCCCGGTGAGGCGGCAAAGCGAAGCAAGGGTCACGCCGAACGGGGTATCAGCCAGCGGCTGATCACGCAGTTCACATCCCAATACATGCAAGAGATGACTTATGTTGCTGATGATCGACAACTACGACTCGTTTACCTATAACCTCGTCCAGTATTTCGGGGAGCTCGGCCAGGATGTGGTCGTGCACCGCAACGACGAGATCACGCTCGACCAGATCGCCGCGCTCGAGCCCAAGTATCTGGTGGTGTCGCCCGGCCCGTGCACGCCCAACGAAGCCGGCGTATCGGTACCGGCGATCGACCGCTTCAAGGGTGAGATCCCGATTCTCGGCGTCTGCCTTGGTCACCAGAGCATCGGCCAGGCCTTTGGCGGCAAGATCGTGCATGCCAAGCAGCTGATGCATGGCAAGGTGTCGCCGGTGCATCACCGCGACGTGGGCGTGTTCAAGGGCCTGCCCAACCCGGTCACCTGCACGCGCTACCACAGCCTGGTGATCGAGCGCGACAGCCTGCCGGACTGCCTCGATGTCACGGCCTGGACCGACGACGGTGAAATCATGGGCGTGCGCCACAAATCGCTGCCCATCGAGGGGGTGCAGTTCCATCCCGAGTCCATCCTGACCGAACATGGGCACGACATGCTGCGCAATTTCCTGCGCGAGTTCGGCTGAGCAGCACATATCAACGGGGAGACATGATGATCACACCACAAGTGGCGCTGAACCGCCTGATCGATGGCAATGAGCTGTTCTACGACGAGATGGTGTCGTTGATGCGGCAGATCATGTCCGGGCAGGTGGCGCCGACGCAGATCGCCGCCATCCTGATCGGGCTGCGCGTGAAGGTGGAGAGCGTGTCCGAGATCGCCGCCTCGGCGACCGTGATGCGCGAGTTCTCGACCAAGGTGCCGGTGAAGGATACG
Organism: Chitinivorax sp. PXF-14; assembly: GCF_040812015.1. Lineage (NCBI taxonomy): Bacteria > Pseudomonadati > Pseudomonadota > Betaproteobacteria > Chitinivorax > Chitinivorax sp. PXF-14. The sequence goes on along the minus strand of NZ_JBFNXJ010000011.1, from coordinate 147,375 downwards.
TTTCATCTGGTCGATACCTGCGGCACCGGCGGTGACGGCCAGCACACCTTCAATATCTCGACCACGTCGGCCTTTGTTGCCGCGGCGGCCGGCGCCAAGGTGGCCAAGCACGGCGGGCGCTCGGTGTCGTCGAAGTCCGGTAGCGCGGATGTGCTCGAAGCGCTCGGCGTCAACCTGAGCCTGACGCCGGAGCTGGTCGGCCGTGCGATCGACGAGATCGGCGTCGGCTTCATGTTCGCTCCGCAGTACCACAGCGCGATGAAGTATGTGGCGCCGGTGCGCAAGGAGCTCGGCGTGCGGACGATCTTCAACATCCTCGGGCCGCTGACCAACCCGGCCGGCGCCGATGCCCAGCTCATGGGCGTGTTCCACCCCGATCTGGTCGGTATCCAGGCGCGGGTGCTGAAGCAGCTCGGCAGCCGCCACGTGATGGTCGTGCATGGCCAGGATGGCCTCGATGAGATCACGCTCAACGGCGAGACCATGGTGGCCGAGCTCAAGCACGGCGAGATCAATGAATACACGGTCCGCCCGAGCCAGTTTGGCCTGGCGGAGTGCGAGCTCGACGCGATCAAGGCGCTCGACGCCGAGAATTCCGCCGCCATGGTGCTCTCGGTGCTCGACAACGAGCCCGGCCCGGCGCGCGACATCGTGCTGCTCAACGCGGGCGCGTCGATCTATGTGTCGGGCAAAGCCCATACGCTCGAAACCGGCATCGAGCGCGCGCGCGATGTGCTGGAGAGCGGCGATGCCAAGCACAGGCTGCAACAGCTGATCGAGTTCACCAACCAGCATGCCGTACCAGCGGGCTGAGCCTCGGTTCAGCACAAAAACAGAAAGGCCACCTGAATGGGTGGCCTTTTCGTTTCTGGAAAGCGGGCAGCGTTATCTGCCTGCATGGCCACACGGCTCGTGCGGGTACCCGAGGCGCGTGGCCAGCGCCGAGGCTCAGGCGCTGATGCCGGCGACGAGATAGGCCATGAACGCCGGCATCATCTCCTCCAGCGAGCCGGTACGCATGTCGCCGAGCGGTGTGACGGCCATCAGGTCAAGCGCGGCCAGGCCGTTGAGTACGCTGATCCACCCCATGCCGATGTGCAGCCTCAGCTGGGCGCGCCGTTTGTGCGGCAACGCGCGCAGCAACAGCGCTTCCACCTGTTGCCAGGAAACCTGCCCACGTTCGGCCATCTGCCGCTGGATTTCCGGAATCGGCGTGATGTGCAGCTGCAGGAAGAACTTGGTCGCCACGTTGCCCACTTCCGGGTCGAAATGCAGCAGCCACAATGGGCGGAAGAAGGCATCGAGGCAGTCCTCCACGGTGGGCGGGGTGTGCCGCGCCGACAGCCGTTCGAGCGCATCGCCGCGATACTGGACGATGCGCTGCATCAGGTCGTCAACCAGGGCCGACAGCAGCCCGAGCTTGCTGTCGAAGTGGTAGTGCACCGCCCCGGAGTTGCGGGCGCCGGCGGCCTGGTTGATCGAGCGTAGCGAGACGGCATGGATGCCGTTCTCGGCGAACAGTTTGAGCGCGGCCAGCAACAGCTGCTGGCGAGTTGGTGAGGGCAATGCGTGGTCCCGCTGGAAAAGCCTGTGGTATGAATATGTTAACAAGTAAATCAGTTGATTTAAACAAAGAATTAGGTAATATACTCTAAAAATCGCAGGGTGGGCGCCAGACCCTCCCAACACATCAGAGAGAAGGAGAACCGCATGGCTTGCAGTCTGCAATGCGCCGCATTGCTGCGGCAGGGGAGGCGCGTATGAAAGCGCTTGTCGGCAAGGTTGCCGTCATCACCGGCGCGGCATCGGGAATCGGCGAAGCGCTCGCCCGTCTCTGCGCCAAGGAAGGTATGCGGCTTGCGCTGTGCGACATCCATCAGGACAAGCTGCAGGCCGTGGCCGACAGCTTGCGCGGGCATGGCGCGCAAGTGTTGACCGCGGTGGTCGACGTGGCCGACCCGCTGGCGGTGGAGACATTTGCGTTTGACGTGGCCAAGGCCTACGGCGGCTGCGACCTGATGATCAACAATGCCGGTGTGGCATTGACCGACACCGTGCTGCATGGGGCGCTCGATGACATGCACTGGCTCATGAACATCAATTTCTGGGGCGTCGTGCATGGCTGCCGCTCCTTTCTGCCTTATCTGCAGCGAGCCGACGAGGCGGCGCTGGTCAACGTGTCCAGCATTTTCGCCATGCTCTCGGTGCCGACACAGTCGATCTACAACGCTTCGAAAGCGGCGGTTCGCGCGTTCTCGGATGCGTTGCGCGAGGAGCTGGCCGACACGGCAGTCACGCTGACTTGCGTCCACCCCGGCGGCATCAAGACCGATATCGCGCGTCATGCACGGGTTGGCGATTGCTCGCTGGTGGCGCAGGACCGTGGCGATATGGTGGCCGATTTCGACCGGCTGGCGCGTACTTCGCCGCAAGCCGCGGCCGCCGCCATCCTGAATGCGGTCAAGCGCAAACAGACGCGCGTGCTGATCGGGCCGGATGCCGCGCTGATCGACGGCCTGTATCGGCTGTGCCCGGCCAGCGTCGCCAGTCTCGGTGCGCGTTTCACCCAGTTCCGGCTCAAGCGCCGCAGGGCCGCCAAACCCGTCAATGCCGTGTGAGGAGGCTCGCCATGGATCTCGCCGATCTGCAGATCGAGCCACGCCCCTTGCGGCTCGAATGGCCGGCTGGCCTGCCGACCTACTGGAATCGAGGCCAGCCTTACCGCACCCATTTTCTCAACGGCTTGTCGCTGATGTTTCCTCACGGCGAACAGGCCTTCATCGACTCGGTTCGCGAATTCCGTGACCAGAACGACGATCCGAAACTCGACGCCGACATTCGCGGCTTCATCGGGCAGGAAGGCTGGCATCGTTACGAGCATGCCGCCTATAACGCGCACCTGGAGCGCAGCGGTTATCCCACCAAGAAGCTGGAGGATCGCATCCTGCGCATCATCCAGTTCAATCGGCGCCACACCCGGCCCAAGGACCATCTGGCGCTGACTGTGTGCCTGGAGCACTACACCGCGATCATGGCCGAGGCGATACTGAGCCACCCGCAATGGCTGGCGGACATGCACCCGCATTTCCGCCGCATCTGGATCTGGCACGCGGTGGAGGAACTGGAGCACAAGGCGGTGGCCTTCGATCTCTATCAAAAGATCGGTGGCGGCTACCGGCGCCGGGTGATCACCATGCTGCTGGTCAGCCTGATGTTCCCCTTCGATATGCAATGGAATGCCTGGTCGTTGATCCGCAAGGATGGCAAGCTATGGTCGCCCAGGGTGTGGCAGGAGGGATTCAACTTCATGTTTGGCCGCGACCCCGGCCTCGTGTGGAAGATTCTGCCCGCCTGGCGGCAATTCTTCCGCCGTGATTTTTACCCGTGGCAACATGATTCGCGCGAGCTGATTGCCCAAGGCAAGTCCTGGCTCGCCGCGCTCGATAACAAGGAATATGCATGAAACTATCATCCTGGTACGGCCGGGTGCTCGGTCTGGCCCTGGCCGCTACCGCCCTGCTGGTGCAGGCGGAAGATCCCAATGCGATTCGCCGCAATCTGGCGTCACTGAGCAACGACGCGCAGGCCGACTGGCTGGACAAGGCCTATCACGACGCCACGCTTACCCACATGAGCGGCCCTGAGCTTGATGCGGTGCTCGCCAGCACGCGCTGGGAAGCCTGGCTGTCGATGCTCAGGCGCAACGACCGTGCCGCACCCGAGTACGAGACGCTGATGTTGCGTCAGGAGCGCATGGGCAAGACGCTGCCCAGCGAGCCCGAGCGCATGCTGGTGCGTTACCGCCATTCGCCCCGTGCCGTCTACGCGCGCTGGCTCGATGGCGGCCCGCGTTCGGGCCAGGAGGTGATCTACGACGAGAAGGTCGATGCGGGCTCCATGCTTGCGCACCTCGGCGGTCTGCTGGGCGCGGTGTCCACACGCAACGCCATCGACGGCATGATCGCTCGCGCCCAGTCCAGGCATACGGTTCGCCATCTCGGCTTCGCCTTCATCCTCGACGAGTTCCAGAAGGACTATGACCTGCTCAAGGCCAATGGCAAGCCGACCGATCCGGTCGAACGCAAGGTGGTGGGCGAGGGGGCCAAACGCATGATCGAGTTCCGCTTCGTCACGCCGGGACAGCCGACCTACTATGCCAGCGACTCCCGGCTCACCGTCGATCTGGCGCAACCACTGATCCGCGTCACCGAGAGCCGCGACGCCAAGGGCGAGGTGTTTGAGCGCATCGTGTTTGAACGCATCGAGCACAAGAAGCTCGCCGCCAACACCTTCAGCCCCGAGAACCCCGAATATCGGTTCTGACTGCCATGCCACGGCGCGGCGGACCCGCAAAAGCAGGCGCTTGTCGGCGGGATGGGTTGAGGCAAGGGGAGGCGACCCTCTACAATGGTCGTCTTGCGCTCAACCCCGATATTCCCGCCATGTCCGACATCCTGCAAAAAATCCTTTCCGTCAAAGCCGAAGAAGTCGCGGCAGCCAAGGCCGTCAAACCCCTGGCCCTTGTTCGTCGCGAAGCCGAGGCCCAAACGCCAGCCCGCGATTTCGTCGGCGCGATCCGCGCCAAGCATGCAGCCGGCCAGGCTGCCGTCATTGCCGAGGTCAAGAAGGCCAGCCCCAGCAAGGGCGTGATCCGCGAGCACTTCGTCCCGGCCGAGATCGCCCGCAGCTATGCCGAACATGGCGCGGCCTGCCTGTCGGTGCTGACCGATGCGCCGTTCTTTCAGGGGGCGCCGGCCTACCTGCAGGCAGCCCGTACGGCGTGCGCCTTGCCGGTGTTGCGCAAGGATTTCATGGTCGATGCCTACCAGATCTATGAAGCCCGGGCGATGGGGGCAGACTGTATCCTGCTGATCGCCGCCGCGCTCGATCTGGCAACCATGCAGGCCTTCGAGCAGGTGGCGATGGAGCTGGGGCTGGCCGTGCTGGTCGAAGTGCATAATGGGGAGGAGCTGGATGCTGCACTGCAACTTAAAACGCCGCTGATTGGCATCAACAATCGTAATCTGCGCACCTTTGAGGTGTCGCTCGATACCACGCTCGATCTGCTTGAGCGCATCCCCGCCGACCGCATCGTCGTGACGGAAAGCGGCATTCTCGGGCGTGCCGATGTCGAGCGCATGCAATCCGCCCAGGTGAATACCTTCCTTGTCGGCGAGGCCTTCATGCGGGCCGAGCAACCAGGGGTGGAGCTGGCCCGATTGTTCTTTGCGCATGACTGAATATTAGGCTCGGCGCGGATTTCATCGTTCTGTAATACCGCTATACGACAATGGCGCCGCAGTTTGTTGCGTAATTGCAACGTTTCGAATCGCTGATGGCAAGGAAGGTCCTGACTATCCTTGCGCCTGTTTTTACTGCTTTGGCAGAATGCCTGTAGCTTTCGCACAGGGAGTTGGCGCGGCACCGCCGTAGCCGAAAATCTATATCTCAAGGAGCGTTTGAATGAACAAGAAACTGATCGCATTGGCTGTAGCAGCCGCAGTTGCTGCACCTGCAGCAATGGCCGATACCAGCGTGACGCTGTACGGCCAAGTGAAGGCCGGCGTTGAGTCCGTCAAGGTTCAAGACGGTGTTTCCAAGACTCGCGTTTCGGACGAAACCTCGAAGATTGGCTTCAAGGGTGAAGAAGATCTGGGTTCTGGCCTGAAGGCGATCTGGCAAGTTGAAAGCCGCGTCCGTCCGGATGACGGCGGCACTAGCGCTGACACTAACGCTTTTGCATCGCGCAACAGCTTTGTTGGTATGGCCGGCGGTTTCGGTGCAGTGAAGCTGGGCCGTTATGACTCGCCTTACAAGAGCCTGACTCCTAGCGGGCTGAACGCTGCATTCGACGGTATCGGCGACCAGGGTTCCGGTGGCTACGACCCGACCACTGCAGGCAAGGGTAGTGGCGTATTCGGCCAGCTCGACAAGCGTTTGAAGAACGTTGTTCTGTACGAATCGCCTGTCGTCGTTGGCTTCCAGGCCAAGGCTATGTATGGCACTGCCGAAAACAAGGCAGCAAATACCGCTGTAGCGCCGGCTGACAATTCGGTAAGCAATACTGATGTTTATGCCGTATCCGCTCTGTATAGCCAGCCGATGTTCGATGTGGGTTTTGCTTACGAGCAGGACAAGAATGGTTCGAACACTGATGCCGCGACCAACAAGGCTGTAAACGGTGGCAAGATCGAAGGCTACAAGGGCTTCGCTGCACTGAAGCTGGCTGGCCTGTACCTCGGCGCTGGCTACGAACAAATCAAGGCCAACGACAAGTACGCCACCAAGGGCAAGCAGAAGGGCTGGCTGCTGTCGGCTTCCTACACCCTCGGCGCAATCGTTCCGTTCGCTCAGTACGGCAAGGTGGGTGATGCAGGCGACAACAGCGACACCGGTTCGAAGCAGTACACCGTTGGTGTGAAGTATGACCTGTCCAAGCGTACCTATGCGCGTGCTCTGTACACCAAGCTGGACAACGAAGCCAATGCGATCCGCGACCTGTCCGTCAACGCCGTTGGCACGGTCAAGGGCAAGGACGTTTCCGGCTTCAATGTCGGCATCGGCCACAGCTTCTAATTCACGATCTTCCCGATTTATCGGGTGATTGATGAGAAAACAGGCGCCTTCGGGCGCCTGTTTTTTTGTGCCGTAAGCAGGCGCTGATCGGCTACAAACAAACCTGCGCCTGAGTGCCTTGCAGGCCAGTCGTTGCACAATCGCAACACCTCAAAGCGAATATCGCCAAATTAGAATAAAAGCACTTGTCACCATGAGGGGGCATAGGCAGAATCGGGGCAAACCCTAATAACGGTCCAACAAGAGCGCCGACACGAGTTGTTCGGCGCAAGTATTGAGAGGGAGTGTGCAATGCAAATCAATCGTACGGCCTTGGCGGTCATGGCCGCACTGGCAGCACCGGTAGCGCTGGCGGATAGCGTGACGGTATATGGTCACCTGGGGATGGGCGTCGAGCATGTCGAAGCCAAAGGTGCGACACAATACGCTGCGACGTCGCCTTACAGCACGACGGCCAACTTGCTGCTGTCCAACGGCCAAAAAGACATCGACGGCCGCGTGCGCGTAACCGATTCGCTGTCCTACCTTGGCTTCAAGGGCCAGGAAGACCTGGGCGGTGGCCTATCGGCTGTTTACCAGATCGAGACGGCAATCAAGCCCGATGATGGCTGCGGCTACGTCGGTTGTGCGCCTAGCGATGTGTCCAAGCCGGCATCGGGCAGCGCTACATTTGCCACCCGCCAGTCGTTTGTTGGTCTGCGCTCCTCCAGCTGGGGTACCTTGCAGGCTGGCCGCCTGGACATGTACTTCGACAAGCACGTACCGAACGAACTGCACCTGCTGCGTTCGGGCAATACGTCGACCGCCTTGGCGGTACTCGGCTATGAATACAACTCTGGCGCCGCATCGTCGGGTTATCTGCCGAACCTTGCTGCAATCCCCGGTGTGGGGCAGTCGCCTTTGGCTTCGCTGTCCAAGTTCGCCGTGCCGTTCTACAACGTCGGTACCCGTGCAAGCAATGTCATTCAGTACAAGTCCCCCGTCATCAAGGGCTTCTCGGCTCTGGTTGCGGCGACCGCGCCGGAATCCAAAGGCAACTGGTACAACGACATGAGCTGCAGTCCGGCGACCAATCCGAATCCGTGCAACGGTTTTGCGCCGATCGCAGGCGGCCTGAATGCACTGACCGCTCCAGTGATTGGCACGACGCCTGGCCGTCAGACCAACCCGCAATCGACCGAAGTGACCCTGGCCTACTTCCCTGGCTGGATGTACGCGAGCCTCGCGTACATGCAGGTGCGCGATCCGGTTCCGCTGGTCGCGGGGGGCATTATCGACAAGGCGTATGGCATCAAGGCTTCGCTTGGCTATCAGGTCATTCAGCCGCTGCGTCTGGGCTTGGTCTATGAGCGTCAGGTCAACAAATTCAACGGCCAGTTCGCCGACAATATTGCCATGCTGAGCAAGGCGCAGGCACTGGTGACCGGTGACCCCACCGCGGTACAGACCGTGGGTGACGCCAGCCGCGATACCTGGGTGTTTGCTGCCAGCTACAAGTTCAACGATGCCATCGATGCCTTTGCCACCTTCGGCCAGGCAAATGACGTGAAGCAGTGGACCGGCCAGAAGGATGGCGAGTCGGGCGCACGCTACTACCAGGTGACCGGTATGTACTCATTCTCCAAGCGCACCAACATCTACGCGACTTACGCTCGTGTCGAGAACGAGGCGAACGCAGCTTACAACTTCTTCATCAATGGCGCGGTCAACGACCAGTCTGCTCGCCAGGCTCCGTTTGCCGCTACGCCGCGCGGTGCTGACCCGACCTCCTACCAGATCGGTATCAGCCACAGCTTCTAAGAAAAACAAGAAGCAAGAAGAAGCAATAACAAGAGTACCGGTCGGTTTCACCAGACCGGTAACTACAAAGGCCACTACCTCGGTAGTGGCCTTTTTGTTTGCTGCACTGGAATTGGCAGATTATGTCTGGCGGTGATCGTGACGATGCCAGTCGCGGGTCAGCGATGCAGGATTGCCGCAACCACGCGTCGTCCCTCACTCATCAGGATGTTGAAGGTACGGCATGCGGCGTTGGTGTCCATGACCTCGACACCGATCTGGCGTGCAGTCAGCGCCTTGTACAACCTGGGGTGAGGAAACTGCAGGGTAGGGCCGGTACCCAATAGCACCACTTCCGGGTTGGCGGCCAGGATCTGGTCGAAATCGGTGTCGGCAAGGGCGTCGACATTTTCCACTGGCCATGCGGTTATGGAATCGATCGTCACCAGCACGCTGCCGTCGTGGCGGGTCTTGTTGATCTCGACGTAGCCATCACCATAGCCCGTAAACTGATTGGCGCCCGCATTGGAAGCAAGATGCAATTTCATGTTCTCAAATAACCGTTAGTTAATTTGCGATGCTCTATTGAGTCAGGTAGGATTATAGCCCTTTACCCGAGCAAGAATTCGCTGGGTTTTCACCTGATTGCAATGGATGATTGCGTGATTACAACCTTGTTTCCGTCCGTTCTGGCGACTGCCGCGATGATTCGCCGTCGCAGTGCGACTGATATGGCCCGGTAGGGCATACAGACCTCACCCCGGACGGTCGCATGCCCGACAGCATGCAAATCCCACGAACAAGGCAAGGTAAGTGAACATGCAACCGATTTCCAAATCCAACAAGCTGCTCAACGTCTGTTACGACATCCGCGGTCCCGTCCTCGAAAAAGCCAAGCAGATGGAGGAAGAGGGCCATCGCATCATCAAGCTCAACATCGGCAATCCGCAGCCATTCGGCTTCAATGCGCCGGATGAGATCATTCAGGACGTCATCCACAATCTGCCCGATGCATCCGGATACTGCGATTCCAAAGGGCTGTTCGCCGCGCGCAAGGCGGTGATGCATTACACCCAGCAGAAACGGGTGACTGGGGTGACCATCGACGATATCTACATCGGCAACGGGGTGTCGGAGCTGATCGTGATGTCCATGCAGGCCTTGTTGAACAATGGCGACGAGGTGTTGGTGCCGGCGCCGGATTATCCATTGTGGACCGCCGCCGTGAGCCTTGCCGGCGGGACGGCGCGCCACTATATCTGTGACGAAGGCGCTGGCTGGCTGCCCGATATCAACGATATTCGCAACAAGATCACGCCGAACACCCGTGCGATCGTCGTGATCAACCCGAACAACCCTACCGGTGCGGTGTACCCGGACGAGGTGCTGAAGGAAATCCTGGAGCTTGCGCGCCAGCATCAGCTGATCGTCTATGCTGACGAGATCTACGACAAGGTCTTGTTTGATGGCCTGACCCATACCTCGATCGCGTCGCTCGCCGAGGACGTGCTTTGCATCACGTTTGGCGGCCTGTCGAAGAATTACCGCGCCTGCGGCTATCGTGCCGGGTGGATGGTCGTTTCCGGCGAGAAGAAGCATGCCCGGGACTATATCGAGGGCCTTAATATGCTGGCCTCGATGCGACTGTGTGCCAACGTGCCGGCGCAATATGCAATCCAGACCGCCCTGGGCGGATACCAGAGCATCGATGATCTGGTTGCGCCGACGGGCCGGCTGTGCCGTCAGCGTGACTTGGCATGGAAGCTGCTTACCGACATCCCCGGGGTGACCTGCGTCAAGCCGCAAGGGGCGCTGTACCTGTTCCCCAAACTCGACCCCAAGCTTTACCCGATTGCGGACGATCAGCAGTTCATCCTGGAGTTGCTTCTCGAAGAGAAGGTGCTGCTGGTACAGGGCTCTGGCTTCAACTGGCCGACACCGGATCATTTCCGCGTGGTGTTCCTGCCGAATACCGACGACCTGCAGGAAGCCATCGGCCGTATCGCGCACTTCCTTGAACACTATCGAAAACGTCACGCGGTCTGATTTGGCATGCACATCCTCGCCCTTACCAATGCTTCCAGGGAACTGACTGAGCCCGAATGGCTCAAGCGGGCAGAGGGGGTGCATCGACAGTTGCGCCAGCAGCTGCCATCGGATTACCAGGCGGCCATGCAAGCCATCTTTGCCGATGGCGGCGAGATGGTCGTGGCCATCGACGATGATGCCGTCGTTGGGCTTGCCGTCTACCGGGCATTCCGCAACACTTTTTCCGGCCTGCGTTTCTATGTCGACGACCTGGTTTCCGACAAGGTTCGGCGCTCACGAGGCGTTGGACAGGCGTTGATCGAGTGGCTCGAACACGAGGCGAGGCAGCGTGGCGCAGCCTCGCTCGAGCTGGAATCCGGCACCCAGCGGACGCAGGCGCACAAGTTTTATTTCCGCGAAGGCTTCGTCATCAATTCGTTTTCGTTTCGCAAACCCATCTGACCAGATACTTCTTATGAAACCGATCAAAGTAGGCCTGTTAGGCATCGGCACTGTCGGCGGCGGCACCGCCACCGTTCTCAAACGCAATGCACAAGAAATCAGCCGGCGGGCTGGGCGTGAGATTCAACTCGCCATGGTCGCCGATCTCAACGTCGACCGTGCCCGCCAGATCGCGGGCGAGGGCGTGACGGTTACCGCCGACGGTAACGAGGTCGTCAATCACCCCGACATCGATATCGTGGTCGAGCTGATTGGCGGCACCGGGATTGCCAAGCAGCTGGTGCTCAAGGCGATCGAAAACGGCAAGCATGTGGTGACGGCAAACAAGAAGCTGCTTGCCGAATATGGCAACGAGATCTTCGCCAAGGCGCAGGATAAGGGCGTGATCGTGGCCTTCGAGGCGGCCGTCGCAGGCGGCATCCCGATTATCAAGGCGCTGCGCGAAGGCCTGACGGCCAACCGCATCGAGTGGATCGCCGGTATCATCAATGGCACCTCGAATTTTATCCTGACCGAGATGCGTGAAAAGGGTTCGGACTTTGCCGACGTGCTCAAGGAAGCACAGCGCCTGGGTTATGCCGAGGCTGATCCGACATTCGACATCGAGGGCCATGATGCGGCTCACAAGCTGACGCTGATGTCTGCCATCGCTTTCGGTATCCCGGTTCAATTCGACAAGGCGTATCTGGAAGGCATTTCCAGGCTGACCAGCGCTGATATCACATACGCAGAAGAGCTCGGCTACCGCATCAAGCTGCTTGGCATCACCAAGCGCAAGGCCAGCGGCATCGAGCTGCGCGTGCATCCGACCCTGATCCCGGAAAAGCGGCTGATCGCCAATGTGAACGGCGTCATGAATGCCGTGCTGGCCAAGGGCGATGCGGTCGGGCAGACCATGTACTACGGCGCTGGTGCCGGTGCCGAGCCGACTGCCTCTGCTGTTGTAGCCGATCTGGTCGACATTACACGCCTGCATACGGCCGACCCCGAGCACCGAGTGCCGCATCTTGCCTTCCAGCCGAACCAGCTGTCCGACCTGCCCATTCTGCCAATCGACGAGATCGAAACCTGCTACTACCTGCGCCTCAGCGCGGAAGACAAGCCGGGCGTGCTGGCCGACGTTACCCGCATCCTGGCCGACGCCGATATTTCGATCGACGCGATGATGCAGAAGGAGCCGGCCGAAGGGCAAACACTGGTGGATGTGATCATCCTCACGCACCTGGCCGTAGAGAAGGATGTGAATGCAGCCATTGCCGGCATTGAAGCGTTGCCGACCATCAATGGCAAGGTCACCCGCATCCGCCTCGAAACCCTGGACAAGTAAGGGCCCGGCACAATGCGCTATATCAGTACCCGTGGCGGCATGGCGCCACAAAGTTTCAGCGATATCCTGCTCGGGGGCTTGGCGCCCGACGGCGGTTTGGTCGTGCCGGAACAGTATCCGCAGATCGACGAGGCCACCCTGGCCCGCTGGCGCGCATTGAGTTATCCCGAGCTGGCGTTCGAGATCGTCAGCTTGTTTGCAACGGATATTTCTGCTGCAGACCTCAAGGCCATCGTCGACAAGACCTATACCAAGGAAATCTTCGGTTCAGACGACATCACGCCACTCAAGACGCTCGAACCGGGCTTGCACATTCTTGAGTTGTCCAACGGGCCGACGCTGGCGTTCAAGGACGTTGCCATGCAGCTGTTGGGCAATCTGTTCGAGTACGTCTTGGAAAAGCGGGGTGAGCAGATCAATATCGTCGGTGCGACCAGTGGCGATACCGGCTCTGCTGCTGAATACGCGATGCGTGGCAAGCATCGGGTCAATGTGTTCATGCTGTCGCCGCACGGCAAGATGAGCCCGTTCCAGCGCGCCCAGATGTACAGCCTGCAGGATGCCAACATCTACAACATCGCCGTCAAAGGCATGTTCGATGACGCGCAGGACATGGTGAAGGCGGTCAATAACGATGCCGCGTTCAAAGCACGTTACAAGATCGGTGCCGTCAATTCCATCAACTGGGGGCGCATCGTCGCCCAGGTGGTGTACTACTTCAAAGCTTACTTCGCGGTAAGCGAGAAGAATGGCGACGCGGTCAGCTTCGTGGTGCCGTCAGGTAATTTTGGCAACGTCTGCGCTGGCCATATCGCACGCCAGATGGGCCTGCCGATCAAGCAGCTGATCGTGGCGACCAACGAGAATGACGTGCTTGACGAGTTTTTCCGTACCGGTGTCTACAAGGTGCGTGGCGAGGCTCAGGCAACGTCGAGTCCGTCGATGGATATTTCCAAGGCCTCTAATCTCGAACGCTTTGTCTTCGACCTGGTCGGGCGGGATAGCGGACGTCTGGCCGAGCTATGGCACCAAGTCGATCAGGCCGGTGGTTTCGACCTGTCGGGCGCGCAGTGCTTTGGTGACGTGGGTGGCAAATATGGCTTCGCTTCGGGGCGTAGTAGCCACGCAGATCGACTGACGACGATTCGCCAGGCAAAAGCTGCGTACGGCGTCACCATCGACCCTCACACGGCAGATGGCATGAAGGTCGCGCTGGAAGTGCGTGACGACAGTGCCCCAGTGGTCGTGCTGGAAACTGCACTGCCCGCCAAATTTGAAGACACCATCGTCGAAGCGCTTGGTGAGAAGCCGGTACGGCCAGCATTTGCCGACGAGCTTGAGCGTCTGCCTCAGCGGGTCGAGGAAATGGATGCTGACGTGACCCAGTTGAAGCGGTTCATCGCAGACCATATCGCGTGAACTGCTTGATTGCGTAAAAAAGGCCAACCTGCGGGTTGGCCTTTTTTACGCATGGTGAGGTCAGCCACCGGTCATCGACATGAACCGTACAATTTTCTTGGGTTGCTCGGTAAATTCATGGCGTTCCGGCTTGAGTTCAATCGCTTCCCTGATTGCCGCTTCCAGCTCCGCGTCGGTGGCTCCGCCGCGCAGCAGTGGCCGGAATTCGAAGCGTTCTTCCTGACCCAGGCACATATAGAGTGTGCCATCGACCGATAGCCGTACCCGGTTGCAGGTGGCGCAGAAGTGTTGGGAGATCGGGGTGATGAAACCAATATTGAGGCGGCCGTCGCCACTTCTCAGATAACGTGCCGGGCCAGCTCCCAAGGGGAGGGTCTGATCCACCAGGCCATATTCGTGTTTCAGGCGATCAGCCACCGGCTGCAGATCGAGATACTCAGCGTTGCGTCCGGTTTCGCCCATCGGCATGGCCTCGATCAGCCGCAGAATGAAACCGTGCTCGCGACAGAAGTCGACCATACGGTTGATCTCATGATCGTTGCGCCCTTTCAGGGCCACCATATTGATCTTGATTGGGGAGAATCCAGCTCGCTTGCCTGCGAGCAGCCCCTCCATCACACGCTCGAAGCTGTCCTTGCCGGCGATGCTGGAAAAGCACTCGCGGCTGAGCGAATCCAGGCTGACATTGAGTCGCCTGACCCCTGCAGCTTTCAACTCGTCGGCGTGGCGGGCCAGTTGCGTGGCATTGGTGGAAAGAGAGAGATCATCGACGCCGGGCAGCGCGGTGAGCCTGGCGGCGAGTTGCGGCAGGTTTTTGCGCAGCAGCGGCTCGCCACCGGTCAAACGGATTCTCGATACGCCCAAACGGGAAAAGACCCCGATCAGGCGCTCGATTTCATCGAAGGTGAGCCAGTGAGACGGCTCCTCGAAGTCTTTGAAGCCTTCGGGGATACAATAGGTACAGCGCAGATCACAGCGGTCTGTTACCGAAAGACGCAAGTAATCGATGCGCCTGCTGAAGCGATCGATCAGTGCTGGCATGCTGTTACCTCGACTAGAACTGGGTATGCCTTGGATTCTAATGAAATTGCTTACAATAGTGCATCCGCAGAAAGCACTATGCCGTCCTCGTCCACGTAGACGAATTCACCTGGACGGAACGTCACGCCGGCGAGGGTTACCGGCACGTTACGGTAGCCCGCTCCCTGCTTGATACTTTTCAGCGGATGAGTGTTCAGCGCGCGAACGCCGATATCCATGCCGTTGATCGCGGCGGAATCACGGATGCAGCCATAGACGACCACACCTGCCCAGCCATTCTTTACCGCCGAGGCCGCGATGATGTCGCCGACAAGGGCGCAGCGCAAGGAACCACCCCCGTCAACGACAAGCACTTTGCCATGGCCTAGCTCGGCCAAGGCATCCTTTACCAGCACGTTGTCCTCGAATACCTTGACGGTCGCAATTTCGCCATGGAATTGCACCTTGCCGCCATAGCGCTGGAACATTGGTGTTGCGACCTGCAGGTTCGCGTGTTCGTCGGTCAGATCCGCTGTCTGGAATGTCATATGTTTCTCCCGAATGCAAGACGTTGATTGTCTCGGAAATTTAACATGTTGCGCCGCACCAGGCGAGCATCTGCAAGCGTCTCGGCTGCTATTTACTCCCGCTTTTTGCTGCCGCAAGCGAGTACACGTCGAAGACATCATCTCCGGGAGCGGGATTATCCGCCGGGCTGTTCGAGCTGCGTGTACCCCAGGTCTTGTCGGATGAGGCGCTCATGTCCTTGGACATGGGGTCTCGTGGCATTTCACGCATGAAGTAGATTTTCTTGCCGGGGTTCTTCAGGTCGTCAACACCGCTGACCAATTCCTTCAAGGAGCGGGGATAGCCGGATTCACTCGGCAGCTTGGCAATCCGCCCATCGTCGCTGGCCTTCTTGTAGGCGTCGATGCCTTTGCGGATATCCTCGATCGCAGTTTTCTGGGCGTTCTGCTGGCCGCTCTGGTACTTTTTCCAGTAGATCGGTGTTGCCATCAGGGCCAGGATGGCAATGATCGCCATGACTACCAGTAGTTCAATCAGCGTAAAACCGCGAGTTTTCATAGTTAAGGCTCCGCTCGGATTGGCTCTATTTTATCGGCAGTCATGCTTGTCGGGCTCGCCGTATGCCAGTCAAATTCGACCGTGTGGAGGCCCAATAAAAAGGCCCGCAGCGGAGCCACGGGCCTTTTTATTGCTGAGGGTGAGCCTTAGACGTTCAGTGCAAGCTTTAGCAACTCACGTTTCAGGACGAGCTGCTGGGGCAGGCGTTCCTTCAGCTTTTCGAACAATTCGCCATGTTCGTCGAGTTCCTGCTGCCACAGCTTGGCGTCAATCGACGTAACCTTCTCGAAATCGGCTTCCGTGAAGCTGTCGAGCCCGTTCCAGTCGATATCCTGATAGGTCGGCATCCAGCCCAGTGCCGTCTGGCGTGCGGAAGCTTGGCCTTGGCAGCGGTTGACGATCCATTGCAGCACTCGCATATTGTCGCCGAAGCCTGGCCAGATGAACTGGCCTTTCTCATCGACGCGGAACCAGTTGACGCAGAAAATTTGCGGCTTCTGTTCGACGATGTGCCCCATTTGCAACCAGTGGTTGAAATAATCGCCCATGTGATAGCCGCAGAATGGCAGCATGGCGAACGGGTCACGACGGGTCTCACCCTGCTTACCCATGGCTGCCGCCGTGGTTTCCGAGCCCATGGTAGCGGCCATGTAGACGCCGTAGTTCCAGTTGAAGGCTTCGACAACCAGCGGCACGGCATGCGAACGACGGCCACCGAAGATGAAGGCGGAGATCGGTACCCCGGCAGGATTTTCCCAGTCTTCGTCAATCGACGGGCATTGCGACGCCGGTGCGGTGAAGCGCGCATTCGGGTGGGCTGCCTTGCGGCCAGTCTCCTTGGCGACATCGGGCGTCCAGTCCTTGCCCTGCCAGTCGACCAGGTGTGCTGGCGCCTCCTTGCTCATACCTTCCCACCATACATCGCCATCGTCGGTCAGTGCGACGTTGGTGAAGATGCAGTTTTCCTTGAGGGTGGCCATGGCGTTCGGATTGGTCTTTTCCGATGTGCCTGGCGCGACGCCGAAGTAGCCTGCCTCCGGGTTGATCGCATACAGACGGCCATCCTTGCCCGGCTTGATCCATGCGATGTCGTCGCCGATGGTGGTGACCTTCCAGCCGTTGAATGCCTTGGGGGGGATCAACATGGCGAAGTTGGTCTTGCCGCAGGCAGACGGGAAGGCTGCCGCGACATAGGTCTTTTCACCCTTCGGTGATTCGACGCCGAGAATCAGCATGTGCTCGGCCAGCCAGCCTTGATCACGCCCCATGGTCGACGCGATGCGGAGGGCGAAGCACTTCTTGCCAAGCAGGGCATTGCCGCCGTAGCCCGAGCCATAAGACCAGATCTCACGGGTTTCGGGGAAGTGGACGATGTACTTGGTTTCCTTGTTGCAAGGCCAGACGACATCTTGCTCGCCCTTGGCAAGCGGAGCGCCAACCGTGTGCATGCAAGGCACAAACTCGCCATTTTCACCAAGCACGTCATAAACGCCCTTGCCCATGCGGGTCATGGTGCGCATGCTGACGGCGACATAAGCGCTATCACTGATTTCGACGCCGATGTGTGCAATGGGGCTACCGAGCGGGCCCATCGAGAACGGCACGATATACATCGTGCGGCCATGCATGCAGCCCTTGAACAGGCCGTTGAGCGTGGCACGCATCTCCGCAGGCTCGACCCAGTTGTTGTTGGGGCCGGCGTCGACTTTCTCGTTGGAGCAGATGAAGGTGCGATCTTCGACGCGAGCAACGTCGGACGGATCGGAACGGGCGAGGAAGCTGTTAGGACGGAGGGCAGGGTTGAGCTTGATAAGGGTGCCGCTGTCTACCATTTTGGCACAGAGGCTGTCGTACTCCTCTTGCGAGCCGTCGCACCAGTAGACCGCTTCCGGTTCACACAGCGCAACCATCTCTGTTACCCATTCAAGCAACCGCTTGTTCTTGACGTAAGCCGGCGGATTAATGATACCCGCACCGGCCGAAGTCGATGACAGCATATTTGATCTCCTGAAAAAACAAAATGGCGGATGCGCTCCGCCTCGATACTTACCTCAACCACCGTCTTTTTTGACTGGCTCTGCCCGGTTCAGGCTGGCCGCGGCTTGGTTGTAAAATAGGAAGCTTGTATGCTGTGAGCCACGATGTGGCAATCACTCACTGCTGCGCACTCTGTACAAAATTCGCGATGCCGACGACGATTTCTGCCCATGCCCATCAGTAATAACCCGAATTCTACACCTTTAGGTGCTGAATCGTCGCGTCAAATCATCCACTTGTAATAAACATGATGTCCTTACTTCCGCTCGATTGGCTGGCTTTTCTGTGGTTCGTGGCCTGTTGGGTCGGGTACGGGTACTACGCCGATGCCTTGCGGGCAGGCGGGCGCAGCCTGACTCATGTCATTCATGTCTACCGTCTTGCGTGGATGCGGCGCATGCTGCTACGTGACAACCGGGTAACCGACGCCGCGCTGGTCGGCAACCTGGTGAGCAGCGTGTCCTTCTTTGCCACCACGTCGATGTACATCATTGCCGGCATTCTGGCGCTGATCGGGACATCCGAGCACGTGATCTCTTTTATTTCCGAATTGCCGATAGCCCCGCACAATGCGTCTTCCAAGGCTGGCTGGGATTTCAAGTTGCTGCTGATGCTGGTGATATTCATCTACGCCTATTTCAAGTTCACCTGGTCATTGCGTCAGTTCAATCTCCTCTCCATCCTGATCGGCGGGGCGCCGATGCCTGAGGAAAAGGACGAGCACGATGGGTTTGCCCGCCGTGCCGCAGCGGTCAATACCTATGCCGGCGACGAATTCAATCGCGGCATACGTGCCTATTATTTCGGCCTCGCCGGCGTTGCCTGGTTTATCCGCCCCGGCTTGTTTGCTGCCGCCACGGCGCTGATCGTATTCGTGCTGTATCGGCGCGATTTCCGCTCGGCCACGCTCGCGGCCATGCATGACGATGTCTGAACGGCCGGCCCGGCCGATTTATGCGCAAGCCAAATGAAAACAGGCCCATCTGGGCCTGTTTTCATGGTGCAATTCGACGCTCAGATCGGCTGAATGTTGCTGGCCTGCTTGCCCTTGGGGCCTGAGACGACATCGAAGCTCACCGTTTGTCCTTCTTTAAGGGTCTTGAAGCCCTGGGATTGGATCGCGGAGAAATGTGCGAACACATCCTCGCCGCCTTCCGCTGGCGTAATGAAGCCAAAACCCTTGGCATCGTTGAACCACTTGACCGTACCGTTTGCCATATTCCTCACCTTGTCTGTATCCAACTTCTTTGTTGATTGTTGAATTGCGGTGCCGAAAACAGACTGACCGTCTGGCTTTAGAGCCCGAATTCTAACGCAGCATTTAAGAGTAAAGGCGGCACAGAGTCAAGCGCTTGAGAGTTTTTGCCGAAGGCCCGGTTGGCGCGCCAGGTGCGCCTTCCTGAGGGGGTATGAAAAGCGGGGCCGGGTCAGTTCTTGTGCTTGGTTTTCCAGTTGGCGACCATGCGGTTCGCTTCTTGCAGATCGGCCTTACTCATCTGCTGTTCCAGTGTTACCAATTGTGATCGGGCTGCCCCGTTGCCGCCTTCGGCAGACAATTTCAGCCAGGTGAACGAGTTGACATTGCTTTGATCAAGCCCGCCACGGCCATGCATGTACATCAGCCCAAGATTGTACTGACCCAGGGCGCTGCCGGCCTCTGCCGCCTTGCGGTGCCAGCGTGCCGCCTCCTTGTCATCGCGGGCGACCCCTCTGCCAGTCATGTACATGAAGCCAAGGTAAGCCTGGGCATCCGGTTCGCCTTGTTCAGCCGCCTTGCGATACCACTTCACGGCTTGCTCGTTGTCCTGCGGCACACCTCTGCCGCTGCGGTAGGCCAGCCCCAGCTCGGTCTGAGACTTTGCGTCCCCGCCTTCCGCCCGTTTGCGCAGATCATTCTGAGGCTCGGCAGGGCTGGTTGCTACGGGGGCCGGTTGCGGTGTGCTGTCGACGGAAGGTGCGGGCACTTCCGTTGGACTGACGGGTGTATCCTGCTGCGCAGGTGGCGTGGCAGGCTCTTGCACTGCGACCGGCGCTGCCTTGGTGTTGCTTGCCGCATGAGCGGTAGGCCGCTCGACGGATGATTCGGGGTGGTCGAGTGTTGGCTGGGTGAACTCCGCCTTGGGTTCTGCCGGTTTGGACAAATACCACATCATCCCGGCAAAGCCGATGGCGAGTGCGGCCGCACCGGCAACCAGCGCCTGCAGCTGCTTGCGCTTGTGCGCCTTGGCGCGAGCCGCGTCGAGCGCGCCGGAAAGGTGGCTGGCTTTACCTGATGGGGCAAAGGTCTCGGGTGCGGCAACCGTGCCCATGACCTCAGAGGCCGGTACATAGGCGGACTCCGGCGTAGGCGACAGCGAGGCGACGGAGCCACTGGCAGGAAGGGCATCGACCAAGGCCGGCTGAGGGTCGAGTTCGAAGCTGCGAAGTTCACGCAACAAGGCGTCGAAGCTACCGTAGCCGCCTTGCCAAAGCGTCTTCTGCATGCGCTTGAGCACCTTGGGCAGCTTTTCCTGGTGTGATGCGTTGAAGTAGTCGATGCGATGCAGCGATATTTGTGAGAACCAGTAGCCCAGACTGAACATGTCGACGCGCCAGTCGAGGTGATTGGCCTGGACGCTCGACAGCAGAACCGTTTCGTACTGAGACTTGGCGCGCTCTGACAGCTCGAACCAGCCCAACTTGTCCGTCTCTTCAACTACCCGCAAATATTCCTGCCAATCCTTGCGGATGACATCCCTCATCGCGGGTGACAGATAATTAGCGTTGCGATGATCCGGGTCGATGAAGAGCGGCTTTTCGAGACGATGCTGCGCACTATGCGCGCTACCGAAGTCGATCAGCTTGATCGAGGTGTAATCAACGTGCCGGCTCGAATCGAGGTTGATACACAGAGCATCAGGCCGCAAGCCGCCATGGACCACGCCTTTTCGATGCAGTGCATCGGCGATTTCACATACGGCAACCATCAGTCGCAACAAATCGCTGGACCGCTGGAAGGGGTGGTCGAGCGCTTGTGTGGGCGTCGCAAGCCACTGGGACAGCGTGAATCCAGGTGCCTCCGTTACCAAAATCCGACGTTCAATATCGACCCCGATGAAGCGGGCGACGAAGGGGTGCTGATGATTGAATTCCTGTAAGATACGCGCCTCCTGGCAAAGCCAATAGGCCGCGCCGGGAAAGGCCGGAGACAATATCTTGCACCAGCGTTCCGTGTTCTTGGAACTGAGGAATTTTTCGATTTGAATAATCGGAGCCGGCGTTTGCGGATGTTCGCCAAGATTGGACATATCTGCAACTTAATAGGGTCAGGGTTGTCAGGACGGAACTACCGGATTCGACAGGCGGCAGTCATGCATGCGGCATGATTATGCCATAAAGACCGCTGCAACAAGGTTTGACGGGGCGCGCCCGCGACCGGCGGGATATGCCCGGATGTAGAGAAGGATAGACTGTGATCAATACAAGAGTGGCAATTTTTGCGTTTGTTGGAGCCATGCTGGCTCAACCGGCAACGGCTGCCGATGGCCCGCCGCCGCTTCCCGGTGATGCACCCGGCGCAATCGTGACGCCAGCACCCGAAAAGGCTGAACGTATTGAGCCTGCACGGCCAGCTAAGAAGGTGCAGGCAGCAGAAACCGCCAAGGTGAGCATGAAAGCCCGTAAGGGTAAGGCTGCTCACCCCCAGGGCAAGTCGACTCGATCGTCGTCTAAGCCGAGTGGCCATCCGGCGGCGAGCCAGCCAAAGGGCGGCAAAGCCGCGGCAGCCAAACCCAAGCCCACGCACAAGAAGCAAGCGAAGCGCTAGCCCCTTCTTTGCGGCCCACTACCAGTGGGCCGCCTGCTCGATTATTACCAACCCATTGATCGCGCGCTAGGGCGCCGCCTGGCCCCACGACTTGCCGACGGCTCGCGCCCTCTTCCTGGATTACTTGTGAGGTCGATCCTGCCTCCAGGCAACCATCACAACAAATTCTATTTGTGAATTCCGCTTGCTGTATTAATATTCAGGTATTGGCGCCGAGAAGGGTGCTCGGCTAATTGTGCGATAATCGATCGCTTATCTGGATCAAGGGACGATCTAAATGAATGAAAACAAAAGCAAAGCGCTGGCTGCCGCATTAGCGCAAATCGAGAAGCAGTTCGGCAAAGGCTCCATCATGAAGATGGGCGAGAACCAGATTGAAAACGGCCTGCAGGTTGTTTCCACTGGGTCGCTTGGACTTGATCTGGCGCTCGGGGTCGGCGGTTTGCCACGCGGGCGGATCGTCGAAATCTATGGCCCAGAGTCGAGCGGTAAGACCACGCTTTGCCTGCAAGTCGTTGCCGAGGTTCAAAAGCTCGGGGGTATCGCGGCCTATATCGATGCGGAAAATGCGCTGGATCCGGCCTATGCCACCAAGCTTGGTGTCAACGTGCCGGAAATGCTGATTTCCCAACCCGACACTGGTGAGCAGGCGCTTGAAATTGCAGACATGCTGGTTCGTTCCGGCGGTGTGGACATCATCGTTGTCGACTCGGTGGCCGCGCTGACGCCCAAGGCTGAAATCGAGGGCGAGATGGGCGACAGCCATGTCGGCTTGCAAGCACGCTTGATGTCCCAGGCCTTGCGCAAGCTGACCGGCAATATCAAGCGAACCAATACGCTGGTGATCTTCATCAACCAGATTCGCATGAAAATCGGCGTTATGTTCGGCAACCCTGAGACCACGACTGGCGGGAATGCGCTGAAATTCTACGCATCGGTCCGCCTGGATATTCGCCGCATCGGCGGGATCAAGAAGGGCGAAGAGGTCGTTGGCAACGAAACGCGCGTCAAGGTCGTCAAGAACAAGGTGTCCCCGCCGTTCAAAGAGGCGTTGTTCGACATTCTCTACGGTGAAGGGATTTCGCGGGAAGGAGAGATCATCGAGCTGGGTGTCCAGCACAAGATCGTCGAGAAGTCGGGTGCATGGTATTCCTACAATGGCCAGAAAATTGGCCAGGGCAAGGATAACTCGCGCGAATACCTGAAGGAAAACTCCGCGATTGCCCGTGAAATCGAGGCGAAGGTGCGTGACGCAGCGGGTATTAACGTGGCAGCCGCCAACTACCAGGAATCTGGCGATACCGAGGATGAGCCTGCCTTCTGATAGCCTGGCCAAAGCATTGCGGGAGCGTGCTTTGCGTCTGCTTGCCAGACGGGAGCACTCCCGACTCGAGCTTGAGCAGAAGCTGTTGGGTGTGAGTAACGACCGAGCGGCGGTGGGGGCATTACTCGACGAATTGACATCCAGTAACTGGCTGTCAGATGAGCGTTTTGCCGAGCAATTGATACGTAGTCGGGCCGGCAGGATGGGGAGCCGCCGCATTCAGCAGGAACTGAAACAAAAAGGTGCCCCGCCTGAGTTGATTTCCGAGGAATTAGCTGCAGTGGCATCGGGTGATTTCGACACGGCACATGCGCTGTGGCAGAAAAAATTTGGCCGAAAGGCCGTGGATGAAAAAGAGCGGGTCCGCCAAATCAGATTTTTGCTGTCCCGTGGGTTTGACTATGAGTTGATTCGCCGTGTGCTGAGAAGTGTGGGGGATTGCGATTGATTCGATGGCGATTTGTTTCGGTTTTAGCCTTTTTGTCCTGTGCTGAGGTAACATGCGCTGCTACCTTGCCACAGCGTGTCGAAGCCTATGGCAGGCTTGACGGTATCCAGCCCGGTGTGGCGCAGTGCCTTGTGGCAGCGGAGGAAATTGTCGCCAAGAGCCTCAATTTTCAGCAGCTCGATCTGCGAGATCCACTTCAACACCGGCAGCCAAGCTATCTGGGCGCGATCGTTGAGCCATGGGGGAAGAAATTCAGCGATGCCAAGCCGCGTGTGGTGGCATCCGTCGTCAGTTTCAATGTACTCGCCAAGCGCCGGAGTAAATCTGGCGCATGGCAGCCGCTTAGTGTGCGGTGTGGGCTGAATGACTCGAAAGTAGTCGCTTTCGAGTACGGCGCCGCAACCGTTGTACCCGATACGGCAGACGAGGCATTGACGACATCAAGCGTTCAATAAGCATTTTAGGAATAGATCAAGGTTTACCGAATGATAGCCGCCGATATTCGCCAGAAGTTCCTCGACTTTTTCGCCTCAAAAGGCCACCAGGTGGTCGCATCCAGTAGCTTGGTGCCGGGCAATGACCCGACGCTGCTTTTCACCAACGCAGGGATGAATCAGTTCAAGGATGTCTTCCTGGGGTTTGATAAGCGCGCCTATTCCCGGGCGGCTACCTCCCAGAAATGTGTGCGCGCCGGCGGTAAGCACAATGACCTGGAAAACGTTGGCTATACGGCCCGGCATCACACATTTTTCGAAATGCTGGGCAATTTCAGCTTCGGTGACTATTTCAAGCATGACGCCATCAAGTATGCCTGGGAGTTCCTGACATCTCCCGAATGGCTCAACCTTCCGAAAGAGAAGCTATGGGTGACCGTCTACGCGACCGATGACGAAGCCTACGATATTTGGCACAAGGAAGTCGGCATCCCTGCTGAGCGCATGATTCGCATCGGCGACAACAAGGGCGCGCCATATGCGTCCGACAATTTCTGGACCATGGGCGACACCGGCCCGTGTGGCCCATGTACCGAGATTTTCTACGATCACGGCGCCGACATCTGGGGTGGGCCGCCCGGCTCCCCCGAGGAGGATGGGGATCGTTATATCGAGATCTGGAATAACGTCTTCATGCAGTTCAACCGCGACGAAAGCGGTACGCTGCATCCGCTGCCAAAGCCTTCTGTTGATACGGGTATGGGGTTGGAGCGAATTTCGGCGGTATTGCAGCATGTTCATTCCAATTACGAAATCGACCTGTTCCAGACCTTGATCGATGCGGCGCAGTCTGCAACTGGCGCGGCGGATCGGAATAGTCCTTCCCTCAAGGTGATTGCGGACCATATTCGTGCCTGCTCTTTCCTGATCGCTGATGGGGTATTGCCTGCAAACGACGGCCGCGGCTACGTGCTGCGCCGAATCATTCGCAGGGCCATCCGGCACGGATACAAGCTTGGACAAAAAGGCCTGTTCTTCCACAAGCTGGTCCCGACGCTGACTGAGCTGATGGGTGATGCCTACCCAGAACTCAAGGAGAACCAGGGGCGCGTGATGGCAGCCCTGAAGGCCGAAGAGGAGCAGTTTGCCAAAACGCTCGATAACGGCATGGCCTTGCTGGAAGCCGCGCTGGCCGATGGTCAGGCTGAGTTGCCCGGTGAGGTGGCATTCAAGCTCTATGATACCTTCGGCTTCCCTGTCGATCTGACCAACGATATTTGTCGTGAGCGACAAGTGGCCGTCGACATGGCTGAGTTCGAGCGTGAGATGGAGGCCCAGCGAGAGCGGGCCCGAGCGGCGTCTACCTTCAAGATGACGGGAGCCGTCGACTACGATGGCGCCGAGACGTGTTTCGAGGGCTACCTTCGCGCCAGCGTCGACGCAAAGGTGCTGGCACTGTACAAGGGTAACGAGGCGGTTTCGTCGTTGCATGCGGGTGACGAGGGTGTGGTTGTTCTGGACAACACAGCCTTTTACGCCGAAGGTGGCGGTCAGGTTGGCGATGCCGGGGAGATTTCCGCTAACGGCGGCCTGGACGCGCTGTTCGATGTAAGCGACACACAAAAGCTCAAGGCCGCAGTATTTGGCCACATGGGGTGTGTGAGTCGTGGTGTGCTCAAGGTTGGTGACCGCGTTCAGGCCACCATCGATTTGCACAAACGCCAGGCGACTGCGCGTAACCATTCGGCTACCCACTTGCTGCATGCGGCGTTGCGCGAGGTGTTGGGCAAGCACGTTTCGCAAAAGGGCTCGTTGGTGAACCATGAGCGCACGCGTTTCGACTTTGCTCACCCGCAACCCGTTACGGCTGAGGAAATTTCCAGAATCGAGCAGGTGGTAAACCATGTCGCAGCCGCGAACTATGAGGTAACCGCAAGCGTCATGCCATACGACGATGCCATCCGCGCCGGCGCCATGGCGTTGTTTGGCGAGAAATACGGCGATGAAGTCCGTGTCTTGAAAATGGGCCAGTTCTCCACCGAGCTCTGTGGTGGCACACATGTCCACCGTACCGGCGATATCGGCTTCTTCAAGATCGTGGCTGAAGGTGGTGTGGCCGCCGGCGTTCGCCGTATCGAGGCCGTTACCGGAGAGGGCGCGCTTGCCTATGTGCAGGCACAGGAGGCCTTGCTCAAAGAGGCTGCCGGTCTGCTCAAGGCGCAATCTGGCGAAGTGATCGGCAAGATCGTCCAGATTCAGGATAGCTGCAAGGTGCTGGAAAAAGAACTGAATCGCTTGAAGGCCAAGCTGGCCGCAAGCCAGGGTGATGAGCTGCTGGAGTCGGCGGTAGAAATTACCGGCGTGAAGGTGCTGGCGGCCGAGCTGGAGGGCGCGGACAGCACCTCTCTGCGCGAAACCTTGGATAAGCTGAAGGGCAAGCTCGGCAGTGCCGCGGTGGTGCTGGCATCCGTTGCGGACGGAAAGGTGAGTCTGGTTGCCGGGGTAACCGCCAATGCGACCGCCAAGGTCAAGGCGGGTGAGCTGGTTAATTTTGTCGCTCAGCAAGTTGGTGGCAAGGGCGGTGGGCGGCCAGATATGGCACAGGCCGGGGGGACCGACCCCGGCAAGCTGGCCGAGGCTTTGGCCTCGGTGCAGTCCTGGGTAGCTGCTAAGCTGCAGTAATCCGGGCGAGGCGTAGTTTCTTTGCTTTATGGCCGGCGATTCGCCGGCCATTTTTGTCTCTGACGTGTGGCTGAGCTGTCAGCGGCAGGTTTAGGTGTCGTACCATCTAGATGACGAGGTCACGTTGATTCTACACGCCAAGGACGAGCACCCTTCTGCACATTGGATATTTAGCCTGCTCGTGCTGTCATTCTTCATCTCCGTCACTGGCTGGCTGTATTTTTCCTTCGATGTCTTGTTACGGGAGGATGGTGGGCAACCCATCGCACCGCTACCGAACGTACTCTCGGCGGCGGCTGGCTTTGTGGTATCTGGCTGCATGCTGCTCTACCTCTCTTTCCGCCTCAACCAGACGCGGCGCGTATTGGAAGAGCGGGATACCCAATTGCGCGCGGTTTTCGAGTTTTCTTCGAGCGCTATTGCGGTTCTCGAAGAGGGCGTGATTTCCATGGCCAACCCGGCATTTCTATCGATGTTCGGGTATTTCAAAACCGCCGATGCCGTTGGTCAGCGTTTTATCGGCATGGTGGAGTCGGATTGCCAGGACGAGGTCAGCGTATACCTGGATGGTTCGATTGCCCTGGGAGGGGCCGCAGCCGCTCGCCAGTTCAAGGCTAAAAGAAGCAATGCTCGTGTTTTCCATGCGGAACTGGTTGCGAGGCGCCTGCCGGCTTCGCTGAAGAATCGCACTCTGGTCTGGGTGAGCGACGTGTCCGCTCGCATCGAGCACGAAGAGGACCTGCGCAAGTCTGCCGCCTATTACCGGGCGTTGTTCGACGACAACCCACAGATGATGTGTGTGTACGAACGGGGCTCCAACCGGATTCTCGCTGCCAACCGGTCGATGCTGCGCACTTATGGTTACCAGCCTGAAGATATCGAGTCGACATCCATCGATGTGCCGATCGCAGCACACATGCTGCCGATGATGGCCCAACTGCAGTCGTCCGAACATGCAAGCGCGTACGATGCCGGCGTGTGGGAAACCTATAGCCGCGATGGGCGCCAGATCATGGTTGCGGTCACATCCCACGCCGTTGAGTATGGCAAGCTGCAAGCGCGCCTGGTGATCGCAAATGACGTCACCGAAAAGCTTGAGGTCCAGAGGGAGCTGGAAATCAGCAGTGCGCGCCTACGTCAGCTGTTCGATTCGAATATGCTGAGCGTGGCATTTGTTGCTCCGTCGGGATTTATTACCCAGGCCAACGATACCTTCCTTGCCCTGAGCGATCTTGACGCTGCCCAGGTGGCCGCGGGGACTCTCCACTGGAAAGGTATCCTGTCGGTCGATCAAACCGGCGCGGTCCGGCTTATGGAGGATATCTACCGCAGCGGCCATTCCAAACCGCTGGAAATTACGTTGAAGCATCGTGATGGGCGCCAGGTCGAAGCGCTGGCCGGTGGTGCGATGCTGCCCAACGGCGAGGGCATCCTGTTTGCGGTCGACATCAGCGGCCTCAAGCAGATGGAGGATGCGCTCAAGAATAGTGAGCGGCTCTATCGGGGCTTGTTCGACAGCGCGCCGGTTTCTCTGTGGGAAGAAGACCTGTCAGCCGCCATGGCCTATCTCGAACAGCTTGCCAGTGAGCTTGGCGACCAGTTCGAGCACAAGCTGATGTCCGAAATGCAGTACGCCTACGAATTCTGGCGGCGCATTCGCGTGACCAACGTCAATCAGACGACGTTGGACATGTTTGGTGCGCCGAGTAAGGAGGCGCTGCTCTCTCACGTTAGGGACATCCTGACCGATGATGCCTTGCGCGGTTTCGCGCGGATCGGCATCAACCTGCTGCGCGGCTGCCGGTCGTCGTATAACGAAACGACCTATCGCACGCTCGATGGCCGTGAGCTCAACGTGGCGCTGAATTGGAATATGGCATCCGGTGGCGCGCGCTATGACAAATTGCTCGGTGCGCTGATTGACCTGTCACCCATGCGCAAGGCATCGGAGCAGGTGCGCAAGCTGTCCCTGGCGGTTGAGCAGAGTGGCAATATGGTCATCATCGTCGATTCCACGGGGTTGATCGAGTACGTCAATCCGCGCTTCTGTACGACCAGTGGTTTCGAGGCCGACGACGTCGTTGGCCAGAACCTGTCCGTACTCGATACCGAGTCCAGTTCCCATGAAACCTTCGCCCATATGTTCAGGGACATGATGGGCGGGCGCGAATGGCATGGGGAGCTCAATTACCGGCGGCGCAGCGGGGACCTTTACTGGTGCCTGCAGACCGTCGCGCCTGTACGCGACAAGCTGGGCAGGATCACCCACCATGTGATCGTCGCGGAGGACATCAGCGAACGCAAATATGCGGAGAGCACGATCCGCCATCTCGCTTTCTACGATGCCTTGACCCAACTGCCCAACCGACGCTTGTTCCGTGATCGCCTTGAGTTGCTTGCGGCAAGCTCGGTGCGTGAGCAGGTGCCGTTTGGCCTGCTGTACATGGACCTGGACCGATTCAAGATGGTCAACGACACCCTCGGTCACGCGGTAGGGGACAGGCTGCTGGAAACGGTGTCGCATCGGATGCAGCAGGTGTTGCGCCGGGGTGACACACTGGCACGCCTGGGGGGCGATGAGTTTGCCCTGATCGTACCCGAGGTGCCGCATGAGGATTATCTGGTCAATGTGGCGGAGAAGCTGCACCAGGCTGTGCGGCTGCCGATGGAGATCGATGGCCACAACCTGTTCGTTTCAGTCAGCATCGGCATTGCCTTGTACCCGAACGATGCTGACGATATCGA
Organism: Chitinivorax sp. PXF-14; assembly: GCF_040812015.1. Taxonomy (NCBI): domain Bacteria; kingdom Pseudomonadati; phylum Pseudomonadota; class Betaproteobacteria; genus Chitinivorax; species Chitinivorax sp. PXF-14. Next base: position 118,203 of record NZ_JBFNXJ010000011.1, on the reverse strand, counting down.
CGTACTGATCCGCAATGCCGATGTGGCGTTATACCGAGCCAAGGAGATCGGGCGTGACGCCTACCAGTTCTATCGCAGCGACATGAATGCCCGGGCGATGGAGCGCCTGATGCTCGAGCAGCGTTTACGTGGTGCGATAGAACGCGATGAATTCGTGTTGTACTACCAACCCCAGATTGCCTTGGCGACGAGGCAGATTGTCGGCCTCGAGGCCTTGGTCCGATGGTCTTCTCCTGTGCTGGGCCTGGTGCCGCCCAACGATTTCATCCCCTTGGCGGAAGAAACCGGCCTGATCGTCCCGATCGGCGAGTGGGTGTTGCGCACCGCCTGCACGCAGATGGCTGCCTGGCAGGCATCCGGCCTGGCCCCGGCTTCCATGGCCGTGAATTTGTCCGCACGGCAGTTTCATCTGAAGCATGTCGACCGGACCATCATGGGTATTCTGGAGGAGACCGGGCTTGATCCTGCATTGTTGGACCTGGAAATTACCGAGAGCACGGCCATCATCAAGCCGGAGGACACCTGCCACACGTTGGGCCGGCTGAAGGCCGTGGGGGTGCGGATATCGATGGATGATTTCGGGACGGGCTATTCCAGCCTGAGCTACCTGAAAACCTACCCGCTCGATGTGATCAAGATCGACCGCTCCTTTGTGCGCGATATTGATTCCGATCCAAACGACGCGGCCCTGGTCAGCGCCATCATTGCCATGGCCCATGGCCTGAACCTCGAGGTGCTGGGGGAGGGGATTGAAACCCAAGCCCAGTGCGACTTCCTGCTCGCCCGCGGCTGTACTGTCGGCCAGGGGTTTCTGTTCGGTCAACCGATGACGGCACAAGAAATCGAGCTGCTGCTGAAAGAAGGGGCAGTGTAGGCCCACTTCAATCGAGATGGTGTCGTTGCGCATCGCCGTTGGCTGGCGGTAGTCGAATGCTACGGAAAATACCCAGGTGACTTGGGGTAATAGGCTGGATATCCAAGAGTAGAAGCAAAAAAAGAGGGGCTTACGCCCCCCTTTTTCATTGCTGCAGCATTGACCACTCAATCATGGATCAAGCTTGATCGCCTTGATGCGTCTCGATTTGTACCAGCGGCTCGTTGCTGCTTGCTGCCGGTGCTGCACGGTGTTGGCGTGTCGGGCGATGCGGGGCCTCCTCCGCGGGGACCGATGCTGCCGCCGCGTCTGAGGCCGTCTCGATCTGCACCAGCTCAACCGCTTCTGCGCTTACCTGTTCGCGACGGGCGCGACGGCGGCGCTGCTGCGGCGCTGCTGCAGGTGCTTCCGCTGTCGACTCAGTCTGAGCGACTTCGACGCGCGTTGCCACTTGAACCAGGCCGACTTCTTCCGGGGCTGCCACTTCAATTGCCGGTTTTGCTGCTGGCGCCTCTACCTTACGCGGCTCCCGACGAGGGGCTTCTGCTTCTGTCACGGCGGGAGTGCTACGCTCCTGGGCCGGCTGTGCTACTGGCTGGGCTTCCACATCAGTTGCACGCGCTTCGACCGCTTCAACGGCGCGAGGTGCGGCAGCGATTGCCTCGGCACCGGCCGATACGGTGGTAGTAGGACTGTTGGCTGTTGGAGTGGATTCAGTCTGCTCTACCGCCATGCCCGGGTCAGTCGGCTGCTGGGCTTGACCAGCACTTTCCGGACGGGTGTCGTCGCGACGATCGCGGCGGCCACGACGGCGACGGCTGCGGCCTTCGCCACCTTCATCCTGAACGGCCGCCGCCGATTGAGTATCGACCGCCATTTCCGGTTGATTCTCTGCTACCGGCTTGGGAGCCTGCGGCTGGCGCGGAGGACGAGGTTGGCGCTGCTGCGATTGCGGCTTGTCTGCCTGTTGCTCCTTGCGCTCACCTTCGGGACGTTCACGACGCTCTTGCTGACGTTGGCGCTGGTTTTGCTGGTCTTCTTCGATGCGCGGCTTGCTGGAACCGCGGCGCTCGGACTGGCGTTCACCTTCGGGGCGCTCGCGGCGCTCTTGGCGTTCTCCACGATCTTGACGCTCGCCACGTTCCTGACGTTCACCCTTATCCTGACGGTCATTGCGACGTTCACGACGTTGCTGCTGTTGCAGTGCCTTGGCCGGTTGGGGTTTGACTTCCTCCTGCACTGGGGCTTCCGGCTCGCCACGGAACCAGCCCAGAATGCGCTGGATCAGGCCCGGCTTGCTCTCGATCTTCGGCTGTACCGGTTGCGCAGTGGCAACGGGGGCCGGTTGTGCCGGTGTGATGCCCTTGACGGCTGCTTCCTGGCGGGGTTTGGCCTTCTCCTGATCATGTTTGTAGCCAGCTTCTTCCGCCGGCTGCTCCATCATCTTGTAGGAGGGCTGGATGTCTTCTGCGTGATTGAGGTCGTCGTGACGCAGCCTGATGATGCTGTAATTCGGTGTTTCGAGGTGGATGTTGGGGATCAACACCACGTTAACCTTCAACCGGGCTTCGATCGCGTAGATTTCCGCACGCTTCTCGTTGAGCAGGAAGGTCGCAACGTCGACGGGCACCTGAGCATGTACGGCGGCGCTGTTCTCCTTCATCGCCTCTTCCTGGATGATGCGCAGGATGTGCAATGCCGAGGACTCGGTGCCGCGGATAAAACCGGTGCCGTGGCAGCGTGGGCAAGGAATGTGGCTGGTCTCGCCAAGGCTCGGCTGCAGGCGCTGGCGCGACAGCTCTAGCAGGCCAAAGCGCGAAATCTTGCCGATCTGAACGCGCGCGCGATCGTGGCGCAGCGCGTCCTTGAGGCGGCTTTCCACTTCGCGCTGGTTCTTGCTGCTTTCCATGTCGATGAAATCGATCACGATCAGGCCGCCGAGGTCGCGCAGGCGCAGCTGGCGTGCGATTTCATCGGCCGCCTCGAGGTTGGTGCGCACTGCCGTCTCTTCGATGTCGCTGCCCTTGGTGGCGCGCGCCGAGTTGACGTCGATCGACACCAAGGCCTCGGTGTGGTCGATCACGATGGCACCACCGGACGGCAGCGGTACTTCGCGCGAGTAGGCGGTTTCGATCTGGTGTTCGATCTGGAAGCGCGAGAACAGCGGCACGTCGTCGCGGTACAGCTTGACGCGATTGACACTGCCGGGCATCACGTGACTCATGAACTGATGTGCCTGCTCGTGAATGAGCTCGGTATCGATCAGGATTTCGCCGATGTCGGGCTGGTAGTAGTCGCGAATGGCGCGAATCACCAGGCTGCCTTCCTGGTAAATCAGGAACGGGCCGCTCTGTGCCCCTGCCGCGCCTTCAATCGCGCGCCACAGTTGCAGCAGGTAGTTGAGGTCCCACTGCAGTTCTTCGAGGTTGCGGCCGATGCCCGCGGTACGTGCGATGATCGACATGCCGCCAGGAACTTCCAGCTGAGCCATCAGGTCACGCAGCTCGTTGCGGTCCTCGCCCTCGATGCGGCGCGAGACGCCACCGCCACGTGGATTGTTGGGCATCAGCACAAGGTAACGGCCGGCCAGGCTGACGAACGTCGTCAGTGCTGCCCCCTTGTTGCCGCGCTCGTCCTTTTCAACCTGGACGATGACTTCCATGCCTTCTCGTAGAACGTCCTGGATACGGGCGCGACCTTCGTATTCGCCCTGGAAATAGGAGCGTGCAACTTCCTTGAATGGGAGAAAACCGTGGCGCTCGGTGCCATAGTCGACAAAGGCTGCTTCGAGGCTGGGCTCGATGCGCGTGATCACGCCCTTGTAGATATTGCTCTTGCGTTGTTCCTTGCCAACGGTTTCGATATCGAAGTCGATGAGCTTCTGCCCATCGACGATGGCGACCCGAAGCTCTTCAGCTTGGGTTGCATTGAATAGCATGCGCTTCATGGTTTTGTTTTAAGTATCCATGCGCGCTTCAGGCGAGGTGGAACGGCAGCGGGAAAGCGGTGCGTCACGCACGGCAAACCACGAAAACAGCATGACCGACAAAGCAACGGGTGATGCGCACTGTTTGAGCGGCGCGGTGGCGCCGTTGCGCATCACGAGAACAAAGAACGAGCGTAAGCGTTGTGACGGCTGTCTAATTCCAGTCGGTGGTAATGGGCTGTCGTGGTTGGGTTGAAATCCCGAATCAGATTAAAACTACTGGCCAGTCAACGTCGCAGGCTGGTTGGCCTGCGCCGGAAAATCCACATGTGCTTAAAGCGCGCAAATCAAGTACTATCACTGCTTTTGGGGTGAGTGACTTAACCAGTGTGTGCGGTCTGTGCCATTGATCGAATTTTTCGGCATGGCTTCGAGTACCGCCCCGCGATGCGTCGCGGAAGCTTGCTGCAAGAAGAAAAACTTGGGGCAAGCAGGCTGGCACTGCCGGCTGATGCCGAACGCCGATATGAGGCACAATCCGTCCCGGCTGTTGCGCGATCTTTGGTGATGTCGCGCGGCTCGGACTTTAAAGAAAAGGCGTGTTTGACGCCGCTGTCGATCCATTGACAGCAAGCGCAGTATAAGCAATATGACTGACATTCGCAAAGATTCCGTCACACTGTTGACTATCGCGGAAGAGGGCGATGGGCAACGGGTGGACAACTACCTGATCCGACTGCTCAAGGGGGTACCCAAGAGCCATATCTACCGCATCATCCGAGGCGGCGAAGTCAGGGTGAACAAGGGACGGGTAGCCCAGACCTATCGCCTGCAGCTTGGAGACTTGCTACGAGTACCCCCGATTCGCCTGTCGAGCGAGCCGACGGCAGAGCGGGCGACGCCATTTCAGCGCGTCAACTTTTCCGTCCTGTACGAAGACGACGCCATTCTTGCCATCGACAAGCCGGCCGGTATGGCCGTGCATGGCGGGAGTGGCATCAGCCGCGGCGTGATCGAACAGCTGCGTGCCCAGCACCCCGAGTACAAGTTTCTCGAGCTCGTGCACCGTCTTGATCGCGAGACCTCCGGTGTGTTGCTGTTGGCCAAGAAGCGTTCTGCGCTGATTGCCCTGCATGAGGCGATTCGTGAAAATCGAACCGATAAGCGTTATCTGACGCTGGTCAGCGGCGGCTGGAGCAATCAACGGCAGAGCGTCAAGCTGCCGCTGCTCAAGTATGTGACGGCCGACGGCGAGCGCCGCGTATCGGTCAACGCCGAGGGGCAGGCATCGCATACAGTATTCAACTTGCAGCGCAGTTTGCCGCAATTCAGTTTGCTTGAAGCGGAACTCAAGACTGGCCGCACACATCAGATTCGTGTGCACCTGTCGCATCTTGGCTTCCCGATTGCCGGTGACGACAAGTATGGTGATTTTACGCTGAACAAGCAGTTGGCCCGCCAGGGGCTGAAGCGGATGTTCCTGCATGCCTGGCGCTTATCGTTCATGCATCCGTTGTCCGGCCAGCCGTTGTCGTTGGAGGCGCCGCTGCCGCCCGAGCTTGCCAGTTTTCTGGCCAGCCTGGATCAACCGTCGGCCTGAGGTGAGCCATGCCCGCCCGCTATGATCTATTGGTTTTTGACTGGGATGGTACGTTGATGGATTCGACGGCCACCATCGTCAGTGCCTTGCAGCTTGCGTTTGAAGAGATTGGCAAGCCCGCGCCGAGTGCGCAACAGGCGCGACATGTGATCGGGCTGGGTTTGTCCGAAGCCATGCAGTATCTCGACAATTCGCTGACCGCCGAAGATCTGCGCGGCGTGGTCGACGCGTATCGCCACCACTACCTGGCGCAGGATGGCCGTATTACCTTGTTCGACGGCGTGGCGGAGGCGCTCGACCGATATCGCCAGGCCGGGTTCTGGCTCGCCGTGGCAACGGGCAAGAGCCGGCGTGGCCTGGATCGCGTGCTGGAGGTTACGGGGCTCGGCGATGTGTTCGACATCACGCGCTGTGCTGATGAGACGTTCTCCAAGCCCCACCCCGAGATGCTGGAGCAGATCATGGGATATACCGGCGTGGCGCCGGAGCGCACCCTGATGGTCGGCGATACCACGCACGATTTGCAGCTGGCCCGCAATGCCAGGGCGGACGGCTTTGCCGTGAGCTACGGTGCACACCCACTCGATGAATTGCTGGCTTGCGAGCCGGTCGGCCATGCCGCGACGTTTATGGAGCTTGATGTATGGCTGAGCCTGAACGCCTGATTTGCCCGTCTGACCTGTTGCCAAACGGCGGCAAGGGAATCCGCTTTCAAGTCGAAACCTATGGTCTGACGCGCAATGCATTTGCCGTGCGCTATCAGGGCAAGGTGTATGCCTATGTGAATGAATGCGCTCACGTCCCTGTCGAGCTGGATTGGAACGAGGGCGATTTCTTCGACCTTTCCGGCCTTTATCTTGTTTGTGCAACACACGGCGCGTACTATGCGCCCGAGAGCGGGGTCTGCCTCGGCGGGCCGTGCAAGGGGCGATCCCTTGTCAAGCTGAATGTCGTCGAGCGTGACGGACATGTGTATCTGATAAACCCTCAGGATTGATCATGGCGGAAGGTAATAACTGGGAACGCGAAGTGCTGGAGAAGCTGGTGATGGCGTCGCTCAAGGAGCAGCGCAAGACCCGTGGCTGGAATGTCTTCTTCCGCTTTCTCGGCTTTGGGTTCGTATTTCTGGTGTTTGCCGCCGCGATGGGATGGGTCGGGGGTAAGGCCGATGACGGCATGAGCGACGTGATCGGTCATGGTTCCCACACCGCGGTGGTCGAGCTGAATGGCGAGATCGGCCCCAATACGCGTGCCAGTGCCGATATCGTGAACGAGGGATTGCGCAACGCCTTCAAGGACAAGCGCACCAAGGGTGTCATCCTGCGCGTGAACAGCCCCGGCGGCAGCGCGGTGCAGGCGGGGCAGATCTATGAGGAAATCCGGCGTCTGCGTGCGAAATATCCAAATATCCCGATCTATACGGTGGTCGACGATATGTGCGCATCGGGTGGCTATTACGCTGCAGTCGCGACGGACAAGATTTTTGTCGACAGGGCCAGCTTGATTGGCTCCATCGGCGTGCTGATGAACGGCTTCGGCTTTACCGGCACCATGGAAAAGCTCGGCATCGAGCGCCGGCTGCTGACCGCTGGCAAGAACAAGGGTTTCCTGGATCCGTTCTCGCCGCTCAGCTCGGACCAGCAGGCTTATGCCAAGCAGATGCTGGAGCAAATCCATCAGCAGTTCATCGCCTCGGTCAAACTGGGGCGTGGCAAGCGCCTGCAGGAGACGTCCGACACTTTCTCCGGCCTGATCTGGAATGGCGAGCAGGGCGTCAAGATGGGGCTGGCCGACGGCTTTGGCAGTGTCGACTATGTTGCCCGGGATGTGATCAAGGCCGAAGAGTTGGTCGATTTCACACCCAAGGAGAACTGGGCTGACCGTTTCGCCAAGGGGATCGGTGCGAGCGCTGCCAGTCAGTTGCCGCTCTCGAAGACCGGGATTTCCATCCAGTAAGAATGATCTGTACGGTGTGCCGGTGCCGTTGCACACCGATGACGTTACCTGAAAGGTGGCTGGCATGGCACGCAAACGCAAGCACGAAGAGCACGAAAACCACGAGCGATGGTTGGTGTCCTACGCTGACTTCATTACCCTGCTGTTTGCGTTTTTTGTCGTGATGTACGCCATTTCGCAAGTCAATGAAGGCAAGTATCGTGTTTTGTCCGATTCGTTGATCAACGCCTTTCGGAATCAGTCCACCAGCAGCATGCAGACCCAGGTTGGCTCCATCAGCGGCAGTGCTGGAGCCATGGTGCAAAAGGGGGCGATCCTCACCGGAACACCGCCCAAGGTTGCGAGCGCCAAGCAGCGCGCAGTCGAGTTGAAGATGCGCAATATCGCGACCGATATGCAGAAGGTGCTTGCCCCCTTGATCAAGGAGGGCCGTGTGCGGGTCACTGAGACGCCGCGCGGTATCGCGGTCGAGATCAATGCGAGTGTCTTGTTCGCCTCAGGCCAGGCGGATTTGCAGACAAACTCGATGGCGGTACTGACCGAGGTTGCCAGGCTGCTGGGGCCAGTGGACAACCTGATTCTGGTCGAGGGGCACACCGATACGGTACCGATCAACTCCTATCAATTTCCCTCGAACTGGGAGCTGTCCGGTGCGCGTGCGAGCAGCGTCGTGCGCTTGTTTGTTGCCAATGGCGTGACGCCGGACAGAATCACCGTCATTGGCCGCGCGGACACCAAACCTATCGCTGGCAATGAGACGGAAGAGGGGCGTCAGCGCAATCGTCGTGTAACGGTCAATATCCTCGCCGACAACAAGGAACAGGTAACCGAGCTACCTGAATTTCATTTGACCCCGACGGCGCCTGCCGCTCAGTAATCGGGATGAGGTGTTGGCTCAGGCCGAGCCAAGCGGCCTGCCGCCGCTGCCGCCTTGCGGCTGGCCATCGGGGCCGTAGGTGGGATTCTGGCCGCCTGCTTGCTGCAGGATTGCCAACGCATCGCGGGTGTTGTTCAGGCGACGGTTGATGATCTGGCCATTCAATTGGTTGAGTTCCGCTGCACGCTTGGCGGCCTGCTTCAGAGACTCCCAGGCCTTCGCCAGGGCGCCACTGCCTTCCAGCAACTCACGTTGAGCGTTGGTGTCGTCCGGCAGCCATGCTGCACGTGCCTGCGCCAGGCGGCCTAGGTGTTGGGTCAGCGCTTCCTTGCGATCGGCCAGTGCCGGTAGCCGGGTCGCATCACCTTGCGCCAGGCAGATATTTTCTTCTTCGAGCAGGGCAATCAGGGCATCGACGCTGGCATGTTCTTCATGCAGCGCCGCGAGACGGGCAGCGGGTTCCATGCGGGGCGCTTATTCCTTGCGTTCGGACAGAAGCTCTTTCACGCTGGCCACAAGCTTGTCGGCAATGGCATCCGGATTGATCTTGAAGCGGCCATCTGCAATGGCCTGGCGGATTTCGGCCACGCGAGCGGAGTCCACCACCGGCTGGCTGCCGAGCGAGCCTTCCAGAGCCTGCATGCGTAGCGAGGTCGAGGTCAATTCGACGCTATCAGCGGTCTTGTCGACTTGCCCTGAGGTCGAGGCCTTGCTGTCGGCAGCGGCCGGCAAGCGGCCTTGGCCGGCTTTGCCGACGGTGGGCTGAATGGGCTTGCCTGTGTTATCGACTTTCAAGATCGTACTCCACTTCAAGAATCTGGCATTCGTCGCTGACGATTTGCCAAACGGTTTGTCTCTGACTGACATATCGGCACGTCAGCGCAGAACTTTAGGCTCATTTTGCCCAAACCGTTGGGGGGCTGCAAGGGCTGGTCGGCGCGCCCTTTGGCTACTGTCCGGGGTTTTGTGGCAGAGGCTATGCCCAGGCAGCAGGCTAGGCAAAACGAGGCGGCCAGCGGGGCTGGTCAGCGCCTTGCCTCACGGGCTTGCAAGCACCTCGCCGGGCCCTTGGGCGACCCCCTGCACGACCTGGCCCGATGCCGTGCGCACGGCGACGTTCTGGCCGACGGCAGCCTGCCCCAGTGCGCGCGCCTCGGTGCTGACTTGGAAGCCTTCGCCGTTGACGCGCAGCTTGACGATCTGGCCTGCCTGGATGACCAGTGGGGCGCGCAGCATGTCCGCCCGTAGCGGCAGGCCGGCCGCGATGCCGACGATAGGCTGGCGGCCGATGGCCTGTTGTGGTGACGTCAGCACGCCACTGGGCATGCCTTCCTGATCGAGTCTGCGGCTACCGAGATCGTCTGCGGCGATAAGTTGGCCTGCGCGCAAGGGGTGTGCGGCGATCACCACGTCCATCGACAGGCTGACCTGGATGGGAATGTTGATGCTCCAGGCCGTCGGGCCGTTGCAGCGGACGCCAACGAAGCTGCGCCCGATCAGCTTGCCGCCTGACGGCAGGAAGGCTTCGAGTTGCGAGCATTGCGGCAGGTAGAGCTTGGGGTCGAGATGCGTGATACTCAGTCGTGCGTCGCTGCCTTCGAGCTGTTGGCGTGCAAAGCGTTCGGCGGTGCGCTCGATGCTGGCAACGTCCTGGCGCGCGTTGCCGGCGGCTTGAATGTGGCTGGCGAAGACAATCAGCCACAGGGTGGCCAAGGCCTGCAGCAGGCGCTGGAAATCATGCATGGCGGGATTGTAACCGAATAGGAGCGCGGTTCTGCGCATGCTATGCTGGGCATACGATAGCGAACACCGATGCGAGGCCCCAATTATGTACGTGATTGACCGTAATGTCGTCGTGATCAAGCCCAAGCAGGCCTTTCTGGATTGGCTCAACAAGCTGCCTGAAAACGATGTGCAGCTGGCACTCGACAATTTGCGCGCGGATTGCACTGTGTTGTTGATCCCTGAGTTCGAGGAGCCGGAAGAGGCCGTGTCCTACATCGACGACATGCATGAACAGATTTTCGAGGCGGAACTTGGTTCCTGGTGCAGTGACCAAGCGTTGTGGCCGCGAGAGCGCAACCTCAAGACCTTCTGGGAATGGTTCGAGATCGAGGTGCACACCATGGTGGTGGATACGCTCGACGAGGATGTGCCGCCAACGCCACACGACGTCCACTAATTTTTGCCGGAGGCCCGATGCGTAAACTGTTTGCCGTTCTTGTTCCATGCCTGCTGTCCGTGACGGCCCATGCCGAGGCGCTCAACTACAGAGTGATCAACCTGCAGGCCGATGCGCGCCGTGAGGTGCCGAACGACCTGATGGAAGTGTCGATGTTCGCCGAGCAGAACGACACTGATGCGCCGCGGTTGTCGGCCAACCTGAACAAGACCATGGGCGAGGCCAAGCGTATTGCTGCGGCCTATCCGAAGATCAAGTTCTCGTCGGGCGACAACCAGACCTACCCGGTCTACGACAACAAGAACCGTGCATCGGGCTGGCGTGGCCGCACCGAGGCCAAGCTCGAATGCCGTGACTTCAAGCAGTGTGCCGAGCTGATCGGCAAGTTGCAGGCGGTGTTGCAGGTTGGACAGTGGGAGTTCTCCGTGGCGCCGGAAACACGCCGTGCCGTCGAGAATGAGCTGATCGGCGATGCCCTGCAGGCCTTCGAGCAGCGCGCCGAGATCGTGCGTAAATCGCTGAAGGCAAAAGCGTACAAGGTCGTCAACCTCAATGTCGGTGGCGATGGCAACCCGCCACCACGGCCTGTTTACGCCAAGCGCATGTTCGCCATGGCGGCGGCCGAGGCGGCGCCCGCCCCGGTGGCGGAGGGCGGTAGCGGCAGCATTGTCGTCAACGTCAACGGCAGCATCCAGCTCGTCGACTGAGTTGTCTGGCGGGATCAGCCAGACGCCAGCATCTTGGCGATGAGGTCGCGCACGATGCGCGGATCGAAGGGCTTGTCGCAGATGGCCGAAACCCCCGCCTGTTCCACTGCGGCCAGGCGCTGCTGATTGCTTTCGCTGGAGACCATGAGAATGGGCACTGACGATTGCCCGCTTTGCCCGCGGATGTATTCGGTCAGCGCCTGCCCGTCCATCTCGGGCATGTTGTAGTCGGTCACGACCAGATCGTAGAACTCATGCTCGATCAGGCTGATCGCCTCGCGCCCGTTGCCTGCCTCGTCGATACGTTGAATGCCCAGTTGCTGCAGGATGTGCTTGATGTAGCCGCGAGCGGTGAGGCTGTCGTCGACGAGTAGCACGCGCAGGTGTTCGATCATGATGTGCTCGGTGTCGAGCCGCAGCAGGTGCGGATCGAGGTAATCGAGCGTCGTCAGTAGGGCGTTTTGCAACTGCTGCGTGGAAAAGGGCTTGGGCAGGATCGCGATGGTGCCGGCCTGGCGGATCGGGTCGAGGTAGCGCGGCTGCGTTTCGCTCGACATCAGGATGAAAGCTGTGGTGCGCAGTACCGTGTCGGCCCGCATCGCATAGACCACGTCGGTGCCGGTCATGTCGGGCAGGTAGAGCGCGCTGACCACCAGGTCCGGCGGGTCGCTGCGCATGGCGGCAAGTGCCGCCTGGCCTGTCTCGAAGCGGATGATGTGGGTGATACCGAGCCCTTCCAGATAGCCCAGCAGTACCTTCAGCTGCACGCCCGAGGGCTCGATCAGTACGATCTTGAGATCGACCAGATTCGTGATATTCATGCGTCTCCCCGTTATAATTGGCGCCTTCCTTCTTCTTACTTAAAGACAGTCTGCGCGCATTTTGCAAGGCTGACTGATTCCCTTCCATGTCGCAACACGTATTTTCTCCTGATACCGATGGCAATATGTCCCCGGCGCAGTGGTATGCCGCGGCCAGTCAGCGCGAGGGTTTCATCGCCGATGCGGCTCAGGCCAACGCCATCGAGCATTTGCAAAAGCTGTACGAGGAATTGCTGGAGTTCAGGCGCAAGCGGCATCGGCCATTCGGCAAGCTGTTGCCGACGCCGGATATTCCGCGCGGGCTGTATTTCTGGGGTGGCGTCGGGCGGGGCAAGAGCTTTCTGATGGACTCGTTCTATGCCTGCGTGCCGTACAAGCGCAAGGTACGCCAGCATTTCCACCACTTCATGCAGCAGGTGCATGCCGAGCTGCGGACCTTGAAGAACGAGCCCGACCCGTTGCAGATCGTGGCCGAGCGCTTGGCCAAGAAATACCGCCTGCTCTGTTTCGACGAATTCCATGTATCCGACATCGCCGATGCGATGATTCTCGGGCGCCTGCTGACGGCCTTGTTCGAGCTCGGCGTGGTGATCGTGATGACCTCCAATTACGAGCCGGACGGCCTCTACCCGAATGGGCTGCAGCGGGTGAACTTCCTGCCGACGATCAAGCTGCTCAAGGACAACCTGACCATCGTCAATGTCGATGGCGGCAACGATTACCGCTTGCGCAGCCTGCAGAAGATAGAAACCTATCTGACGCCGATCGACGATGCCACCCAGGGCAAGCTGACCTTTGCCTTCAACGAAGTGGCCAGTGCGCCCGACTTGAAGCCCGAGCTGACCATCGACGGCCGCAAGATCAAGTGCGTGCGCCACACGCCCGGCGTGGTCTGGTTCGATTTCCAGCAGATCTGCGGTGGCCCGCGCGCGCAGACCGACTACCTGGAGATCGCACGTGAGTATTCCACTGTGATCGTCGCCGATGTGCCGAGGCTCAGCGCGGCCCAAGCCTCCGAGGCACGCCGTTTCACCTGGCTGGTGGACGTGTTCTATGACAGCCGCGTCAAACTGATCCTGTCGGCCGCCGTGCCGGCCGAGGAGATTTACACCGAAGGTGTGCAGTCGGGCGAATTCTTCCGCACCGCCAGCCGCCTGCAGGAAATGCAGACCGCTGAATACCTGGGGCTGGCCCACCGCTGAGGCGGCCAGCTACTGCGGCAGCGGGCGAGGCGCCATCCCCCGGCGTTCAACAAAGACGCTGCCTGCCGGGCGCTTCTTGGCCTGGCGCTTGGCCTCGGTCGCCGCGGCGGCAATCTCGTGATGCGAGCTGTGTTGCCCTGGCGTGGCATGGATGATGCCAATGGCCAGGCTCGGCAGCGGATGGAACACCTTTTGCCCGCGTCGATCGGCGCTCTCGTACCCACCGGCCGCCAGGTGCTCGCTGTTGAAGTGCGGGCGGATGGCCATGCCGAAGCGGGCGATCAGGGCTTCGCAGCGCTCCACCGTGTCGTGGGATTGCGTCAGCAGCATGAAGTCGTCACCGCCGATATGGCCAACGAAATCCAGCTCGGGCTCGGTCATCTCCACCAGTAAGTGCCCCAGAAGCTGGATCATCTCGTCGCCATTGCGATAGCCATAGATGTCGTTGAATGGCTTGAAATGGTTCAGATCCACATAACAGGCAAAAAAAGGCATGCGTGCCGCCAGCAATGATTCGATCTGCTCGTTGATCGGTACATTGCCCGGCAGCAGGGTCAAGGGGTTGGCATAGCGGGCGGCGCAGATCTGGATCTCGGTGATCGCGCGCATCAGGTCGATGCCGTTGCCCATGCCGGCGTAGCACCCGCCCGCGGTGATGATGAAGCCATCGGTCAGATGCTTGCGCCCGGCCGCAACCACCAGCTCCGACACCGCCTGCAGCTCGACCTGGCGATCGACGATGATGGGCGTGCTATCCATCAGCTGGGTGCAGGACTTCTTGCCATGCAGCTCCCTGCTGTAGCGCCGGGCAAAGGTCTCCAGCACGTGCTGGCGTCGCAGCAGGCCGATAGGTACCTCTTTCGCGGTGACCGGGATGGCGAACAGCTCGGGGTCGTTCGAGAACATCTGGAACACGGTCTCGTTGCTCGTGTCCGGCGTCACCGGCGCGACCTGCTGCAGCAGCTCCCCGGCGTGGCTGCGACGCCGGGGCTGCGCGCCTGTCGCCTGGCGGTGCGCGAGCAGGCTGGCGATGTCGGCAGGGAGGATCAGCCGCGGCTGCGGATGCGGCCGGCCGAGCAGATAGCCCTGGGCGAAGTCGATGCCGAGCGACCTGACCAGCTGCAGCTCGGCGACGGTCTCGACGCCCTCCGCGATAGTCTTGCAGCCCACCCCCACGGCCAGGTCGCGGATCGAGCGCACGAATTGCTGCTTGAGCGGGTCGGTATGGATGCCCTGGATGAAGTGCTTGTCGATCTTGACGAAGTCCGGCTTCAGTTCCGACCACAGCCGTAGGCTGGACGAGCCTTCGCCCAGATCGTCGAGCGCGATGCGAAAGCCCAAGGCGCGGAAATGGCGTACCGCCTCGCGCAGCAGACCGAAATCGAGATGGCACTGGTTCTCGGTGATCTCGATCACGATATGATCAGGGCTGAGCCCGCAGCTGGAGAGCAATTCCAGCGTTTCGTCACGTCGAAATTGAGGCTGGATCAGGCATTCTGGGCTAACGTTAAGAAACAGTTGGTTGGACTTGCCCGCGCGTGCGGCAAAGTGCTCGAGCGTAGTCTGCCGGCAGACCTGCTCCATCTCCAGCAACAGCCCGCATTGATGCGCCGCCTGGAATAAGGCCGGCGCTGCGTGCAGCGATGAATCGGAAGGGCCGCGGATCAGCCCCTCGTAGCCATAGAGCGACCCACCCGCGAGCGACACGATGGGCTGGAACACCGGATTGAGCTTGCGCTCGCGCAGGATGTGGTGCAGCAGGCTGCAGTGGTCGACAGCCGGTGTGGGACAGGGGGTGGGCGCAAGCATCGCGAGCGACATGACTATTGTGCGGGCAGTGATAATCACAATATCGTAATATTTAGATATGAAGCTTTGGTGACACGCGGCACAGGGCCGGGATACCAACAGGGGAGAGGATGGGGATGGTGAGGCGAATCGCGCTTGTCACCGGCGCCAATCGTGGCATGGGCCTCGAAACCGCGAGGGCGCTCGCGGAGCAGGGCATGACGGTATTGCTGAGTGCGCGTGACGCCACATCCGGGCGCGCCGCGGCGGAGCCGCTGCAAGCCGCGGGGCTCGATGTCCGCTTTCGCCTGCTCGATGTCGCGAACGAGGCGAGCATCCGCCACCTGGCGGACGAGGTGTCGGACGAGTTCGGCCGGCTCGACGTATTGGTCAACAATGCCGGCCAGATGATCGGCAATCGTACGCTGGGGCAGGAAAACGCCGGCAAGACCCTGCTTGCCAGCTGCGACAGCCTGCTCGGCAGCTTCACCGTCAATACGCTCGGGCCCTTCCTGCTGTGCCAGGCGTTCATTCCGTTGATGATGATGCACGGCTATGGCCGCATCGTGAACGTGGCATCCGGCATGGGCTCGCTCACCGACATGCACGGCGCTTTTGGCACAGGCTGGCCCGGCTACCGCATCTCGAAAACGGCGTTGAATGCCGTCACCCGCGTGTTCGCCGCGGAGCTCGAGGCATATCG
The DNA here is from genome assembly GCF_040812015.1 of Chitinivorax sp. PXF-14. Lineage (NCBI taxonomy): Bacteria > Pseudomonadati > Pseudomonadota > Betaproteobacteria > Chitinivorax > Chitinivorax sp. PXF-14. The sequence continues at coordinate 102,567 of NZ_JBFNXJ010000011.1, read as the reverse complement.
CAATATCAAGATCAACTCGGTCTGCCCGGGGTGGGTCAACACCGCGATGGGGGGGGGCAACGCCCCGCGCAGCGTTGCGCAGGGCATCGAGACGACCGTGTGGCTCGCCACCCTGCCGGAGGATGGCCCGAGCGGGCAGTTTTATCGCGACCGGGAGGCCATCGCATGGTGAAGCGCAATCGCGTGATGAGTCGGGCGGGGTGAATATGCACTCCATACGCACCCGCCTGAGCGTGCTGTTCATCCTTATCGTCAGCGTCATCCTTGGGCTCTCTGGCATCTACTCGCACTATCAGCTGTCGCGCGATCTGGATCGTCGTTTCGAGCAGTTGCGCCATGGCCTGATCACGCGGTTGCAGATCAGCCTGCCATCGGCGTTGTGGGATCTGGACGAGGCCAAGGTCAACAGCATCATCGCGGCCGAGATGCTGGCGCCCGAGGTGCGCGGCATCCGCGTCTACGACAGCGCGGTCAACCTGTTCACCGGCAAGATGCGCGACGACGCCGGCAAGGTGGTGCCGGTACCGCCATCGGTGAAGATATCGGGCCAGCAGGTGGAGACCGACCTCTATTTCCAGGGCGGCGGGGTCAGCGATGCCACCGGGCAATCGACGCAGGTCGGGCGGGTGGTCGTCTATTTCTCGCGCGAGGACATCGATGCCGCCTTGCGCGCCGAGTGGTTGCGCAAGGTGGCCGAGGTGCTGGTCGTCGACGTGGGCCTGGTATTGGCGCTGATCCTCAGCCTGCGCATGGCTTTTGATCCGCTCGAACAACTGCGCGACGCGCTGTTCGACCTGGCGCAGCATGACAGCGAGGAAGTCGAGGAGCTGCCTGACAACCGGCGCGACGAGTTCGGCGATGTCGTGCGCGGCTTCAACCAGATCCAGCGCAAGCTGAAGAGCGTGATCGAACGGCGCCGCCAGGCCGAGCATGAGGCGCGGGAGGCCTCGCGCAAGACCGAACAGGCCTATGTCGAGCTGAAGGCCGCGCAGGATTCCCTGCTGCAGTCGGAGAAGCTGGCCTCGCTGGGCGGGCTGGTAGCCGGCGTGGCGCACGAGATCAACACGCCGGTCGGCGTATCGCTGACCTCTGCCTCCGTGCTCAAGGAGGCCACCGAGCACATCCGGCGTTCACTCGACGAGGGGGCGGTGCGCAAATCGGAAATCACGGCCTATATCGATACCGCCGATGAGAGCGCCAGGCTGATCATGGCCAATGCCGAGCGTGCAGCCCATCTGATACAGAGCTTCAAGCAGATTGCCGCGGACCAGACCAGCGAGGTACGCCGTAAGTTCGATCTGCACGAATACATCGACGAGGTGATCACCAGCCTGCATCCGAAGATCAAGCACACCAAGGCCCAGATCGAGGTGACATGCCCGAACAATGTGCTGATGGATGGCTACCCCGGCGCATTTGCCCAGGTGCTGACCAATCTGACCATCAACGCGCTGACCCATGCATTCGAGCCGGACCTGCCTGGCACCATCTCGATCCAGGTGGCGCTGCACGACAGCATGATCAGCCTCGAATTTTCGGATGACGGCAAGGGTATCGGCGCCGACAACCTGTCGCGCATCTTCGACCCCTTCTTCACGACGCGGCGCGGCCAAGGGGGGACGGGGCTGGGGCTCAACATTGTCTATAACATAATCACACAGCAGTTCGGTGGCGCCATTGCCGTGCAGAGCGAGCTGGGGCGCGGCACGCGCTTCACGCTTCGTTTCCCGCAGGTGGCGCCGGTATTGGCCCAGGTATGAGGCCGGTGGCCACAGCACAGAGGATCTGATGAGCGAACAACACTTGTCCGACGATAACTGGATCATCGATGACGACAACGAGTCGCCATCCCCGACCAATCCGCTCGACAGCCGTCCGTGGCGCATCCTGATCGTTGACGACGAAGAGGACGTGCATTCCGTTACCCGCCTGGCGATGCGCAATGTCGTGTTCAAGGGGCGGCCGCTCGAGCTGCTCTCGGCCGGCAGCGGCCGTGAAGCGTTCGAACTGCTGCAGCAGGAGAAGGATATCGCCCTGATCCTGCTCGATGTCGTGATGGAAACCGACGACGCCGGCCTGCGGCTGGTGCAGCGCATCCGCGAGGAGCTGCACAACCAGCTGGTGCGCATCGTGTTGCGTACCGGGCAACCGGGGCAGGCGCCCGAGCAGCGCGTGATCGTCGATTACGATATCAACGACTACAAGGCCAAGACCGAGCTGACCACGCAGAAGCTGTTCACCACGGTCATCGCATCGTTGCGGGCCTACGAGGGCCTGTTGATGATCGAGCGCAGCCGCAACGGGCTCGACAAGATACTCGAGGGCGCGACCAATCTGTATCAGATGCACTCGCTGCGAGAATTTGCCTCCGGCGTGCTGAACCAGATCAGTGCGATTCTCGACGTGGGGGCCGATGGCGTGCTGTGCGTGCTGCACAACGGCAAGGTCGCGACCAGTGCGCGCCCGGCGGTGGTGGCCGCAACCGGCGGCTATGCGTCGCTGGCCGAAAATGCGGAACTGCCCGACGATCATGTGCTGGCACCCGCCGTGGCCAAGGCGTTCGCAGAGAAACGCAGCCAGTTCGAGCACCCGGTCGATGTGCTGTTCATTCACACCATGCAGGGGCACGAGTTCGCCATCCTGGTCACGCCGCCATGGCCGCTGGCGGAGATCCAGCGCAGCTTGCTCGAAGTATTCTGCAACCGCATCGCCGCGGCGTTCGACAACCTCTACCTGTTCCAGCAATTGCAGAACGCCCAGGAGGCAACGGTGATCGCGCTCGCCGACCTGGCGGAATTCCGCGACAAGGATACGGGCGGCCACGTGCAGCGCGTGCGCCTGCTCACCAATGCAATTGCTTCCGTGCTCAAGCAGCAAGGCAAGTTTGCCGCGGAACTGACCCCGCAATTCATGGACATGGTGGGCCTGGCCAGCATCCTGCACGATGTCGGCAAGGTGGCCACGCCCGACAGCATCCTGCTCAAGCCTGGGCTGCACACATCCGACGAGCGTGTTCTCATGCAGCAGCATTCGCCTGTCGGCGAGGCGGTGCTGCAGCGTGCCGCACAGATGGTCGATGGCGTGAGCTATCTGACCTATGGCGCCGAAATCGCCGGCGGCCACCATGAGCACGTTGATGGCCACGGCTACCCGCGCGGGCTGCAGGGCGATGCGATTCCGCTGTCGGCGCGCATCGTGGCGGTGGTGGACGTGTTCGATGCCTTGCTGCATCGCCGTCCTTACAAGGAACCATGGCCCTTGTCCGAGACCATCAGCTACCTGAAGGAAAGGCGTGGCACGCAGTTCGACAAGGAAGTCGTCGATGCGCTGCTGTATTTCGTCGAGCACGAAAAGCCGGACTGGATCACCGGCGAAGGCCATTAGGCAATCGTTTCGGCCTGCCAGCGCCTAATGCTGGCCACACGCCATCAGGCTGACCGCCTGCACGATGCGATTGTCGTTGCCCGCCTGCAGAAACACCACCAGCGCCTGCTGTGGCCGCAGCAGCGGGATCGTCAGCCGATCCGCCGGATAGCGTTGATCGAGGCGCGACAGCCAGGCATCGGCCGGCGGGCAGCTGCTGCAGCCTTCGGACGTGTAGAGCTCGACCAGCGCGTTGCTGTGCGGGCCGCTCTGCACTTGGCATCCATTGCTGCTTGCGCGCTGCGTGCAGTGCCGCCGTCATGCCACAAACCACCGCCAGGGGCTTCATGAGTTTGCCTCCATGCCTGCTTGGTCGTGCCAGAGCCTTGTTTCTGACAGGCGGAGGCCGCTGTCGAGTGTCGGTCAATTTGACACTATGCACATGCTATTTTTGTAGCTGATTGTTTTAAAACGGAAATGATTGTTTTGGCACGATATGTGCATATGTGCAATCGATGTCGCCTCAGCGCCCGTTGAGGCGTGGCGTGGTCATCGCGGTCTTGCTGGCGCAAACAAATCAGGGGAGGCGGATATGAGATACAGACAACGCAGGCGACGCAATCTGATCGTGATGACACTGGTGCTGCTGATCATTGCCGCCTATGCCGGAACGCTATTGCAGGCCGCCTGACCCAGAACGACGCTGCCGGTGGCGCGGCCCTCGTGTTAAAATCCTCGGCTTTCCGTTTCATCGCATCTCGAGGACACCATGGCAGGTCATAGCAAATGGGCCAATATCCAGCATCGTAAAGGCCGTCAGGACGCCAAGCGCGGTAAGATATTCACCAAGCTGATCAAGGAAATCACGGTTGCCGCGCGGCAAGGTGGCGGCGACCAGAACTTCAACCCGCGCCTGCGCCTGGCCGTCGACAAGGCCAAGGAAGAGAACATGCCGGCCGACAACATCGACCGCGCAGTCAAACGCGGTACCGGTGAGCTCGACGGCGTCAGCTACGAAGAAGCACGCTACGAGGGCTATGGCATTGCCGGCGCGGCGGTCATGGTCGATTGCCTGACCGACAACAAGACCCGCACCGTTGCCGACGTGCGCCACGCCTTCAGCAAGTATGGCGGCAATATGGGCACTGACGGTTGCGTGGCGTTCCAGTTCAAGCACTGCGGCTACCTGATCTTTGCTCCGGGGACGGATGAGGACGCGATCATGGACGCCGCGCTCGAAGCCGGTGCCGAAGATGTCGTCACCAATGACGACGGCTCGATCGAGGTCATCACGCCTCCCTACGAATTCACGCTGGTTCGCGAAACGCTGGAAAAGGCCGGTTTCAAGGCCGAGCTGGGCGACGTCACCATGAAGCCGCAGAACGAGATCGTGCTGACCGGCGACGACGCTGCGCGCATGCAAAAGCTGATCGACATGATCGAAGCGCTCGACGACGTGCAAGACGTCTACACCTCGGCCGTGATCGAGGAATAAGCCGCCGTACGGGCAGCGCCAGAGGCAACAGGCCGACGCATGTCGGCCTTTTGTTTGCCGCTTGAACGCTCACCGCCCCCTGGCATCCAATGCATATCGGCCCTTAGGCCACTCGGGATACATCATGTACAAGACGCTCGAAGATTTCGTCGGCAACACGCCCCTGGTCAAACTCAAGCGCATGCCCGGCCAGACCAGCAATACCGTGCTGGTCAAGCTCGAAGGCAACAACCCGGCTGGCTCGGTGAAGGACAGGCCGGCCCTGTCGATGATCCGCCATGCCGAGGCACGCGGCAGGATCAAACCTGGCGACAGGCTGATCGAAGCCACCAGCGGCAACACCGGCATTGCACTGGCGATGGCCGCGGCGATGATGGGCTACAAGATGGTATTGATCATGCCCGAGCACCTGTCGATAGAGCGCCGCCAGACCATGGCTGCGTTCGGCGCCGAGATCATCCTGGTGAGCAAGGCGCAGGGTATGGAAGGTTCGCGCGACCTCGCCGATCAGATGGTGCGCGAAGGCAAGGGGATCGTGCTCGACCAGTTCGCCAACCCCGACAACCCGCTCGCGCATTACGAGGGCACCGGGCCCGAGATCTGGCGCGACACGCAGGGCACGATCACCCACTTCGTCAGCAGCATGGGCACCACCGGCACCATCATGGGCACCGGGCGCTTTCTCAAGGAACAGAGTCCGGCGGTAGAGATCGTCGGTGTGCAGCCGATCGATGGCGCGCAGATCCCTGGTATCCGCAAGTGGCCGAAGGAATATGTGCCGGCCATCTGCGACTGGGATCGCATCGACCGAGTGATGGAAGTGACCCAGGCCGAAGCCGAAGAGACCACGCGCAGGCTCGCGCGCGAGGAGGGCATCTTTGCCGGCATCTCGTCGGGTGGCGCGCTGGCGGCGGCACTGCGGCTGTCGGCGCAGGTCGAGAACGCGACCATCGTCTCCATCGTGTGCGACCGTGGCGACCGTTACCTTTCCACCGGTGTTTTCCCCGCTTGATCGTGACACAGGCTTCACCTATCGTGCGTGTGGCGCCGCATGGCGGTGCCACCAGCCCTTGCCGGGGTGAGCGCTGACCGGGCCGGCCAGTTGCCGCGCGCGGCCATTGCCCCGGCGGTGCCACGCAATCTGGCCGATCTCCCGTCCTGGCCAGGACGTTTAACGCGTTGTCCCCCATGACCCTACACGACATCGTCGGCCTGTTGGCCGGATTCCTTACCACCACTGCCTTCATCCCGCAGGTCAGGCATGTCTGGCGCACCAAATCGGCCAAGGACATCTCGCTCGGCATGTATCTGATCTTCGTCTGCGGCGTGGCGCTGTGGCTGGTCTACGGGATATGGATCGATGCATGGCCCGTGATTGCCGCCAACGCGGTCACGCTCTTGCTGTCGGGTGCCGTGCTGGTGATGAAACTCAGATTTGATCGTTGACGCATACCTGCATTGGTGGCCAGAACCGACTGATATACAAGGGAAAGCAGGCCCCCGACCGCTTGTCGCCTTTTTTGTACGTATTAGTAATTTTTACTTACTCAAATCCATAAGTCTTTGCTAAAGTACGCAGTAAGCTGCCGATAAAAATATAAGAGTTGGCAGCCTAATGAGGAAATGGAGAGACACCATGGGTAGCGTTGTTGATCTGGCCGCCTATCGAGCCAGAAGCGTTGAATCTTCCGAGTTTGGACCGGCATATTTCTGTACCCGCTGTTCCAGCGACCAGTTTTATCTGCACACCTCCGGCGACGTGCGTTGCAGCTGTTGCAATGCCGTGATGCGCAATATCAGCGTGATCGTCGGCCGTCTCGAGCAAACGCCGCGACGGTGACGACCTGAGCCTCACCCGCTGTCGGAATCGACCATGAACAAAGGCCTCCTATCGGAGGCCTTTGTCATTTCCTGACTTACTCAGATCCTGACAGGCTGCGGTTTGGCCGCCGCTTGTGCCGGCTGCACCGCACGCAAAGCCTTGAGCTTTTCGTCGCGCTCGCGCCGGGCTACGTCGGCGCTTGCCTGCTTGATGTGGCCATAACCGCGAATCTTCTCGGGCATGGTGGCGATCTCCGCGGCGAGCGTCAGGTTCTCCGGCTTCAACTGCGCCAGCACTTCTTCCAGCGTGCGTTCGTATTCACCGATCAGCGCGCGTTCGAGCTTGCGATCGGACTGGTAGCCGAACGGATCGAGCTTGCTGCCGCGCAATCCCTTCAGCTTCGCCAGCCATTTGAACGCGGTCATCATCCATGGGCCGAAGGTGAACTTCGTCGGCTTGTCGCCACGCTGCAGGAACTCCGGCCCAAGCTGGAACTTGAGCTGGTAGTCGCCTTCGAAGGTGTCCTGCAGCGATTTGATGAACTCGCCGTCGGTGTAGAGCCGTGCCACCTCGTACTCGTCCTTGTAGGCCAGCAGCTTGGCGTAGTAGCGGGCCACCGCGCGTGACAGCTGCTCTGAGCCTGGGCTGACGCGCGCCTCGGCGGCGCGGGTCTTGCTCACCAGGGCACGATAGCGCTCAGCATAGGCCGCGTCCTGATACTCGGTCAGCAGCTTGACGCGGTGGGCGACGATGTCGTCGAGCGTGGTTTCCAACGTGCGTTTGAGCGCCTCCTCGAGCTCGGGGAAGGCGACACGTTCGACGTGGGCCAGATCGTGCGCCGCATGGCGGCCCCAGCGGAAGGCTTGCTGGTTCATCTCGACCGCTGCGCCGTTGAGCTCGATCGCCTGCAGGATCGCGGCTTGTGGCAGCGGGATCAGCCCCTTCTGCCAGGCGAAGCCGAGCATGAACATATTGGTCGCGATCGAGTCGCCCATCAGCGCCGTCGCCAGGTTCGTGGCGTTGGCCATGTCGAAGCGGTCCTCGCCCACGGCCTCGATGATGGTGCGCTCCATCGAGCTGGCGGGGAACTTCATGTCCGGGTTCTTGGTGATGTCGCCGGTGAACGATTCGTAAGAGTTGACCACCGCGCGCGTGAAGCCCTTGCGCATCTTGGCCAGGCAGTCGTTGTTGGCGGCTACCACCAGATCACAGCCAAGTACCGCATTGGCGTCGCCGGCCGCAATGCGCACGGCGTGCAGCTTGGCTTGCGAATCGGCAAAGCGGATGTGGGTGGTGACCGAGCCGCCTTTCTGCGCAAGCCCGGTCTGATCGAGCACCGACGCACCGAAACCCGCAATGTGCGCAGCCACGCCGAGCACGCCGCCGATGGTGACGACACCGGTGCCGCCGACGCCCGTCACGAGCAGGCCGTAGGGGTGTTCGAGCGACGGCAGGCGCGGCTCGGGCAGATCCGGCAGGCTGCCGAAGGCCTTGGCGCCGTACACGTTCTTGCGGATCTTCACCTCGCCCTCGACCGTCACGAAGCTCGGGCAATAGCCCTTGAGGCAGGAGAAATCCTTGTTGCAGCTCGACTGGTCGATCTTGCGCTTGCGCCCAAACTCGGTCTCGACCGGCACCACGGACAGGCAGTTGGACTGCTTCGAGCAGTCGCCGCAGCCTTCGCACACCTTCTCGTTGATGAACACGCGCTTGGGCGGATCGATCATCTTGCCGCGCTTGCGGCGGCGGCGCTTCTCGGCGGCGCAGGTCTGGTCGTGAATCAGGATGGTGGTGCCGGGGATCTCGCGCAGCTCCTTCTGGATGCGGTCGAGCTCGTCGCGGTGATGCACGGTCACGCCGGCGGCGAGCCCGGTGACGCTGCGGTACTTGTCCGGGTCATCGCTGGTGATGACGATCTTCTTCACGCCCTCGGCTTCGAGCTGGCGCGTGATCATCGGCACGGTCAGCACGCCGTCCACCGGCTGGCCGCCCGTCATCGCCACCGCGTCGTTGTAGAGCAGCTTGTAGGTGATGTTGGTGTTGGCCGCGATTGAGGCGCGGATGGCCAGGATGCCCGAGTGAAAATAAGTGCCGTCGCCCAGGTTGGTGAATATGTGCTTGGTGTCGGTGAACGGCTGGACGCCGATCCACGTCGTGCCTTCGCCGCCCATCTGCGTGAACATCTTGGTGCCAGGCGTGATCCACATCGCCATGTAGTGGCAGCCGATGCCGGCCAGCGCCATCGAGCCGTCAGGCAGCTTGGTCGAGGTGTTGTGCGGGCAGCCGGAGCAGAAGTAGGGCTGGCGCGCGATGATTTCGCGCGGCTTGGTCAGCGAGCGCTCTTTCTCTTCGAAGAACTTCAGGCGTTCCTCGATGATCGAGCTGGTGTAGAAGCGGGCAATGCGCGAGGCGATGACGCGGGCGATCATCGCTGGCGTCAGCTCACCGGCTGCCGGCAGCAGCCACTGGCCTTCGGGCAGCGTCCATTCGCCCTTCTCGTCGAACTTGCCGATCACGCGCGGACGCACTTCCTCGCGCCAGTTGTAGAGCTGTTCCTTGAGCTGGTATTCGATCACCTGGCGCTTTTCCTCGACCACCAGGATTTCGTCGAGCCCTGCCGCGAACTGGTGCACGCCCTCCGACTCCAGTGGCCAGGTCAGGCCGATCTTGAAGATGCGCAGGCCGATGTCGGCGGCCATCTTCTCGTCGATGCCGAGGTCGTCCAACGCCTGCATCACGTCGAGATAGCTCTTGCCGGCGGTGGCGATGCCGAGCCGTGGCTTGGGGCTGTCGATGACGATGCGGTTGAGGTTGTTGGCACGCACATAGGCCAGCACCGCATAGAGCTTGTGGTGCAGCAGCCGCTCCTCGACCACCAGCGGGGGGTCGGGCCAGCGGATGTTGAGGCCGTCGGCGGGCATCTGAAAGTCGTCCGGCAGCTTCACCTTCACGCGATTGGGGTCGACCTCGACGATGGCCGAGCTTTCGACCGTATCGGAGATGGCTTTCAAAGCGACCCAGCAGCCCGAGTAGCGGCTCATCGCCCAGCCGTGGATGCCGAAATCGAGGAACTCCTGCACACCGGCCGGGTTCAGCACCGGGATCATGAAGGCATCGAATACATGGTCGGTCTGGTGCGGCAGCGTCGAGGATTTGGCTGCGTGGTCGTCGCCGGCGATCAGCAGCACGCCGCCGTGTTTCGAGGTGCCGGCGGCATTGCCGTGGCGCAGCACGTCGCCCGAGCGATCGACGCCGGGGCCCTTGCCGTACCACATCGAGAACACGCCGTCGTACTTGGCGCCGGGGAACAGTCCGACCTGCTGGCTGCCCCACACCGAGGTGGCGGCGAGGTCTTCATTGAGGCCGGGCTGGAATTTGATGTTATGCGGTTCGAGGTATTGCTTCGCGCGCCAGAGTTCCTGGTCGAGCCCGCCCAGCGGGGAGCCGCGATAGCCGGAGATGAAGCCTGCGGTATTGAGGCCGGCTGCGGCATCGCGCTGGTGCTGCAGCATCGGCAAGCGGACCAGCGCCTGTGTGCCGGTCATGAACACGCGCCCGGATGCCAGGCGGTATTTGTCCTCCAATGAGAAGCCATTGGCGGTCATATTGTCTCCTTCCGTTTTGTGGAATGCCGCAGGTGGGCGCGAGACGCGACCAGCCTGCCGTGCCGGCGGGTAGCCAGCCTTTCGTGCGCCGCGAAACCTTGGTAAGGTGCGAGCGCGGGCGCATTGTAGCGGATTGCCCGAGTAATTGCTCTCTTGCACTGCACCATATCGCGGCGCGCTTTTTGGCCTCGATTCAGTGTAGATCGTCGGACGCGAATATTCCGGTTGCGCCTTTCCCTAGCGGCTGTTGACGCAGCTGTTGCGGCGACACTCGACCCGGCGCAATGTCAAAGCTCATGTCAACGGCACCCGGCCGTGCAGCGCGCCGGGCCTGCCCATTTCCTCTGCCTGGGTGTTTAGACGGTAATCGATCCCCGATGTTGCAACGACTGCTGGCCTTCCTCCTGTTGCTGTGTTGCCTGAGCGGCGTCGCCTCGGGCCAGGAGCTGTCGTTCACGCTGGCCGGCGTCGACCATCCCATGCTCAAGGTGCGCGACATCAGCGCCAAGCTCGACTGGCGCGACAAGGTGGCGCTGACCGCGCGCATCGGCGAGCTGGGCTGGCAGGGCAAGACCTGGCGCAACGCGCGCTTCGATTGCCCCGACATGCAGATCTATAGCGCCCATCTGAGCTGCCCGGCGGGCCGCCTCGACGTTGGTGAGCCGATCAGGGTGAGGTTCGACTACTGGCCGGCATCCCAAAAATTTTCGATCAGCCTGGCGCCCAAGGGCGAGCAATGGCAGGCCAGCGGCCAGCTGACGGGCCCGCAGGCCGCGCTGCTACTGGATTTCAAAGGTGCCCGCCTGGCGCGGCTCGGCGCGCTGCTGCCGGCGGATATGCCGAAACCGAGCCAGGGACGTGTCGACGGCCGACTGCGCATCGGCCTCGCTGCACGCCAGCCGGCAACCATGTCGGGCAGGCTGACGTTGCGCGAGCTGGCATTCGCCGACGCCAGCGGCCTGCATGCCGGCGACAAACTCGCCGCCACGCTCGATTTCGACGCCAGCAGACAGAACACGGGCTGGCGCTGGCAGGGCCGGCTCGACTGGCACAGTGGCGAGCTGTTCTGGAATCCCTTGTACCTTGCCGGCGGTGGCCATGCGCTGAATGCATCGGGGCGGTGGGGCGAGGCCGGGCTCGCGGTGGAGCACGCCGAGTTGCGGCTTGCCGATGTCGGGCTCGCGCGTGCCAGCCTGGCCTGGCAGGCGGGGCAGGGCCTGCAGGCGCTGAACCTCGACGCCAGCGATGTCGCGCTCGGCCCCTTGTACCAGCTGTTCAAACCCCTGCTTGCCGGTACGGCGCTGGCCGATCTGGCGGTTGCCGGGCGCGGTGACCTGTCGCTGGCGATGGCGTCGGGCCAGGTGACGCGCGCCGATATCGCGCTGCGCGACGCCGACATCGTCGACAATCAGCAGCGCTTTTTGCTCAAGGCCGTGAATGCGCATCTGCCGTGGCGGCTCGATGCGCCGACTGAAGGCGAGATCACCATGGCCGGTGGCGAGCTGCTCAAACTCGCGCTGGGTGCCACGCGCATCCCGCTGCGGCTCAACGGCTGGCAGGCCGACATCGAGCGTGCCGTGCTGGCGGTACTCGACGGCCGGCTCGAGGTGCACGACTTCCATGCCGAGAAAGCCGGAGAGGCCTGGCAATGGCGCTTCCAGGGCGCGCTGGAGCCGATCTCCATGCCGCGCCTGAGCGCCGCCCTGGGCTGGCCGGCGATGAAGGGGCAACTCGCGGGCACGATCCCACGCGTGGCGTTTGCCGATCAGACGCTGACCATTGACGGCGCACTGCAGATGCAGGTGTTCGATGGCACGGTGGAGCTCAAGGATCTGCGCCTATACAACCCACTCGGCATCCCGACGTTGAGCGCCGAGCTCGATATGCGCCGGCTCGACCTGGGCCTGCTGACCGACACCTTTTCGTTCGGCAACATCCAGGGCCGGCTCGATGCGCATGTGGCCGGGCTCGAATTGTCGAACTGGCAGCCGCTGCGTTTCGACGCTTGGCTCAGGTCCAGCCCTGGCGACTACCCCAGGAAGATCAGCCAGAAGGCGGTGCAGAACATCTCGGCACTTGGCGGCGGTGGCGCCGTGGCGGCCGTGCAGAAGAGCCTGCTGCGCGTGTTCGAGAATTTCCGCTACAGTCAGCTCGGGTTAAGCTGCCGCCTGCAAAATGGGGTGTGCCACATGGATGGTGTCGAGCCTGCGCCCGGCGGCTACGTCATCGTCAAGGGCGGCGGCCTGCCGGCCATCACGGTCATGGGCTACAATCGTCAGGTCGATTGGCAGGATTTGCTGGACCGGCTCAAGCGCATCACGCAGGATAACCTGAGCCCGGTCGTGAAATAGGAGCGGACATGAGAACAAGCCATACCTTGCCGGTGCTCGCCGCATTGGCGCTGCTGACCAGCGCCTGCGTCACCATCAACATCTACTTTCCCGCTGCCGCCGCCGAAAAGGCGGCAGACAAGATCATCGACGAAGTCTGGCAGCAGCAGGGCAAGACACCGGCCAAACCCGCAGAGGGCAAGCCGGCAGATGCCGCACCAGCCGACAACAAGCCAGCACAATAAGAGGAGAACATCATGACGCTGTTCCGCCAACTGATGGCCGCGACTGCCCTGGCTGCAATCGCGAACGTGGCACTGGCCGCCGCCGATATCGAGGTCAATACGCCCGCCATCAACCAGATCAAGCAGAGCATGCAGGCGCGCAACGCCCAGCTGGCACCGCTTTACGGCAGTGGCGCGGTCGGCCTGACCAAGGATGGCCTCGTCTCCCTGCGTGACGCCAATGCCGTGCCGCTGGCGCAGCGGGCCCAGGCTAACCAGCTCGTCGCCGAAGAAAACCGCGACCGTAGCCAGTTGTACAAGGAAATCGCCCGCGCCAACAGCCATCCCGAGTGGGAGGGCGAAATCCGCTCGACCTTCGCCCAGCGCTGGATCGACAAGGCGCAGGGTGGCTGGTACGTACAAAAGGCCGGTGGCGACTGGGTGAAAAAATAGCCTGTCTGCCGCGCGGCACTGGGGCCGGGCGCAAACAGCCTGCCCTGACTGGCGTTCTGCGGTAAAATGGCCGGCTTTTCGATTCACATCAGTCGTTTAGCCATGCCTATCGCCACCATCGAATCCCTCGACCACGAGGGCCACGGCATTGCCCACGTCGAGGGCAAGGTCATCTTCATCGACGGCGCGCTGCCGTTCGAAACCGTCAGCTACCAGTCCTACCGCAAGAAGCCGAGCTTCGAGAACGCCCAGGCCACCACCATCCATACCGAGAGCTTCATGCGCGTGAAGCCCAAGTGCCCGCATTTCGGCACCTGTGGCGGTTGCTCGATGCAGCATCTGGAAGCGGGGGCCCAGGTGGCCGCCAAGCAGCGTGTGCTGGAAGACAATCTCGAGCGCATCGGCAAGGTCAAGCCCGAGCGCCTGCTGCCGGCAATCTACGGCCCGAGCTGGGGCTATCGCTACCGTGCACGGCTGTCCGCACGCTTCGTCGAGAAAAAGGGCGGCATGCTGGTTGGCTTCCACGAGAAGCGCTCCAGTTTCATCGCCGACATGACGAGCTGCCAGATCCTGCCCAAGCGCATCTCCGACCAGCTCGTGCCGCTGCGAGGGTTGATCGGCTCGCTGTCGATCAAGGATCGTATGCCGCAGGTCGAAGTTGCCTTGGGCGATCAGGTCGATGTGCTGGTGCTGCGTATCATGGAGCCGCTCAACGCCGACGATGAACAACAGTTGCGCGACTATGCCGACCAGTGGAAGGTGCAGTTCTGGCTGCAGCCCAAGGGCCCGGATACCGCCTATCCCTTCTATCCGCTCGATGCGCCGGCGCTGACCTACAGCCTGCCCGAGTTCGGCGTCGTCATGCCGTTCCGGCCGACCGAGTTCACCCAGGTCAACCACCAGATCAACCGCGTGCTGGTCGAGCGCGCGCTGAACCTGCTCGACCCGCAGCCGGGCGAGCGTATCGCCGACATGTTCTGCGGGCTGGGCAACTTCACGCTGCCGATCGCGCGCCGTGGCGCCACCGTGCTGGGTATGGAGGGTAGCCCCGGCCTGGTGCAGCGTGCCGTCGACGGCGCCGTGTACAACGGCTTGGCGGAGCGCACAGAGTTCGTCGTCGCCAACCTGTTCGAGATGACGCCGGAAAAGCTCGCCGATCTTGGCCATTTCGACAAGATGCTGATCGACCCGCCGCGCGATGGCGCCGTCGAGCTGTGCAAATCGTTCACCGAGGGCAATCGCCCCAGGCGCATCGTCTATGTCTCGTGCAGCCCGTCGACGCTGGCGCGCGATGCGAGCGTGCTGGTCAACGTGCAGGGCTATTGCCTGGTGGCGGCCGGTGTCGTCAACATGTTCCCGCACACGGCGCACGTCGAGTCGGTGGCCTTGTTCGAATTGCCCTGACGCGAGCTTCAAGGCGACAAAAAAGGCGGCTCGATGAGCCGCCTTTTTGCTGCTGCGGGTTGCGCTTAACGGCGGTCGCCGGCAAATGCCATCAGCAGGTTCAGCAGGTTGACGAAGACGTTGTAGATGTCCAGGTACAGCTGCAGCGTGGCCATCACATAGTTGGTCTCGCCGCCGTTCACGATCTGGCTCACGTCATACAGGATGTAAGCCGAGAAGATCAGCACGGCAATCGCCGAGATCGTCAGCGCCAGCGCCGGAATCGCAAAGAACAGGTTGGCCAGTGATGCGATCACCAGCAGGATCAGCCCGATGAACAGGAACTTGCCCATGAAGCTGAAGTCCTTCTTCGTGATGGTGGCCAGTGCCGCCAGCGACGAGAAGATGATGCCGGTGCCGCCTGCTGCCAGCGCGATCAGCGTGCCGCCGTTGCTGAAGCGCAGGGCCGCCGCGAGCGAAATCGACAGCATCAGCCCCATGAAGAAGGTGAAGCCGAGCATCAGGCCCACACCCAGTGCGCTCTCACGGTTGCGGCCGATGCCCCACATGAAGCCGAACGCGCCCGCGAGGAACAGCAGCGGTGCCATGATCGGATGGCCGGCAAACAGCATCCAGAAGTTGGTCTGCACGCCGACCAGCGCGCCCGCCACGGTCGGCAGCATCGACAGGCCGAGCAGGGCATAGGTGTTACGCAGCACCCGGTTGCGGGATTGTGCAACCTCGGCGCCATACTGATAAGAGGTATGCAGCGGAGTGTTCATAAGCCGGTAGGCTCCTTTCATTGATGACCCTGCTAAGACTATGTGAGCTGCGGGAAAGTTTCAACACTGGCACGGTGCGCGCATTCGCGGTAACATTCGCTCCCTGCCGCGACGAAGGCCATTGTCGCTGGCGCGAAACCCCGGTTTCGCAGACAATTCAGGAGGTTTGGGTGAGTGGTTTAAACCAGCAGTCTTGAAAACTGCCGACGGGCAACCGTCCGTGAGTTCGAATCTCACAGCCTCCGCCAAATTAAAAAATAAGCCAATGATTCCATTGGCTTTTTTATTTTGTTGGCGAGAATGGCCCATTAAACGGCCCACAAACAGTTCAAAATTTTGTGGCTCCCGGTTTCTGATTTAACCATTTCTCTCCGCCAAGCGCACAAACACAAAAAGCCCGACTCAGGGCTTTTGTCATGTTTGCTGGCCGCTCTTGGGGCTTGGGGTGCCAAGCTTTTGCCTCACCCTTGGTTAGACTGATCACGAGGGACCACGGTTCCTCAGTACCGGCTCCACCAGACAGCCCGGCCGCAGCTCCAGGCCGGCACATTGCATGGCGTCATCGAGTTGTCGCTGTAGCTGCCTGCCTTCGGCGGTGCTGGCAATAGCGCGCCGGAAGTTGCCGATGGCCGATGCGCCTGGCGGCCTGGGCTTCCAGGGATCAAGCCCGACGAATGCGGCGGCGCTGTGGCTGTCGAGTATCAGTGATTCGGCAGCCTCATCGCTGACGCGGTAAAGCTGCTGTAGCACCCAGATGCGCAACAGCAGCATGCGTGGATGGCTTGGGCGCCCACCGCGCGGGCCTGGCGTAGGCTGTGCGATCAGCCCGGCCAGGGCATCCCACGGAACCACGCAATCCAGCCGCTCCAGTATATCGGCGCGCGCCGGCCTTCTCGCGGCGGGCCAGGCGATCGAGGTAAACAGGCTTCTATTCCGCATGGGGTTGTCTCCACAAATACCGGGAATACTCCCGGTTGATTGAAAGCGAACGGTACAGGGTGGGCCGTTCACCCTGTCCGGCATCCATCTACATCCGATAATGAAAGGTCCGAATTACCCGTGAACGGCATGCCTCGGGAGGACCCATCACCCGGCAGGGGGGGTGAACACAGGTCGGCCACCTGCCCCTGCACATTCGTCACGGCGTATTTATATGGGGTGACAAAACCAAACTTATGCCGGCCTTGAATCGGGAAAAGTGCGGGTCATCGCTTGCCCATTTTTGGTGGCGCTGAACCGCTCTTCTCCACCCATTCCGGGGCCACCGACCTACCCCCCCCTATCCGGGGGAGTGAGCGGAGTGCGCGGAGTGAGCGGCCACAATAAATCAATGACTTACATGTGAGCGGATAACGGACCAGATGTGGGCAGCCCAGAAATGTGAGCGGCGCCACGAAACCGCTACAAGCCAATACTGGCGCGGCTTTCAGGCTTGTCTCAGTCGTCCATGGCGCCCATCACATCGGCCAGTTTTGACCCATCCACAACGTACACACGGCCCGGTATTTCGACGTTCGGCAGGCGGGCTTCATTGCGTGATTTCGAGGCCTTGCCGCCCGAGCCGGGCGCGATCACGCCATGTTGAAGCAGCACCTTGTTTGCCTGCCTGAAATTCATTCCGGCGAATATATCCTTGGCCCAAGCTTCGCTGAAAACGTAGTAAACCCACGTGGCCGACTCATCGAGCGAATAGCCCGCCTCACCGACCACCGGCGAGCCGTCGCCGGCCTCGATGCAGCCCGGCCGGCGCAGCCAGCGATAGCCGACGCGCGCCAGGGTCTTGCCCTTGTGGTTATCGGCGTCGCTGGTCTTGTCGTCGGTCAACCGCGTAAAGCGGCCTTCGCCGTGCGCCTCAAGGAAGGCAGCCAGGCGCTTTACTATGTCGCGCTCTTCGGTGCTGCCTGCCGTGCCCCGGCCGCGCAGCCAGGTCTTGAAGCACTCGGTCGCCGCAGCCAGGGCCGCGCCTTCCGGCCAGCCCGTCACACCCCAGCCGGTCGCCAGCTCGCCGGCAATGCCGACCAGGGCGAAGCGCGCCGCCGCGCGGCTTACCTGCCCGTGGGCGCCACCGGGTACACAACTGCCGATGAACGCATCCTGGGCGCTGCGGATACCGGCCGCGAGCCCGGCCCTGTTTGTTACCAGGGCATGCAGGAAGGCACGCCCGGCGGCGCCGTGATAGCGCCCGGTCATCGCCTTGACGTGATTGGAGAACGCCGCGCCATCGGCCTGGCCATGCAGTGCCACAAACAGGCCACGATCCGGCAGCGGGAGCGACAACAGGCGCATCTCCAATCCAGCGAAGCCTTGCTTGCCGACACTGGCCAGGTGCTGCTGTAGGGTCAGCTCGCCGGCCGACAGGAACAGCAGCCGCCAGCTTGCCGCCTTGCGTAACCCGCCCGTGTCAGTCGCCCGGGCTTTTGCTTTTCCATTCCCCAGCATATACACCGTCTGATCGATGACGCGGGGGTCGCATTCCTTGATCTCGTCGAGCAGCAGCAGCGTATCGGCGTAGGCGCGGGCGATACCCTCAAGGGCGTTGTCGGTGGCCCGCCAGGTCTTGCAGTAGTCAGCGGGCTTGCCCCAAACCGATGCCGCCATCGAGAGCAAGGTAGACTTGCCTTGCGAGCTGTTGCCGTACACATGAAACCCGCCCGACTCGGCGCCGATCAGCTCCAGCAGTGGCCCGGCAAAGGCCGCAGCGCTAGCGAACAGCAGCAGCGGGTTATCGACGCACAGCGCGGCCACGTTGCGCCGCCACTCGTCGAGGCTGCCCTTGTGGCTGTACGGGGCTGGCGCGCGGCCAGCGCCAGCGGCAAACACCCGTCTCTCAGGGGCTTCGCCAATCTGCTCTTCGCCTAGCAGGAACACCGGCGCATGCCAGCCCGATTTGTCCACCAGCAGCGCGCGGCCAATGGGGTCTTGTTCGCGCAGGTAGCGCAACAGGTATTCACGTGCCTTGAGCCCCGACCCAATACGCAGGCCGGCATCGGCAAGCTGCCTGATCACCGGGCCGCCGCCCTCGGTAGCCAGGTCGGACGATAGCAGGTTCATTTCCTTGGGGTTCTGGTCAGGATCGGTAAAACGCACCAGCTTGCCCCAGCTCCCGCCGGCCTCATCACGTGTCTGCTCCAGCACATCGAGCCGGGCGCACACGTAGGTGGGTGGTGCGTCGCTGTCAGGGTCAGCCTTGAAGAAAACCCCTTTGTCGCCAGCGCTCCAGTTACCGCTGTCGCTCTTGCGCACAGTGGGCGATGCCTTGGCCTTGCCGCCCGCTGGCGTTGCCTTGGTGGGCGTTCTTGTGGCTTTGCCGCCGGGCTTCGCTGTGGCATCATTCTCTTTGGTGTTGCTGTGCTGTGCGGCGTCGAGTAGCGGCTCGGGTGTCGCGTCCAATGAGGCGGTGTCGGTGTATTCCGGCGCCGCTTCAACATTTCTGAGTCTGTCCAAATCATTCATTGCTAAGCCTTTCCACAGCGCCAGGGCTGGCGCTGCTGTCCATCTCCCCTTGATCGAATCTCCTGTTCACGCTCTTCGGCGCGGTCGTCATTCAAACGGGCGGTAGTCGTTCAATACGTCGAGCCAGTCTTTGCCGGCTTCGGTCGGTAACAGTAGCCGCACCTGCCGGCCTTCTTGCGTCAGCCTTTGGGCCAGCGCCTGGGCCGCCTTGGTGCCGGCTGGGTCGTGGTCAGCGGCGATCAGTACCGATGCCACGCCGGGCGGTATTTCGACATGCTCCAATCCCCACGCCGACACAGCCGCCCACACCGGCCAGCCGTTGGCCTGGCGTACAGCCAAAGCAGTCTCGATACCTTCGGTCAGGGCCAGGCGGGTATCAGGCTCAAACAGCCGTATCGCAGCGCCACGCGCGGTGCCGCTAGTCGCGGTCCACTTCTTCACGCAAGGGACAGCGGCCTTGTCTCCGTCTGGCGTCAGCCAGGTTTGGTGCAGCGCGATGCACTTGCCGCCGGGCTGCTGGATGGCCGCCAGCATCGCCGGCCACTCGCCCAGCTTCACTGGCGCGGCGCCATCGTCGCTGGGCTGGTAGTACGGCAAGGCGCGGTGATGGCGCAGCGCGGCCGGGTAGGCATCGAGCCGCAGGCCACGGCGGGCCAGGTAGCGGCCAACGGGACAGGCGCCCGTCACCGGCCCGGCCTCGCGCCATAAGGCCGCGATGCGCCGCGCGGCACGCTTCAAGCGCTCGATGTCCGGCGGAACCACGGCAGGGGCTGCAAGAGCCCTTTGCGTGGCGGCAATCGGCATGCCTGGCGTGATGGGCGCGATATGCAGATGCCCGGCCACGTTGCGCATGGCCCCGATGAAATCGCAATCGAGCCAGGCCGCGAGCAGGTGAAAGCCATCGCCGCCTTGCGGGCGGCATTGGTTGCACACGTAGGTGCCACGGCCTTCTCTATCCTTGAAGCTGAAACGGTCGGTCCCGCCGCACATCGGGCACGGCTTGTGGCGCTTGGTCAGCGCCTCGCGCGGCAGGCCGGCGGCAGTCAGGATGTCAACCCACTGGCCGACAGCCTGGCGCTTGATCAGGTCGAAATCGAGGCGGTCAGCCATCATGCCCACCTTCACCCGGTTCGGGCCGATAGATACCGGACAGGCGCGGGCCAGCCGCGCGTCTGTCTGCTCGGTCGCGCTCGATTTCGTAGGTCAGCGCCTCGGAAATACACTGCTGGATCAGCCAGACGCCGTGGCTGGCGTGTTCATCCGTATCCCCCGGCGCCAGGTTCAAGTCTTGCAAGGCCGCAAGCGCTGCTCGGCAGTTGGTCAGCGTGTTGGCGGTGATACTGTCGATCAACGGGTTTTGCGGAATGGCCGGGCGAGCAAAGCCCGCCGATGCGTTTTTGCTGTCGGTTTTCATGCGATTTCCCCTGTCAGTCAGTAAATGTCTGCGGCTTCGCCGGTCAGTAGGTCTGCTGACGGCGCCAGATGCAGCCGGCGAAAAGCCAGATAGGTGGGATCGATGAAAGCGGCGCGCACAAACCAGACACACAGCTCATGCTTGACCGTCATGGACAGCTTGTAGCCGTAGAGAGGGCAATTCCCCACGATCCACGAACAGAATTCGACCCAGGTTCGGGGCTTCTGCGGAATACGGGCACCGGTAGGGATCAGGTTCAAGGCGCGCAAACTGGCTTCGTCGCCAGTCACAAAACACACGCCATCGCCGTAATCGCAGAACTGCAAATGCGGATACAAGCCGGCGATGCGTGCCACATCCGGGCTGATGTTGCGCTTTGCCACCTTGCGGCTGTAATTGGCGGGGAAAAGGGTTGCTGCAGGCGCCGTGTCGGCGCGGGATTGAGTACTAGCCATGATCTGGCCTCCTAGTGTGCGGTTTGTATTCCCGCACCTCGCTGTCAAACGAGGGTGGCGGGCCGAAACGGGGTTGACAGACCGGAAGCTAGGCACCGGCGCACCCGTAGGTGCCCCCGCCCGGCCCGCCGTAGAGGCGTGACTAGGCATTTCGGACAAAACAATAGCCGCATGTGGCGGCTGTCCGCCTAACTTATTCGAGCTGTCAAACTCGGTCGCAGGATTGACTGCGACGGCTGCATTATGGCGCCAGGTGGCTCGCGCTGCAATGGCTGTGGGCATCATGCCGGCGCCCCACGCAGCATGGCGCGTAACAGCCGCTCGCGGCCGCTGCGGCTCAGAATGCCGATCTGCACACAGGCAGCGCAGGCCGATGCATCGAGCCAAGCACCTGGTACGGCGAGCACCGCACCCAGCACCAGTAAACCGGCATGCGCGACAGCGCCGCAGCAGGTGCACCGGGGCTGGTGGCGGCACTCGGGCGGGCGCTGGCCCTGATGGCGGGCAGCCTTGGCGCGGGCGCGGCGCCTGCTGCTGGAGGGTTTGCGATAGGGGGCTTGTCTCATCTGTGCCCCCGGATCGTTGCCAGGCAGTCAGCCTCGGCGGCGTCGGCAAGTTGGCCGGGGTATTTCCCGGCAGCCGCTTCCACAAACGCCGCGTAGCCGACTTCCAGCGCTTCAACGACATCACACAGTTTGCGGGCAGACGGCTTGGCTGCGGGCCACCATCCAGGCAGCACCTCACCGCGCAGGGCGATGAATGCCGCCGCCTCGCTGGCCCGCAGTACGACCACGGCGCCATTAGGCCACACTGCCGCTACCTTTCCGTCATTCGAGTGAATTGGCCGGGCGGCGAGCGTCAACTCTTCAATCCGGCGATTCAGGTATGGCGCTGCTGGCGACATGCGCCCGGCCAGGCGCGACAAGGCCTCATCTACAGGGATGAACGTGACTTGCCGCAGAATGTCGGTGGCGGTGGCGGTGGCGGTCATCATGCGGCCTCCACGCGTCCGGCAATCCACATAGCAATATCGGACAGCCTCCACGCGACTGCGTTAGTGCCGATTCGTATCGTTCTCGGAAAATCGCCGCGGGCCATCAAGGCATAGATGTGCGAGCGTTTGAACCCCGTCGCGGCCTCAACATCCGGCAAGCGCAGGAGGGGGTCAATCGAGGGGATATGGGTAACTTCCACCTGGGGGGTGGCCTGCTTGACGTGCTGTGGCTTCATTGTGTGCCTTTCCATAAGGACCCATGCGGAATGCATTGGATGGAGGCACTTTATGTAACGGGGGAAAACGTATCACATGGAAAAACTGGCGATTTATTCCATGTGACAATTCGCGCGGCTTGTGTTAGGTGGATTTGCGCCCTTGGGATTTATGTTTTTTCCGGCCCGAGATGTAATCGCAAACCGTGGGCAGGCTCAGTCTCCAGGCAGCGGCCAGGCTATTGGCAACGGCGACGTACCGCTTAACGGCCGGATTTGAGGGCTGCTGGCCGTCACTAAGTCGCGGGATGTGGCCCGCTAGAAAACTGGCGGATGAAAGCGTTTCCTCCCACACGGGTTGGCCTTTGGCAAAATCATCCACTTTCATGCGTTCATACATCCGCTGGAACGATTCGCGGATGACGGTAGCCGATACCGGCACGCGCTTCCCGGCCTTGGTTTTGCCCCTCAGCAGATCGAGCAGCAGGCCGCACAACTCGGCGGATATTGGCTCTCCGCCGGGGTGGCGCAGGGCTTCAACCGTGCTGACAAGCTCGTCAGCCAGGGCGCCGCCGCTCCGATAGATTTGAACGTACCCAGCTAGCCGCAGCCGCTGCTCGTCTATTGGCGCCTGCTCCTTGCCCAGCCAGTACAGCAAATCAGCGCTGATCTCCGCGCCATCGCCCCAGCTCAGGCCACGGCCATCTACGCCCGGTTTCGCCCTGGCGAATCGTTCGCCATCACGCAGGACATGCAGCGCCGGAAAGCACTCGATCTGGGCGCCAATCTCGATTAGCAATATCTCCCCGCTTGACCACTCGATCAGCAGCCCGGCCGGCGGCGTGGCTGTTACGGCCAGGATAACTGGCGTGGTCATGCCGCCGCCCGATCCGGCAAGCGCATGTCGAGCACGATCTCGGCATAGGGCACGCATACCTTGCCATTGTCGCCGCGCTCGATCGCCAGCCATTCGGCAAGCTTTTCAACGTCGCCGTGGACGTTCTTGTAATCACGCCCCAGTTGCCGCGCCAGCTCGGCCACCGACGCCGGGCCGATTTCACGTAGCTTGCCGATCAACTCCCAGCGCTTGGGGGTGAATACGGCCAGCATCTGCCCCATATCGGCAAAGCCCATGCCGAAATGATGCGCCGGGCTGGCGCCGCTCTCGATTGCCGTCATGGTTCCGGCGGCATCGGCCAGGCTATCGGCAACGGGGAAGCCTACGCGGATTTGCAATACCTCTTCGTTCATTGTGCCGCCTCCTGACCCGCCGATGGGCCGGCGGCCATATTGCCGAAAGCTGGTGCGTCGTGGCTCACGCCGCAGCCCTGTGGCGCATTTCCCAGCCAAGGCAGGCCAGCCCGACTACCAGCGGGATCGGCTTCGACCCGGAGCAGTAATACGCCACCATGCGCCGCGACAGACCTAGCGCCGTCGCGGCCGTCGTCAACGTCAGGCGGTGGCGCTTCATCCAGTCGCTAAACTCTGCCGGTGTCGGCAAGCCTGCCTGCTGCCGGCCCAGCTCGTAAAGCTGGTCGGCCCCCATATCGGCAGCGCCACCCCACATCACGCTATGCCCCCACAGACCGGGCGCCGCCTGGGCGAAGCACGCAGCATCACGCAGGGAATGCAGCAGTTCGAAGCGTTCGATCTGCTCGCCAATATCCGTGCGCAGGGTTTCACCGGTTGACCATTCGATGCTCAGTACGCTGGGCGGGCAAGCGCTTACGTTCAGAACAGTGGGCGCTTTCATTGGTTGACTTCCTTCCATATGGTTTGCAGGGCCTCGCGATTTGCCGCAGCCCATTCGAGTGCCGGCCGCAGGCGCCGGGCTGGAACCCGTCCCGCAATCACCGCCAGATCATCAATTGCCACCGCGCAGCGAGAACCATCCGAAAACACCACGTGAAAATGCGGCGGCGCGTGGTCGCGTGGGTAGACCTGAATGGCGCAATCGCCAAATAGCTTGACCGTGGGCATGTTAAATTGTAATGCAATGATTGCACCAAAGGCAATTGCGGCCCCGCCCGGTAGGGGCTGGCAAGAAAGCAATTCGCGCTGATTTTCAGGGGGGGAAAAGGCCTCAAAATGGGCCGAAAACCCTGAGATTTTGCACAAATTTTAAGCAGCTCGCCAACAAGGAACATGCATCGCAAATCGGCCTGAAAGCCGCGCCAGTATTGGCTTGCAGCGGTTTAGCGGCGTCGCTCACATTTTTGGCCTGCCCACATGTACGGTGTTATCTGCTCACGTGTAAGTCATTGATTTATTTGATCCGCTCACATCGCTCACACTGCTCACTCGCTGAGAGAGGGGGGGTGGCTGCCCATCAGGCTGTTTTGCGGATCGGAACCACGTCGCCGGCCGACTGCCTCTGCTCGCAGAAGGCGGCCCAATCCGCCATCAGTCGGCGGCGTTTTTCCAGCAGATCACCGCGACGGTAAGCCGCCTCGACTTTGTTCTCGATGGCATGCGCCAGGGCCATTTCAATTACGTCTTTTGGGTAGGCGGTGGCTTCGGCACACCAGTCTCTGAACGTCGAGCGGAAACCATGTGCCGTCAGGTCATCTCGCCCCATGCGCCGCAGTTGCATCAGGAATGCCATGTTGGATAGTGGCTTGCCGGTGTTGCGGCCGGGGAACACATGGCCCTCGTTGCTGCCCAGTTGCCTGGCTTCTTCGAGGATCGCCATGCAGCGATCCGACAGCGGTACTGTGTGCTCCTTTCTGGCTTTCATGCGCTCGGCCGGAATGGTCCATACCCTTGTTTCGATATTGACCTCTTCCCAGCGTGCGCCAATGGCCTCGCTGGTACGGCTGGCGGTCAGTATGCAGAACTCGAACGCCAGACGGCCGACGCCCTCCTGTTGCCGCAATGCCTGAATGAACGGCTGTATCTCCAGGTAGGGCAGGGCGGCGAAGTGTTCGGTTCTCTGTATCTTGCCCGGCGCGGGTAGCAATTTATCCAGCAGGCCGCGCCACTTGGCCGGATTGGCGGCTTGCCGGTGGCCCCTGGCTATCGACCAATCGATGATCAGTTCTACCCGGTTGCGTAGGCGGTTGGCCGTTTCGGTCTTGGTGCGCCAGATGGGTTCAAGCGCTTTGAGCACCAGGGGTAGATCAACATCCGCTATCGATACGCCGCCAAATACGGGGCTGGCATAGGCGGCAAGCGTGTTCTCCCACTGCTGGGCATGCTTGCTGTTTTTCCAGCCGGCGCGGTGGGCCTTGATGTAGGCTGCGGCGCAATCGTCAAACGTCATCAACCGCGCAGCGGCAAGCAATGCTTCCGCTTTCCGGTCTGTCTCTGCCTGGTGGCGGGCGTCGATTGGGTCAATGCCGCGCTTGGCCCGCTCTCGCGCCTCGGTCGCCAGTCGCCTGGCATCCGCCAGGCTGACTTCTGGATACGGCCCAAGCCCCATTTCACGTTGCTTGCCCTGTAGCATGAAGCGGTAAGCCCACGTCTTGGCGCCAGTATCCTTGACCCGTAACCATAGCCCCTTACCGTCGCCGTAATAGCCGGGATTCTTGATCTTCTCCACCCGTAGGGCGGTCAGCTTTTCAGCAGCCATAGTTCGACTTTCCTCTTGTATCGCGGCCCACAGAAAGTTGGCCCATGAAATGGCCCATGAATGGTATCTGGATTTCAGCGGAATGTGTCGGAATGTTATGGAAGCGGGTTTTGCAAATAGTTGTTATATATCAACTATTTTTGGATGGCTGCGGAAGGGGGCGAAATCGAGTTAGGCGGACACAGCCTCCGCCAATACATATAAAAGCCATTGAATTTCAATGGCTTTTTGTTTTTCTGCGCATCAGGCCCTGGCTTCTGCCCATGCTGGCGGTGAGTGTTGCAAGCGTACAATACGGGAAAGCCCACCGGATGGTGGGCTTCGTCATTTTCAGCAGGCCCAGTTATCTTGGTACCGCTCGTTGCTGCGCCGCCCGCCGCAGCGCCGGGCCAGGCGCGGGCCACAGGCGGGCTTGGCGGCGTGCGGCAAATGCCCTGGGGCTGCCTCTATTGCGTATCGCCCCACGCCAGCTCATGGCGCGGCAGCTCGGTATTCCAGCTGACACACCAAGCCTGCGCCGCCCATGCGGCGTCTCGCATCACTTGCTGGTCAGCAGGGTTGCCAGTGGCGCCGGGGCGTACAGTGCACTCTGGAACTCGGGCACGTACTCATATTTCAGCATTTTCCCCAGCTGCAAGGATTTAATATAGGTGGACAGGCTGCCGCCATTCAGTGCCAGATTGGCCGCTTCCGCGCTGGTGCTGGTGGCATGGCTGAGCTGCCGCGAGACGGCGTAACCATAGGTCAGCCGCCCCTGGTGATCGATATTGGTAAAGCTGTTGCTCACCATTTCAACCTTGCGTGAGGGGTTGGGCAGCTTCTTGCCTTCGAAAACCACGTCGGTCTTGCCTGTTTCGCTGTCTGTGATGGTGAAGGCCAGCGATTGTTCCTGGTCCTTGACGTCAATGCCGGTCAGCCATTTCGGCAGGTTGTATCCCACTACGCCCCTGACCCTTGCCAGCTCCGTATTGACCGGCAGCTTCAGCACATAGCCCCAGAAATCACTGGACAGCGACTGGCCGATCAAACTGAACGGGCCGAAATTGGAATTGCCAGGCTTATTGGTAATGATCGACAGGGCCACTTCGTTATAACTGTCGTTGTCGCAATAGTGATAAGAATAGGCAGTGAATGCGATCAGCCCTCGGCCTGGCCATATCTGCAGTGGCTGAACTTCTTTCAGCACGGCAGCAGGCATCAATTCTCTGAGCCTGCTAATGTCTGCCGTGTATACGGCAGTAATTCGGCTGTTTTTGTAATAGAAATTGGGCGAGTAGGATTCAAAGCCGATATCAACCTTTTCCTTCTTCATTCCCTTGAACCAGCCCAGGTCAACATCCGGCGCTTCCGATGCAATGACGGACAGCGGCGGATTGGAGCGATAGCGGTCATACAAGCCACCCGCTACCACCGGGACAGTGTGCCCGGCGATGTTGATGGTGGCATTGTCAGGCTGCGCTGTTGCTGCCGCACTCTGCGCCCAGCTGGGCGTGGCGGCGATGTTCAGGAACAGGCCGGTAATTGCTGCGACGTGGCGGAGATTCATGGTAGTCACTTTCAATGATTGGTTCGAGTCTGTGTCGGCAATCCGGATGGGCCGCTTTTCATCGTGAGGCGCATTATTTGAAACAGCCTTTCATCCGCGGTTTTTTGTTGACCAGAATGGCATGCCTGAATCCAGCTCTGCCGCTTCGTCAGCCAGATCACAGCGTAACTTTCAAGTTGACTTGATGGTCAAGCTATTTGCATCAACTTTTTGGCCGTGTTGCAAAAAATGGCGACAGCTATATTTGTGGGTTATTCAAGCTATCGATGAATTCGGCGAAACGGCAATTCAATCCGGCTGGACATATTCAGGTACGGCACATATGGCTGCCAAAAGCCCATTCCCACAAAAAAAGGCCAGCATGTTGCTGGCCAACGCACGGTTCAGGGGGGGCAGGCTGAGCGGGCCTACCTGCCGAATTTCGCTTATCGAATTTTCCGGGGCGATTACGCAGGAACGGCCTGGGCATTCATCCAGCGGCGATACTGGAAATTCCTGATCGTGGTGTCCCATTGCTGGTGTACCAGCGCCAAGGCTGGCGCCACATCGGGCCGGGTGCGCTTGCCCAGGCTGAGGCGACGCATTTGATACTTGACCATGGCCATGTAGCCGACCGAGGCCAGCACCTTGTTCTTCCACCGGATGGCGCGCAGTGTGGTCGAGGCCGAGGTATCGGCGCGCCATGTCTTCGGCAGCTGCGGGTCGATCGCCAGTGCGGTGGCCATGCCGGCGACGTCGATGCCGCCTGCCAGCACTTGCTCCACCACCGGGTAGCGGCGGATGCCGCCAGTCACCATGATGGGCATCTTGGCAACGGAGGCGATGTCCTTGGCGAACTCCAGGAAATAGGCTTCGCGCGCCAGCGTACGGCCATCGCGTGCCTGGCCGTGCATGGCCGGTGCCTCGTAACTGCCGCCGGACAGCTCGATCAGGTCCACGCCGAGCGGGTTGAGCATGGCGACGACCAGCTTGGCATCGTCGGCGCTGAAGCCGCCGCGCTGGAAGTCGGCCGAGTTGATCTTCACCGAGACGGCAAAACTGGCGCTCACGGCCTGGCGCACTTTCCGCACGATGTTCAGCAGCAGGCGGGCGCGGTTCTCGATGCTGCCACCCCAGCGGTCCGTACGCTTGTTGGTGATGGGAGACAGGAACTGGCTGATCAGGTAGCCGTGTGCGGCGTGAATCTGTACGCCGGTGAAGCCGAACTGTTCCGCCAGTTGTGCCGTTTTGACGAAACGGGCCTGCACGTCCGCGATATCGGCCTCAGTCATGGCGCGGGGCGCGGTGAACTGCTTGGAGAAATTACCCAGGTCCATCGCCACCTCGGACGGCGCGATGGTTTCCTGCCCCAGTGCGGCAGGCATCTGGCGGCCAGGGTGGTTGATCTGCATCCAGACCTGCGCGCCCTGCGTGCGGGCCGCGGCAGACCACGTTTCAAAGCGGGCGCCGAATTGCGCCGACTCCAGCACCACGCCGCCTGGCCCGGTCATGGCGCGGCGGTCGACCATGACGTTGCCGGTGATCATCAACCCGACGCCACCATCGGCCCAGGTGCGGTACAGGCGGATCAGGTCATCGGATGGGGCGTGATCCTTGTCGGCCATGTTTTCCTCCATGGCGGCTTTGGCAAGGCGGTTTGGCAACATGGTCCCGTTGGGCAGGCTCAGGGAAGTAAAGGGTGTCATCGCGGTCTCCCGGGTAATGGAGACTGCACGATAGGATTAAAGCTCACTTTAAGGTCAAGCCCTGCCTGAAAAAAATGTGCCTGCAGAGAGGAGGAGGGATGTCGCTTTGGTGGGCAGGCCACCATGGCCTGGCATGGCGCCCGGGTCAGGAAATGGGGGCGGTTGACATTGAAGTGGACTTTAATCTTAGCATGGGCCTTGCCAGTCGTTGCTGGCTGGCCTGCGCATGCGGCCAGGGCGAAATGCCCTATCATTCGGAGGGAACTACCCATGCTCATTTTCAAGAAACTGGCGCTGCTCGCCATGTCGTTACTGATGATGAAAGCCGCCGTGGCCGAGCCGGCAGCGGAGCCGTCCGTCACCGCTGGAAAGGTGCTGGTGGTCATGACCAATCATGACCGCTACCCAGGCAGAAGCGACCGTACCGGGCTGTGGCTCACGGAGTTGACGCACGTCTACGATGTGTTGAAAGGTGCCGGCTACGGCGTGGATTTCGTCAGCCCGAATGGCGGTGCCGTGCCGTTGGACGAGCGCAGCCTGGGCTGGCTTTATACCGATGCCACAGCCAGGGCGCGTCTGAATGATCCGGCTTTCATGGTGTTGTTGCGGTCGACCAAGGCTGCGGCCAGCATTGACCCGGTGGCCTACCGGGCCATCTTCTATACCGGTGGCCACGGTACGATGTGGGACTTCCGCGGCAGCCAGGCGCTCAAGCGGGTTGCCGAGGGCATCTACCGCAATGGCGGCATAGTCTCGTCGGTATGCCATGGTGCGGCGGGCCTGCTGGACCTGCTGGCGGACAACGGCAGGCCGCTGATCGAGGGGCATCGCGTCACCGGCTTTTCCAATCTCGAAGAGACGCTGTCCGGGGTGAAAGATCAGGTACCCTATCTGCTGCAGAGCGAAATGGAAGCCAGGGGCGCTCGCTACGAGAAATCGCTGATCCCGTTCAGCAGCTTTGTGTTGACGGATGGCCGCATCGTCACCGGCCAGAACCCCGGCTCCAGCAAGGAGGTTGCGCAGGCATTGTTGGCCGCGTTGCAGCGTGGGCGCCAGTCGTAAGTCCGTCAGCCAGTCATTGATGCTCGCCGCGCATCGCGCAGCCGGGCATCGAGCCAATTGTTTAGTCAGGTGCCGCATGAAAATCGGAGAACTCGCCAAACGTACCGGCATGGCGGCCTCAGCCATCCGCTTCTATGAATCCAAGGGCTTGCTGAAGGTGGCAAGCCGGCAGGCAAATGGCTACCGCGACTACCCACCGGACGCCGTGGCGGTGCTGACCATCATCGGCGACGCACAGCAGGCCGGCTTCTCCCTCGATGAAATCAAGCAGCTCCTGCCGGCGGACATCTCGTCCTGGCGGCACGACGAGCTGATCACGGCGCTCCTGCGCAAGGTCGCGGATATCGAGGCACTGGAAGCGCGCCTGGCGCGGAGCAAGGCGCATATCCAGTCGCTGATCCAGTTGATCAATTCCAAGCCGGAAGACATGGACTGCAAGGTCAACGCCGCCAGGGTGATGGCTGGCATGGGCATCACGAACGACAAGTAGGCCATGCCTGGCGCCATGAGCCACGGCACCTGTTGTACGCAGGCTTGTCGATTGCTTGCGTCACCTTTGTCCATCCGGTCTGCGGTACAGCGAGTCACCGGAAAGCATCTACGGAAGGCGCGACACTCTTCCTCACCGCTTCTTCTCATCCGCTTGGGGGGGGCTTGATGGCGATGCTTGCTCGTCGTGCCGTGCTTGGGCCTGAGTCGCGCCCGGCCGGGGCTGCTGACACGGGGCAAGGTCCATTATCATGCAACGTTTCTGTCGGGCGCCAAGGAGATGCCATGGGTAAGAACAGGCTTGAGGCCTTCAGCGATGGCGTGCTCGCCATCATCATCACCATCATGGTGCTGGAGTTGAAGGTGCCGCATGGCGAGCACTCGGAAGATCTGATGCCCTTGGTTCCGACCTTTCTGAGCTATGTGCTGAGCTTCATCTATGTAGGGATCTACTGGAACAACCACCATAACCTGCTGCACGCAACGCACCGTGTTTCGGGTGGCATCCTGTGGGCGAACCTGCATCTGTTGTTCTGGCTCTCGCTGTTTCCGTTCGCCACGGGCTGGATGGGGGAGAACCATTTCGCGCCGCTGCCGACGGCCGTTTACGGCGGCGTCCTGCTGATGGCGGCGATTGCATACTGGATGCTGCAGCAGCTGATTGTCGCCACCGAGGGCGAGCAGTCTGCGTTGAGGCACGCGCTGGGGGCGGATTGGAAGGGGAAGGTGTCGCCGCTGTTGTACGGCTTGTCGATCATCGCCTCGTTCTGGTCGCACTGGATGGCGCAGGGCATTTATGTGCTGGTGGCGTTGCTCTGGCTGGTGCCGGATCGCCGCCTCGAACGCGCGGTGCGGCAAGAGGGCGTGTAACCGGGAGTGCCCGCGAAATGGCACGTGCCCGGCCGATGTTCAGCCGCCGACAGGGAGCGACGGCTGAACGACTGGGGCCTCAGATCGGCTGACGCTTGAGTGCGGCGGCGGCTACGGGCTCATCCGCGCGCTGGAAGCGATTGGCGCGCAGGAAGGTACCGAAGTCGTTGAAGCGGACGCCCATCTCGCGCATTACCTGATGAGCCTTGGTGGCGGTCAGCTGGCGGATGTAGAACGGGTCGCGCACCATGAAGTGATGGATGGCATGAGTGGCGCCAAAATTGAAACAGAACAGCTGGAACGGCGTTATCCACCATGCGGTGACGACCTGGCATTGCTGCATGACGTTGCGGTCTTCGACATCGCCATAGTAGTGGATGTTGGAGCTGACAAAATGCAGACAGAAGGTGCGCAGGTGGCTGGGCAGCAACCAGGCCACGGCCACGAAGTCGAGCGTGTGGACGAGCTGCTGAGCCATGGGGCTGAGCGTGAGCGGGACGCCCAGGTGGGCTGCGACATAGGCCGTGGCATGGTAGGCCAGAAAGCCGTGCCAGGCGACATAGTGCATCAGGCCGATCGGCGAGTAACCCATCCACTGGCGCAGGTTGAGTAGCAGCTCCTCGCGGCGGCTGGCGGGCTTCTGCGCCTTGGCATAGGCGCGCACCATGCGGTAGGTCGATACGGGCCGCAGGAACACGGCGAGCATGTTGTCGCCGGTCATCAGCAGGCGCTTGAGCCCCCAGCTTTCGCCGTTGGTGATGCCGCGCTCCTCGAGATCGGTTTCGGTGCCGGAATGCTTGTGGTGGTGCAGATGAAGGTTGCGGCGTACCCACGGGCTGATCGTGCTGGGGCGAGCCAGCCAGCACAGCAGCAGCATCAGATGATAGGCCCAGGGGCGATCCTTGAAGTACATCAGGTGGATCAGGTCATGCTCGAGCTCGTGAATCAACGACTGGAACAGCGCCACCATG
The DNA here is from genome assembly GCF_040812015.1 of Chitinivorax sp. PXF-14. Lineage (NCBI taxonomy): Bacteria > Pseudomonadati > Pseudomonadota > Betaproteobacteria > Chitinivorax > Chitinivorax sp. PXF-14. The sequence continues at coordinate 70,385 of NZ_JBFNXJ010000011.1, read as the reverse complement.
GGGATGACCATCCACCAGGCAAGCAGCCCCTTGGCGTACAGCACCGCCATGCTTGCCATGCCTGCCAGCGCGCCGGTCATGACCACGCTGCCGATCAGGTTCTGGCGGGCGAGTAGCGGGTACTGGTGGCGCAGCTCGTCGCCGGCCTGGCGGATCACGGCCTGTATCCGTGCCGTCTTCTGTTTGTCTGTCATGCCGTGCATGTTATTGATTCCCCTGCTTATTCTCTCGTTTGACCTGGCGCCACCCCATCTCGATCGCGGGATGTTCTCCTTTTATTGGGTGGAGTTTAAGCTCTAATTAGTGAAATGTCATTCGCGCTGTGAAAGTTTTTTAATTTAATCAATGGTTTGTAAGGTTGATTGCCTGTTGGTTTGTCTGACAAAAATTTAGGGGGATTCCCTTGATGGCGGGGCGGGCCGTATTTGTGCTGCGATGCAGGAGGGGAACACCGGGTGTCGATAGCCGATAGCGTGCAAAAGATGTCGCTTAACTCATTGATTATGCGTGGCTATGTTTGCTGGCGAAAATGCTCGGCATGAGGGGGCCCGCAAAAGCGGTTGACAAGTTTCACGCGCAAACGTATGTTTCAAACAATCGTTTGATCAATTGACGGTATCCACCTGAAGATGTCGCAACCCGATAACAATAAAGACACCGCAACGCGCATTCTCGATGCAGCCGAAGTGCTGTTCGTCGAGCATGGCTTCGAGGCAACCTCGCTCCGCATGATCACGCAGCGAGCCGAGGTCAACCTGGCGGCCGTCAATTATCACTTCGGCTCGAAGGAAGTGCTGTTCCAGGGCGTCGTGTCGCGTCGCCTGACACCTTATAACCGCGAATGCGTGGATGAGCTGCAGACGGCCCAGGCCGTCAGTGGCGACAACGGGCTGGATGTCCGCCAGATTGTCGAAGCCTTCCTGCGTCCGGCGCTGCGCATGGCAAAAGACCCCGCGCGTGGCGGCCTGATGTTCATCCGCCTGATGTCGCGCGTGTTCTCCGAGCCGCACCAATCGCTGCGCGAGATGCTGCCGACGCTCTACAACGATGTTCTCGATTACTACAGCGCCGCACTGAAGCGTGCGTTGCCTCACCTGTCGATGGAAGAAGTGCTGTGGCGCCTGCACTTCGCGCTCGGCACGGTGTTCTTCGCTTTTGCCGGCAACGATGTGGTCAAGCTGTTCATGAAGAGCCATATGTCCGGCGCGCGTGATCCGCAGCAGGTGGTCAAGCAGCTGATTCCTTATGTCGTCGCCGGCCTGACCGCACCCACATTTAAAGAAGAGGCCGAAAAGGCCTGAAGTCGTAGTGGAAACACACACACTGGAATGAACAAGCAAAACGGAAGGTAGTCTTTATGTTTTTTGGGGGTTTGTTGATAACGTTAGCCGTGGTGTTGATTCTCGGCTATGTCGGCGCACCGCTGATCGTCTGGTCGATCGCGGCGCTGGCCGGTACCGGTTATCTCGGCTTTATGGCTGGCTGCAGCCAGGCTTGGTTTTATGTTGCCGTGGCAGTGTCGGTTCTGCTGAACCTGAAGCCGCTGCGCCGTGCGGTGCTGACCGGCCCGATCTTCTCCGTCTTCAAGAAGATCACGCCCGCCATGTCGCAAACCGAACAGGAGGCCATCAACGCCGGTACCGTCTGGTGGGACCGCGACCTGTTCTCCGGCAAGCCCGACTACAACAAGCTCCACGCCTTCCCTGCACCCAAGCTGAGCGCTGAAGAGCAAGCCTTCGTCGACGGCCCGACCGAACAGCTGTGCGCGATGATCGATGACTGGAAGATCACGCATGAGCTGATGGATCTGCCTCCCGAGGTTTGGCAGTTCATCAAGGACAAGGGCTTCCTTGGCATGATCGTCAAGAAGAAGTACGGCGGCCTGGAGTTCTCGAACTACGCCCACGCCAAGGTCGTGACCAAGATCGCCACCCGTGGCGGCACCGCTGCGGTATCGGTGATGGTGCCGAACTCGCTTGGCCCGGGCGAACTGCTGCAGCACTATGGCACCGAAGCGCAGAAGAACTACTACCTGCCCCGGTTGGCCAAGGGCCTCGAAATCCCGTGCTTTGCGCTGACCAATCCGTACGCTGGCTCCGACGCTGGCGGCATCCCCGACTACGGCATCGTCTGCAAGGGGGCCTATACCGACCCGCGCACTGGCGAGCACCACGAGAATGTGCTCGGCATCCGCGTCACCTGGGAAAAGCGCTGGATCACGCTGGCGCCCGTTGCCACCATCCTCGGCCTGGCGTTCAAACTGTACGACCCGGAGCGCCTGCTCGGCGACAAGGAAGACGTCGGCATCACCTGCGCGCTGGTACCGACCGAGCACGAAGGCGTGCAGATCGGCCGTCGCCACTTCCCGGGCGGGTCCGCATTCATGAATGGCCCCACCATGGGCAAGGATGTCTTCATTCCGATGGAGTGGGTCATCGGTGGTCGCGAATTCGCCGGCCAAGGCTGGCGCATGCTGGTCGAGTGCCTGTCCGTCGGCCGCTGCATTTCGCTGCCGGCCATGTCGGTCGCTTCCGGCAAGATGACATCCTTCGTCACCGGCGCCTTTGCACGCATCCGTGACCAGTTCGGCCTTGCCATCGGCAAGTTCGAGGGTGTCGACGAAGCACTGGGCCGTATCGGCGGCTACACCTACCAGATGGATTCGGCGCAGCGCTTGGCGCTGGTTGGCCTCGATACCGGCGAGAAGCCGTCGGTGCTGTCCGCCATCCTCAAGTACCACAATACCGAGCGCATGCGTAAGTGCATCAACGACGCCATGGATGTGCACGGCGGCAAGGCCGTGGTGCTGGGGCCGCGCAACTACCTTGGCCGTTCCTACCAGGCGATTCCGATCGGCATCACCGTGGAAGGTGCGAATATCCTGACGCGTTCGATGATCATCTATGGCCAGGGCGCCATTCGCTGTCATCCGTTCGTGCTGCGCGAGATGAAATCGGCCATGGCGAACGACGGCAAGGAATTCGACGACGCCATCATCGGCCACATCGGTTTCGTCGGCAGCAACTTCATCCGCTCGCTGGTGCTCGGGCTGACCGGCTCGGCCATCGCGGGCAGCCCGGGATCCGGCCCGATGTCCGGCTACTACAAGGACATCACCCGGCTGTCGAGCGCGTTCGCGCTGTTGTCCGACATGGCCATGTTCTCGCTCGGCGGTTCGCTGAAGTTCCGCGAAAAGCTGTCGGCCCGTCTCGGCGACATGCTGTCCGGCCTGTATATCGCGACGGCGACGCTCAAGCGTTTTGCCGACGAAGGCTCGCAGCAGGACGACCTGCCGCTCGCCAAGTGGGCGGTTGAGGCGGCGCTGTACGACGTGCAGCAGGCAATTGATGGCTTCCTGGTCAACCTGCCGGCGCGTCCGCTGGCCTGGCTGCTGCGCCGCGTGATCTTCCCGCTCGGCATGCAATTCAAGCAGCCTGCCGACAAGCTCGGTACACAGATCGCGTCGCTGTTGATGCAGCCTTCCGCGGCACGCCAGCGCCTGATCGACGGCGTTTATATTCCAAAGGACGAGAAGGATGCCGTGGGCGTGCTCGAGCCGGCATTGAAGGCCGTCATCGAGACCGACCCGATCGAGAACAAGCTGCGCAAGGCGCACCGCGACGGCAAGATCAAGACGCCGGCTACCGCGGCACGCCTGCAGGAAGCATTGGACAAGGGCGTGATCAACAAGGCCGAATTCGACGCCGTGACCCGTGCACGTTCGTTGAAGCGCCAGGTGATTATGGTTGATGACTTTGACTACACACTGACGCACCACGACGAGAAATTGTTCGAACGTCAGCCGGTCTAAGCACATTTGAGGAAGAGGGAGCCTGACTCCCTCGGACTCATTGCGTCAGGCAGCCCATCGCCGGCCTGACACAATAGGTTCAAGGCAGAGGAAAACGAGATGACCGACCAGGAACTGCATACGACACTGCCGGATGAACAGCCGATCATGCGCTTGATGCCGCAGCCGGTGAACGCCAATGCGCAAGGTGCGATCATTGGCGGCTGGATGATGATGCAGGCCGACATCGCCGGCTCGATCGAGGCGCAGCGTTGTGCACAGGGCGTGGTGACGACGGTGGCGGTCAATGCCTTCCAGTTCCACCAGCCGGTACATGTTGGCGATCTGGTGAGCTTCTATGCCGAGCGCCTGCGCGTCGGCAAGACGTCGGTGACGGTCAAGGTCGAGGTATATGCGCAGCGCCATCCCGATCTGCTGACCACGGTCAAGGTGACCGAGGCCACCTTGACTTATGTCGCGGTCGACCCGGCGGGGCATGCGCGCGAGATGCCGCATTGAGGACGGGGTGCTGAGCGGGCGAGAGTCGGGCATATGCGTCTCGTTGCAGGCACATGGCTGAACAATGAATAAGGAGCACTTCACACGAGACAGGAAACAGGCTATCCAGAAGGGTGGTCCGGTCTATTCGGTGTCCTAGACGGATTACTCTAGAGATGTGCTATTCTGCCGCCTCCCGCGCGCCAAAGCGCGGTGTAGCTAGCGGCAAGCAATATTCACGAAGCCGCATAAAACTCAGTGTGAAGGAGATATTTTATGAAGCGTAATGCGATCAGCCTGTCCATCATGATGATCGGCCTGGCCTTGGCCGGTTCGAACGCGATGGCATCCGGTTACCACTTCGGTACGCAAAGTGCCGCAGCCCAGGGGACCGCGAATGCCAATGGCGCAGAGGCTGCGGATGCTTCGACCATATTCAGCAACCCGGCGGGTCTGTCTCATCTGCAAGGCTCGAATGTATCAGGCGTGCTCGACCTGGTCGCGCCTGATGTGTCCTACCACGACGAAGGCTCCTACGTCTCGACGCCGTCGTTGTCCAACGCATTGCCGACCGTGTTCGGCACACCGCGGCCGACCGGTGGCGGCGATGGCGGCAAGTTTGCCAAGCCCATCGCGGTTCCGCACTTCTACTATGCTCGCCAGTTCGACGACAAGCTGTCGTTCGGCATGGGGGCATTTGTGCCCTTTGGCTCGAAGACCAAGTACGACGACAACTGGGCTGGCCGTTACAACATCGTCAACACCGAGCTGACGACGGTTGCCTTCAACCCCTCGTTCGCGTTCCGCCTGAACCCGACCGTGACGATCGGCGGTGGCGTATCGGCGCAATATATCGACGGCAAGCTGGCACGCAAGGTCAACTATGGCGCAGTGCTGTCTGGCGCGCTGCTCAAGGCGGCACCGACGATTGCCTCGCAGGTCGGCTCCGCTGCGGCGGCCCAGGTGATCGCCGCAGGCGGTTCCGCGGCTCAGGCACAGGCTGCTGGTGCTGCGGCTGCGACCAGTGTGACGACCGACATCGTATCCAAAGCCAGCGCGGCCTATGCCAACCCTACCTATGACGGCGATATCGATGTCAAGGGCGACGACTGGGGCTATGGTTTCAACCTCGGCGTGATGTTCGACATTGACCGCGATACCCGCCTCGGCTTTGCCTACCGCTCCAAGGTCAAGCATCAGCTGAAGGGCACTGCCGACTGGTCGACACCTGCTTCGGTAGCGAATTATGTCTACACGGTGCCGGTTGCCGGCACTGCCGTACCGATTGGCGCAGCCGCAGCACAAGCGATCGCCGCGTCGACGGCGTTGGGTGGCCTGGGTCACGTCGATTCCGACGCCAGCCTCAATGTCACCACGCCCGAGTCGCTGTCGGTCAGCTTCTTCAAGCAGATGACCGAACAGTGGGCCATCATGGCCGATTACACGCGCACCCGCCATTCGCGTCTGCAGGAGCTGCGTATCGATTTCGACTCGACCACGCCGGACAGCATCACCTCCGAACGCTGGATGGATACCAACAAGGTGTCCGTGGGCGCGAACTTCAAGCTGAACGACGCCTGGCTGCTGCGTGCTGGCCTTGCCTACGACAACTCCCCGGTGAACGAGGATAACCGTACACCGAGTATTCCCGATGGCGACCGCACCTGGTACTCGGTGGGCGCAAACTGGAAGCTCAACAAGCAGATGTCGGTGGATTTCGCCTACAGCTACGTGAAGGTCAACGCAGGGTCGATTCACAATACCGATAACAACAACGGCCAGTACCCGGCCGATCCCGCCTGCAATTGCAGCAATGCAACAGTAGTCGGCAAGTATGACATCAGAGCAAACATCGTCGGCGTGCAGATGAACTATGCGTTCTGAGCACACTGAACGGCAGGACCCGGGCGGATAGCCCGACAGCAAGCGGGGCGGGCCGACGGATGCATGGTGAAGCCAGCATCCGGCGTGACCGCCCCAGTGATTACAAACCAAACCCTCGAGGAAGCTATGTCTCAGACTTCGAAATTCGTGGTACGCAAGGTTGCCGTACTCGGCGCCGGTGTGATGGGCGCGCAGATCGCGGCGCATCTCGCTAATGCCAATGTGGAAGCCGTACTGTTCGACCTGCCGGCCAAGGAAGGCAATCCGAACGGCATCGTGCTCAAAGCCATCGACAACCTGAAGAAGCTGAAGCCTTCGCCAGTTGGCCGCAAGGAAAAAGCCGATTTCATTACTGCCGCGAACTACGACACCGACCTCGAGTTGCTGCGTGAATGCGATGTGGTCATCGAAGCCATCGCTGAACGCATGGACTGGAAGCTGGGCCTGTACGAAAAGGTTGCACCGTTCCTGAACGAACACGCGATCTTCGCCACCAACACCTCCGGCCTCAGCATCAACAAGCTGGCGGAAGGCTGCCCGGAAAGCATGCGTCCACGCTTCTGCGGCATCCACTTCTTCAACCCGCCGCGCTACATGCACCTGGTTGAAATCATTCCTTGCGTCAACACCGACGCAGTGAAGATGGATCAACTGGAAGAATTCCTGGTGACCACCCTGGGCAAGGGCGTGGTCCGTGCCAAGGACACCCCGAACTTCGTCGCCAACCGCATCGGCGTATTCTCGATGCTGGCCTGCATCCACAATGCAGACAAGTTCGGTATCCGTTTCGACGTCGTCGACGACCTGACCGGCCCGCGCCTTGGTCGTCCGAAGTCCGCTACCTTCCGCACCGCTGACGTGGTTGGCCTGGATACCTTCGCTCACGTCGTCAAGACCATGCAGGACACCCTGCCGAACGACCCGTGGCACCCGCTGTTCAAGTCGCCGGAATGGCTCGCCAAGCTGATCGAAGCTGGCGCGCTGGGCCAGAAGACCAAGGCCGGTATCTACAAGAAGGACGGCAAGCTCAAGCTGGTTCTGGATCCGAAGGCAGGTGCCTACGTTGAAGCCGGCCAGAAGGGCGACGACAGCGTCAAGGAAATCCTCAAGAACAAGGACGTGACCGCCAAGCTGAAGGCACTGCGCGAGTCCGACAATCCACAAGCTCAGTTCCTGTGGTCCTGCTTCCGCGATGTATTCCATTACATCGGCTACCACCTGGCTGACATCGCCGACAACGCCCGCGACGTCGACTTCGCCATCCGCTGGGGCTTCGGCTGGTCCGAAGGCCCGTTCGAGACCTGGCAAGCTGCCGGCCTCAAGCAAGTGGCCCAGTGGATCAAGGAAGACATCGAAGCCGGCAAGGGTATCTCCACTGCGGCGCTGCCGGCCTGGGTATTCGAGCGCGACACGCTGCATAGCGATGCCGGCTCCTACAGCCCGACCAAGAATGCACTGGTTCCGCGTTCTACGCTGCCGGTTTACAAGCGCCAGCTGTTCCCGGCCCAACTGATCGGCGAATCGGCTCCTGTCTATGGCGAAACCGTATTCGAGAACGACGGCGCACGTGTCTGGACTCAAGGCGATGGCGTACTGATCATCTCCTTCAAGTCCAAGATGCACGCGATCGGCCCGGATGTCGTTGCTGCCGTCAACAAGGCGATCGACATCGCTGAAGCCGGCTACAAGGGCCTGGTGATCTGGCAGACCGAAGATCCGTTCTCGGTCGGTGCCGATCTGATGGCCATGGGCCCGTCCTTCATGGCCGGCCAGTGGGACGTTATCGACGAGTCCGTACGCGCCTTCCAGAACACCTCGATGCGCCTGCGTTACAGCCAGATCCCGACCGTTGCCGCAACCAAGAACTACGTGTTCGGCGGTGGCTGCGAATTCGCGATGCACTGCGACAAGGTCGTGGCGCACCTCGAAACCTACATCGGCCTGGTTGAAGTCGGCGTCGGCCTGCTGCCAGGCGGCGGCGGCTGCAAGGAATTCGCGCTGCGCGCGGCTCAGGAAGCCAAGGGCGACGTATTCAAGTCGCTGACCGACTACTTCATGGCGATCGCAACCGCCAAGGTTGGCACCTCGGCTCAGGAAGGCCAGGAATTCGGCTACCTGCGCAAGACCGACACGGTCGTATTCAACGAATACGAACTGCTGTACGTCGCCAAGCAACAAGTGCTGGCCATGCACGAAACCGGCTACCGCGCACCGCTGAAGATCAAGGGCTTCCCGGTTGCCGGCCGCGCTGGCGCCGCGTCGATCCGCGGTCAGCTGACCAACATGAAGGAAGGTAACTTCATCAGCGCACACGACTACCACATCGCTTCCACCATCGCTGACGTGATGACCGGTGGCGACGTCGAAGCCGGTACGCTGGTAGACGAACAATGGGTTCTCGACCTTGAGCGCAAGGCGTTCATCAGCCTGCTGAAGCATCCGAAATCGCAAGAACGGATCTTCTACATGCTGCAAAACAACAAACCGCTCCGCAACTGATACACGTTGCTACCCGGCCCGCGCCAGGCGCGGGCCCATGTAAGGTTTAGAGAATCTATTTGGAGAATTTTGAAATGACGAAGCAAGTTCAAGAAGCTTACATCGTAGCGACGACCCGTACTCCGGTCGGCAAGGCGCCGCGCGGTATGATGCGTAACGTCCGCCCGGACGACATGCTGGCTCACGTGATCAAGGGCGCGCTGGCTCAGGTGCCGGCCCTCGACGTGAACCTGATCGAAGACGCGGTGGTTGGCTGCGCCTTCCCGGAGGCCGAGCAAGGCCTGAACATGGCGCGTATCGGCGTGCTGCTGGCCGGCCTGCCGAACACCGTTGGCGGCGTGACCATCAACCGTTACTGCTCGTCCGGTATCAACGCCGTGCAGATGGCTGCTGACCGCATCCGCACCGGCGAAGCCGATGTCGTGATCGCTGCGGGTTCCGAGTCGATGTCCATGGTACCGATGATGGGCAACAAGGTCTCGCTGAACCCGGAAGTGTTCGCCAAGGACGAAAACGTCGCCATCGCCTACGGCATGGGCCTGACCGCCGAGAAGGTTGCGCAGCAGTGGAACATCTCCCGCGCGGACCAGGATGCCTTCGCCGTTGAATCGCACCGCCGTGCGATCGCCGCAATCCAGGCTGGCAAGTTCAAGGACGAAATCACCCCGCTGGAAGTGACCTACCGCACGCCTAACCTGGCGACCGGCGAAGTCGACATCAGGACCCGTCTGCTCGACACCGACGAAGGCCCACGTGGCGATACCAGCCTCGAAGGCCTGGCCAAGCTGAAGACCGTTTTCGACGCCAAGGGCTCGGTGACTGCCGGTAACTCGTCGCAGATGTCCGACGGTGCTGGTGCCGTGATCCTGGTTTCGGAGAAGATCCTGAAGCAGTTCAACCTGACGCCGCTGGCGCGTTTCGTCAGCTTCGCGGTCAAGGGTGTTCCGCCGGCAATCATGGGTATCGGCCCGAAGGAAGCGATTCCGGCTGCACTGAAGATCGCCGGCCTGAGCAAGAGCGATATCGCCTGGATGGAACTGAACGAAGCCTTCGCAGCACAAGCGCTGGCCGTTATCCGCGATCTGGACCTCGACACCAGCATCATCAACCCGCAAGGCGGCGCGATCGCTCTGGGGCACCCGCTCGGCGCAACCGGTGCGATCCGTACCGCTACGCTGGTTCACGGCATGCGCCGTGAAGGCATGGCAGGCAAGTACGGCATGGTGACGATGTGTATCGGTACCGGCATGGGTGCCGCAGGCATCATCCAGGTTCTGTAATCTCGCGATTGTGACCTGATGGAAGAGGGGAAGACACTGCTGTCTTCCCCTTTTTCTTGTAAACTTAGAGCATTTGGTCGAAAATGCATAAGCATTTACTGAAATAGTCATATATTCAGTGTGCGTTGGTTTCGACTCATGAACAAACGAGTGGCGCCGGCCCTGCAGTGTGTCTTGGCATCAGCCACCGAGTGAGCTTAGGACAGAGAGGGCATTGCATGAAGAGGAACAACATGAAGCAAGTTGCTGCGGCCGTCGGGCTGGCGCTAATGAGTGGTTACGCTGCAGCTGCGGGCGTGTCTGACGACGTCGTGCGCATCGGTGTGCTCACCGACATGTCGGGGGTTTACGCCGACGTGGGCGGCAAGGGAGCGGTCACCGCCGCGCAGATGGCCGTCAAGGACTTCGGTGGCAAGGTGCTCGGCAAGCGGATCGAAGTCGTGGCTGCCGACCACAAGAACGAGCTCGACGATGGCCTGGCGATCGCCAAGAACTGGGTCGAACGCGACAAGCCGCGTGTCGACATGGTGACCGAGCTGATGAATTCGCAGGTCGCGATCGGTGTGACCAAATACCTCAACGCCAACAACGTATTGGCTATCAAGACCGGGGCCTCGACCTCGGCGCTGACCAACGATGCCTGCAACAAGCTGGCGATCGACTGGGTGTACGACGCCTATGCCGTCGGCCACGGCCTGCTCAAGGAAATGTTGGCAGATGGCATGAAGACCTTCGCCATCATGGTGACGGACTATGGCGACAAGACCGACAAGGCGACGGCCAATGACATCTTCCTCAGTGCCGCGATGGTTCGCAAGAGTGGCGGCAAGGTCTTTGCCCCGTTCGTGAAGACCCCGCCGTCCAACGTCGATTTCACACCCTACCTGCTCAAGCTGCAGGAGACTGGTGCGCAAGGCATGCTGTTTGCTAATGCCGGCGGCGACTTCGTCAATGCCGTCAAGCAGGCGCGCGATTTCGGCCTGTTTACCGAAAAGCAGGAGCCAATCGGCCTGGTGGTATTCGATACCGACATCAAGGCGCTGGGCCTCGACGTGGCGCAGGGCATGAAATATGTCTCCGGCTTCTATTGGGACCGCGACAACGAGACGCGCGACTTCTCGCGCAAGTTCTACGCCCAGACCAAGAAGATGCCGACAGCATCGCAAGCCGGCGTGTATTCGGCTGTGACCAACTACCTGAAGGCAGTCCAGGCGGCGGGGACGGACGACGCCGCAACCGTATCGGACAAAATGCGCACGACCCGTATCAACGACTTCTTCGCCAAGGATGGCTATATTCGCGAGGATGGCCGCATGGTGCACGACATGTACCTGATGGAAGTGAAGAAACCACTCGAGTCCAAGGGTGAGGCGCAGTGGGATCTGGCCCGCATCAAACGCGTGATCAAGGCTGACAGCGCATTCAAGCCGATCGCCCAAAGCACCTGTCCGCTGGTTAAGAAATAGTTCATTTGTTTGGTGGTAAAACTGAGCCTGTACTCTGGTCAAGTTATGACAACTTGATTTAGAATATAGGCTCTAATTCTTTGAAATCCGGGGAAAATGATGAAGAAACTGATTGTTGCCGCTGCCGTCGCTCTGTCCGCACTGCCGGCATTTGCTGCCGAGGTGGCCGGTGTGAAGCTGGACGACAAGGTCAACGTGGCGGGCGCCGATCTGGTGCTCAATGGCGCGGGTGTCCGCTCCAAGTTTGGTCTGGCCAAGGTGTATGTGGCTGGCCTGTACGTCTCGGCCAAGACCAAGGACGCTGATGCCGTCGTCAACGCCAAGCAACAGCGCCGCGTGCAGCTGGTGATGAAGCGTGATGTCGATGCCGACAAGATGCTGGAAGCCTTCAAGGAAGGCATCACCGCCAATACCTCGGCTACCGAGCTGACCGCGCTGCAGCCAAAGATCGCCAAGCTGGAAGCCATCTTCAAGGCCGTGCGTGAAGTGCGTGAAGGCGACATTATCAATCTCGATTTCGCCGCCGATGGCGCAACCAAGATCACCGTGCGCAACCAGCCGAAGGAAGTGATCCCCGGTGCCGATCTGTCCTCCGCGCTGCTGCGCATCTGGCTTGGCAGCAAGCCGGTTCAGGACGACCTGAAGAAGTCGCTGCTGGAAGGCTGATTTTCTTCGGAACGAAAAAAACCGCGCATCATGCGCGGTTTTTTTATGACTGCAGCGAGAGGCGGCCGGCCGTGCCGTGCGTGGCGGCAAAGGCCGCTGCGTGGCGTCAGCCATCAGTGTGCGACTACCGCCACGACTGCGGTTGGCGACTCATGCTTTGCCAGCACGGCAAAGCGCGCACGGGTATAGTCGCCGGAGACATCGATGGGCTGCTTGAGGCGAATCGTGAAGGACTTGCCCTGTGCTTTCAGGTGCAGGACCTTGCCTTGCTCGAAGGTATCGGGCTTCATCAGCAGGCAGCGTGGAATCGTGCCATTGTCGGCTTCAGGCAGATAGATTGCGTCGATATCGCCATCCGACGTCGTGTCGTCCGTACCGAGCTTGACCAGGATCGGGGTCTGGTTGATGGTTTCGATGCCGACGTAGACTTCTCCTTCCAGTGTTTTCTGGATCCGGCGGACGATACCGATCGCAAAACGGGCCTGCTCCTCGGGCTTGAGGCCGATCAGATCGCCTACTGCGAGGCTGTCGTCGAAATCAGAATTGAAACTGGCGCCGATGCCGTACTGGCTCTCGTTTTCCATCTGCCATTCGCGCAGGCCGTTGTCGAACAGCTCGGGTTCGCCCTCGGGGGCCGGGGGCAGGGTGTGCGCGATGATCTCGATACCGGTGTTGCCATGGCCGCTGCTCCTGAAGCGGCGGATCCGGTTGGGGCTGCGCAGTTGTTCGAGCGTCTCGCGGAAGCCGTGAATGACCTGGATATTCTTCTTCAGCGCCTGGCGCTCATGCTTGCGCGTCACCCCAGCCCCCTCGCGCGACCAGCGATTCGCGACGGTCTCTAGCAGGTCGAGCCCGGCCGGCAGACGGAAGCGCTCGCCCAGGCCAAGGCGGGCGGGCAGCTCGCCTTGCTTGAGCGCTTCGGCGATCTGCTCGACTTTCTCGATCAGGACATCCGTACCCCAGTAGCGATACTTGGTGTCGACCATATTGCGGCGCAACTTGCGGGCAGGCTTGGATTCATCGAGGTTGACGGCGAAAAGCTGGCGGTGCGGGCGGATCTGCTTGTCGAGCGTGATCAGCGGTACCCACTGGTCGAGCCAGTGGTCGACCATGTCGATCTGGGTCGGCAGCAGCGATTCCGGCGACGCCAGTTCAAGCATGAAGGGCTGCAGGTATTGCTGCGTGCAGGTGGTGTAGGTCGCGCTATCGGGATACAGCTTGACCTGCTGATCGGCAATGCCTTCGGCCTCGGCGAACTGGAAGAAGCGATGGAGGTTGCGCCAGTTTTTGGCATCGACCGGCAGGTAGCGCAGGTGGTTCCATTTCGTCTGCATCGCATAATAGTGCAGGCCGCGCGCCACGACGGTCGGGATTTCCTGAGCGCTGAAGCGGGTCGGTTTCTCGGAGTACTGGCGCAGGCAGGTCTTGTAGGCGTTTGCCATCTCTGCCCAGAACGCGAGGATGGTGGGCAGATAGTGCTTGCCAAAACCGGCGTCCTGAAGATAGTCCTGGCAGAGGGTGTGCTGCAGCGACTGTGCCTTGTCGTCGAGATAGAGAATCGTGCGGACGCGTTCCTTGACCGAGATCTTGGTGTTGTTGTTGAGGGCTGCGACGGTCTTCACGATTTCGGCCTGCGCCTGGTGGATGTCGCCCTGCGGCAACTCCTGCACCCAGATCGTGGCGGACTTGAGGTTGTGAATACCCTCGGCTGGGGGGCGCCGCAATAAGGCGCCGATGAGCCCCTTGAAATCGAACATCTGTCGGCCTTTCTCTATTTCTCGTGCCGCTTGTCTGGTGCGGCTTGTGTTCCCGCTCCCGATCGATGCCTGGCGTGCAACGTGGCGACCGTGAGCGCGTGTCGAATGGTGTCATGCATGGGATTGCCGGCCCATACCGGTGGGGCCGCCTGGGTATCGGCCGATATCGTGTTCCGGCCGCTTGGTAGGCAGCGCGAGGCGTGACCCGATTTTAAACCGGATTAGAGCTAATATTCAATATTTTTAATGCAAAGAGCATTTTGCTATCTGGCTGATTAGCAAGTAGAAATACTCGTTGGGCGAGATTTTATATATTTGACGAAACAAATCTACTGATTCGATCAAGCGCCACGCCCATGCGTTCAATCGAGGTGGTGTAGGCGAAACGGAGATAACGCCCCGGCTCCGCGCCACCAAAATCACGGCCCGGCGTCACGGCCACGTGTGCGGCCTCCAGCAGCTCGCGTGCGAAGGTTTCGCTGTCTTGGGCCAGCGCGGAGCAGTCTGCATACACGTAGAAGGCGCCATCGGGCTGGACGGGCACCGTCAGGCCGATCTGCTGCAGTGCCTGTACCAGGTAGTCGCGCCGCACGCGAAACTCGGCCCGACGCGCTTCCAGTATCGACCTCGTCTCCGGGGTGAACGCGGCCAGCGCCGCATATTGCGCGGGGGCCGATGCCGACAGGAATACATTCATGGCCAGCTTCTCGATGGCCGGCAGATAGGGCTCGGGCGCGATCAGCCAGCCCAGGCGCCAGCCGGTCATCTGGAAGTACTTCGAGAAACTGTTGATGACGAAGGCGTCGCCGTCGCAGGTCAATACTGTCGCGTCCGGCTGCTCGTAGACGAGGCCTTGATAGATCTCGTCGACGATCAATGCCGCGCGCCGTTGGCGAACCTCGGCCGCGATGGCGCGCATTTCGGCGGCGGGCACCAGAGTGCCGGTGGGATTGGCCGGCGACGCCAGCATCACGCCCGCTGTGCGCTCGTTCCAGTGTTCCCTGACCTGCTCGGCGGTGAGCTGGAAACGATGCTGCGGGCCGACGGCGATGGTGTGCGGCACGCCCTCGAACATACGAATGAAATGACGGTTGCAGGGGTAGGTCGGGTCGGCCAGCAGGATTTCGTCGCCAGGGTTGATCAGCACCCCCAGCGCTAGCTGCAGCGCACCCGAGGCGCCCGGCGTGACCACCACGCGTGCCGGGTCGATCGCTACGCCATAGTGCTGCTGGTAGAAGCCGGCGATGGTCTCCCGCAGCGCGGCGATGCCGAGCGCCGGTGTGTAGAAGGTGTGGCCATCGGCCAATGCCTGCCGCCCGGCCTCGACGATCGGCCGGGGTGTCGGGAAATCCGGCTCGCCGATTTCCATGTGGATCACGTCATGGCCTTCCGCTTCCAGCTCCTTGGCGCGCGCCAGCAATGCCATCACGTGGAAGGGCTCGATATGGTTCATGCGGTCGGCGATGCGTGGGCTCATGGCGATGGGGCTCAGTGACGGGTTTGCGAGTGCAGGCCGCGCTGGGGCAGCTTGACGAATTCAGGGTGATCGGTGATGACGCCATGTACGCCCAGCGAGGCGCACAGCTCGTGCTCGGCCTGGGTGTGGGCACCGTAGACATAGTTACGGAAGCCGATGGTGTTGGCCATCTCCAGCAGGCCTGAATCGAGGATTTCGTAATCCCAGACGAAGGTCCGCAGCCGCGGCTCGTGCAGCGCCGCATGGGCCAGGCTGTTGAGTGCCGCCGGGCGGTGGGCTGAGAGGAAGCCGCAATCGATCGACAGCTCATGGGCGCATGCCAGCACCACATCGTGCCGAAACGATGTCAGCAACAGGCGGCGGCTGTGCTGGTAGCGCTTCAGCGTGGCGATCGTGGCCGCTTGCGCTGCCGGCACCTTGAGCTCGATATTCCAGAAGGCGCAGGAAAACGCATCCAGTGCTTCGTCGAGGCGCGGTACGGCGTAGCCCACTGCCTGCTGCAGCTCGGCATGGGTCAGGTCGGCCACCGCCACGCCGTTGGGCGCCACCCGGTTGTGGAACAACACCAGCTCCGCGTCGCGCGATAGTCGGACATCGGTTTCGATGCCTTCGAAGCCGAGTGTCAGCGCGGCTTCAAACGCATCCATGGTATTTTCCGGCAGGGCCGCGTGATAGCCCCGATGGGCAAGAATATGCATGCAGTTGATCCTCGACGGGCAGGGGGCCGATCTCCAGATTTTGACACGGCTCGGCACCCAGGCCCAAATCGGCGGCCCGGTGGTGCGAGCTCAGTGCCGCGAGCTGAGGCCGATACCGGTGAAAATCAGGGCAATGCCCAGCACGTGATAGAGATGAAAGGTCTCGCCCAGGAACAGCATCGCGAGCACCGAGCCGAAAGCCGGCATCAGGTGGATGAAGGTGCCGGCACGGGCTGGCCCGACATCCGCAACGCCCTTGTTGTAGAACCAGTAAGCCAGCACGGAAGGAAACAGGCCGACATACAGGAAGGCCAGCGTGTTGGGCAGATTGATCGCCGTGTAGCGCCCCGCCGCCAGCTCCAGCGCGAACGGGATGCACAGGACCAGCCAGCCGATGGCCACCAGCAGGGTGAGCAGGCCAAGCCGGTCGATGTCGGCCGGGAGGCCGCGCAGCAGCACGGTGTACACGGCCCAGCACACCACGGCCACGAAGATCAGCATATCTCCGTGATTGAACGACAGGTGCAGCAGCGTGGCGAGCTCCGCGTGGCTGACGATCAACACGACGCCACAGAACGACGCAGCGATCCCAAGCAGCTGCAGGCCGCCCAGCGGCTGGCGCATGAACAGCCAGCCGATCAACACGATGAGGATCGGAATAAAGGAATTCAACAGCACGCCATTGGTCGCCGTCGTGTATTGCAGCCCGGCATAGACCAGACTGTTGAAGCCTGCGATGCCGATCACCGCCAGCACGAGTATGCGCCACCCGTGCTGGCGATAACGCTCGCGCTGGCGCCAGGCGCGGCCCGCAGCAAACGGCGCGAGCACGGCGAGCGCGATGCTCCAGCGCACGAAGGAAAGCGTCATCGGTGCGATGGCGGCATGGGTCGCGCGGGCGACGACATAGTTGCCCGACCAGAATAGCGCGGTGAGCGTCAGCAGCAGGTAGGAAAGGGTGTGGCGGTTATGCACGGCGGCCTGTTGCGCGAGGAGGGAAGCCGATTGTAGCGGCGCGCAGACGGGTTGGCACCGTTTGGGAGCATGCGGCATTAGATTTGGCTAATTGTTCAACAATTGATCATTGCGCCATAATCGGGCAAAGTGACGGCTTGGTGACAAACCATGCCCTGACTCGGCCACAGCCTTATCCGGCGAACCGGGAGCCAAGTACAACAATATATCCGCCGCGAGCGGAACAGGACCGATTGCCGTCATGACCTTCATTCCCAACGATTCGCTGACAGAACAGATCGCACAATACCTCGGCCACCAGATCATTACCGGCCATTTGAAAGCGGGCGACCGCATCCAGGAGCTGCGCATCGCAGGCGAGCTCAACGTCAGCCGTGGCTCGGTGCGCGAGGCGTTGCTGATTCTCGAACGCCGCCACCTGATCCAGATACTGCCGCGGCGTGGTGCGGTGGTCGCCGAGATGACCGAGTACGAGCTCAAGAGCCTGTATGAGCTGTGGTTCCTGCTGCTCAAGCAGGTCGCGTTCAACGCCGCCACCATGTGGGCCGACGAGGATCTCGAGCAGTTTCTCGGCCTGATCAAGGAGATGGGCGAGTTTGCCGAGAAGAACGATCTCGAGAAATTCTACGACGCACTGTCCAAGTTCCTGTCGCTGATCTATCCGTTCGCCAACAACCCTTTCATGGTGCAGGTGCTCGAAGACCTGCTGCCGTCCGGCAAGCGCGCGGCTTACCTGGTGTTCCGTCGCGGCAAGAGCGAGCTGACGCGGCTGTACGAGTCCTTCATGCAGATCATGGACTACATGTACAAGCGCGATGCACAAGGCGCTGCGGCGGTTGTCGAGCACATCGGCCACCAGCAATACGAGCTGGCACTCAAGGCCCTGCGTGGGCGCGACGCGCAATAATATTGCGCATAAAATCGAATATTGCAGTGCAAAATTGCGAGCCTCCTGTCATAATCGGACCCAGCCTTGGCACTTCTGTCCGGGACATCCATCCAAAACAGTAAGAAGTAGTCTTTATGAAACGTAGAACAGACGATATTCATATCAAAGAAATCAAGGAGTTGACGCCACCCGTCTACCTGATCGAAACCAACCCGATCACCGAGGATGCGTCCAACACGGTATTCAACGCCCGCCACTCGATTCACCGCCTGCTGTGCGATCAGGACGACCGCCTGCTGGTGATCATCGGCCCATGCTCGATTCACGACACCGACGCCGCCATCGAATACGCGCAACGCCTCAAGGTGCTGCGTGACGAGCTCAGCGAGGATCTCGAAGTCGTCATGCGCGTGTATTTCGAAAAGCCGCGCACCACGGTGGGCTGGAAGGGGCTGATCAATGACCCCTACCTCGACGATAGCTACGAGATCAACGACGGCCTGCGCGCCGCACGCAAATTGTTGCTGCGCATCAACGAGCTCGGCGTGCCCGCCGGCACCGAATTCCTCGACATGATCTCGCCGCAGTATTTCGCCGACCTGATCAGCTGGGGCGCGATCGGTGCGCGTACCACCGAATCTCAGGTTCACCGCGAGCTGTCGTCCGGCCTGTCGTGTCCGGTCGGTTTCAAGAACGGCACCGACGGCAACCTCAAGATCGCCGTCGATGCGATTCGCGCCGCCCAGGTGCCGCACCATTTCCTGTCGGTCACCAAGCTCGGCCACTCGGCCATCGTGTCGACGACCGGCAACCCGGACTGCCACGTCATCCTGCGTGGCGGCAAGGAGCCCAACTACGACGCAGGCAGTGTCGACCAGGCTGCCAAGGAGCTCGAAAAGGTTGGTCTGACGCCCAAGCTGATGATCGACTTCAGCCATGCCAACAGCCGCAAGGACTACCGTCGTCAGATGGAAGTCAGCACCGATGTCGCGCAGCAGATCGTCATGGGTGAAAAGCGCGTGTTCGGCGTGATGATCGAGAGCCATCTGGTGGAAGGCCGCCAGGACCTGCTCCCAGGCAAGGAGCTGTGCTACGGCCAGAGTATCACCGATGCCTGCATCGGCTGGGACGACACCGAGGCGGCCCTGCGGCAGCTGGCCACAGCGGTACGCGAGCGGCGAGCCAAGTTCTGCGCCCAGTAAGCCAAGTCTAGCGGCGCGTTCATCGCGCCGTTTTCCATTGTGGCAGCCGCCCAGGCTGCGGGCTCGCACGGGGCGGGGCGTTCGTTGAGGGGCGACGGCATGGCCGAGTTGACGACTGCGCTGGGAGACTGGCCCGCCTATTGGCGGCGTGAGCCTGAGCGGGAGGCGATCGTCGATGTCGCGTCGGGACGGCGCTGGTCGTATGGCGAGCTGGCCGACGCGGTCGACCGTGTGACGGGGTGGCTCTCGTTGCGCGGCATCGAGCGCGGCGCTCGTGTGGCGGTGCTGGCGCAAAACTGCGTCGAGACCTTGCTCCTGTTGTTCGCCTGCGCGCGGTGCGGGGCCATCCTGGTGCCGCTCAACACGCGCCTGACCCCGGCCGAGCTGGCGCCGCTGGTCGCGGATGCCGACCCGGCGCTGCTATTGCACGACACCACTCATGCCGAGATCGCCGTGGCGCTTGCCGCGGCCCGGCCCTGCGCGCCGCTCCAGTGCTCGCTCAGCGAGGCCGCGCCTGGCGGGGCCTGCAGGCCGGTGGACGGCGAAGCACCGGTGTTGATCCTCTATACCTCCGGCACCACGGGGCGAGCGAAGGGGGCGCTGCTGTCCCAGCGCATGGTCTACTGGAATGCCGTCAACACCACCATCAGCTGGGACTTGAGCGGCCAGGACTGCGCGCTGGTGCATACTCCCTTCTTCCATACCGGCGGCCTGCATGTGCTGACCACGCCATTATTGATGCGCGGCGGCCGGCTGGTGCTGCTGCCGGCCTTTGCCCCAGCTGCCGTGTTGAGCTTGCTCGCGGACGAGCGGGTCAGCGTGCTGTTTGCGGTGCCGACGATGTTCCAGATGCTGGCCGGCGAGCCGGGATTTGCAACGGCGGACTTCAGCTCGCTCCGCTTCTGCATCAGTGGTGGCGCGCCATGCCCGGCCACGCTGATCGAGCTGTACCAGGCGCGTGGCCTCGTCTTCAAGCAGGGCTACGGGCTGACCGAGGTTGGCCCCAACTGCTTCACGCTGCCGGCAGGCGATGCGGTGAGCAAGCTGGGCTCGGTCGGTTTCGCGAATTTTGCGACGCGGGCGCGTATCGTCGACGAGGCGGGGGCCGACGTCGCGAGCAATACCGTCGGCGAACTGTGGCTTGCCGGGCCGACCGTGTGCAGCGGCTACTGGCGGAATGCCGAGGCCACGGCCGTGGCGTTCGCCGGGGACTGGTTCAAGACCGGCGACCTGGTGCGCATCGACGACGAAGGCTATGCCTGGATCGTCGACCGCAAGAAGGATATGTACATCTCGGGTGGCGAGAACGTCTACCCGGCCGAGGTCGAGGCCGTGCTGCTGGCCCACCCGGCCATTGCCGAGGCCGCCGTGATTGGCCGCCCGGATGCACGCTGGGGCGAGACCGGCGAAGCGCATCTGGTGCTGAGGGCAGGGCAGGTATTCGACCAGGCCGAGCTGCAGGCCTATCTCGACGCGCGCCTCGCGCGCTACAAGCAGCCCAAGTCCTATGTGCTCGCTACATCGCTGCCGCGAACACCGACCGGCAAGGTCATCAAGAGTCGTCTGAAAGGGAGCTAGCATGCCATTTGCCGCCGTCAACGGGACTGAACTCTATTACGAATTGAGCGGGGAGGCCGGCGAGGTCGTGGTGCTGCTCAACGGCATTTCCATGAGCACCGCGGCCTGGGGCTGGCAGGTGCCGGCGCTGCTCGCGGCAGGTTTTCGCGTGCTGGCCTATGATTTTCGCGGCCAGTTGCTGTCCGGCAAGCCCGAGCAGGGGGCTTACACCATGGCGCAGCACAGCGCCGACCTGGCGGCCCTGCTCGATGTGCTCGCCATCCCGGTGGCGCACCTCGTCGGTATCTCCTATGGCGGCGCGGTGGCCCAGCATGTGGCGCTGGACCACCCGGTGCGCATCGGCAAGCTGGTGCTGGCCGACACGTTGGCCTGGTCGGACGAGGTCAATCGTGCCATCGGCGCCAGCTGGTTCGATGCGGCCGAACAGGGCCTGCATGGTATGCGTTTCGATATGAGCCTGCCGCTGACGTTTGGCGATGCCTATCTGCGCAACAACGCGGCGCAGCTCGCCAAGCTGCGCGAATGGTCGATACAGCAGCCGTGGCAGCCGCTGGCGCGGCTGGTGAAGGGCATGCTCGGCCACGACGTGCGCGACCGCCTGGCCACGATCGCCGCCGCGACACTGGTCATCGTCGGGCGCGACGACCGCTTCACGCCGCTGTACCATTCCATCGTACTGAAGGACGGCATTCCTTCTGCTAAACTCGCAGTGATCGACGATTGCGGCCATGCTTCGTGCCTCGAGCGTCCCGATGTGTTCAACCGGCTGGTGCTGGATTTTCTCCAAGAACGATAAACAGACAATTCAATGAACGCAGAAAACGATATTTCCACCGCCTTGCCCCGTATTCTCGTCGCCGACGATTCACGCATCGTGCGCGCCACCATCCGCAAGCATCTGGCTGGCGTATTCGACATTGTCGAGGCCGTCGACGGTGAAGATGCCTGGTCCATCCTGCTCGCTGAGCCGAACATCCAGGTGCTGATCTCCGACCTCGGCATGCCCAACCTTGATGGCTTCGGCCTGCTGGAGCGTGTTCGCGGTGCCGAGCAGAGCCATATCCGCAAGCTGCCGGTGATCGTCATTTCCGGCGAGGAAGAAGAGAGCATCAAGCTCAAGGCCGTGGAGCTTGGTGCCAGCGATTTCATCACCAAGTCCACTGATCGCACCGAGCTGATCGCACGCGTGTCGGCCAACGCCCTGCGTGCTGAAACCGCCGCGGCACTCGACGAGAGCCTGCAGGAGCTCGACCAGAAAGCGACCGAGGACCCGGTCACCGGGCTCGGCACGCGCCACCTGCTCGAATTCAACGTTCGCCAGTCCGTCGCCTACGCCAGCCGCCATCATCAGCGCACCATCGTGCTGGTGCTGACGCTCGACCGTTTTGCCGAGCAGACTGATATCTTCGGCCAGTCGGTCGCCGACCAGATACTGAAGGCCCTGGGCAAGCTGCTCGCATCGAAGGTGCGCGGCGAGGACACCATCTCCCGCCTGGGTGGGGCGACCTTCGGCGTGCTGTCCGCCAGCAACGGTCCTGGCGAAGAGATGTTCCTGGCCGAGCGCCTCCGCTCCGCGCTTGAGGGGGCCCGCATCAATTACAAGGGCACGATCCTGCGTTTCTCGGCGAGTATCGGTGCCGTCAACTGCGAGCCGTCCACCAGCGCGGAAGAGGCCATTGCCACGGCCGAGCGCCGCATGCAGCTGGCCATCGACGCTGGTGGCAATCGCGTACTGGCGCAGGATGCTCCGCCGGCGCCGCTGGTCAAGCCCGAGCTGGCGCAGGCGCTGGCCATGCTGAAGGAGGGGCGTGTGCAGGAAGTGTCGCCGTTCTCGCAAGAGCTGCTGCGCGACATGCTGCCGCTGCTGGAGTTGCTGAATCAGCAGCTCCTGCTTGGCCTGCCCATGGACAAGATCAAGGGTCGCGTCGTCGCTTGAACTCGCTGCAGATACAAAAAAGCCCGGGTGACCGGGCTTTTTTGTATCTGCTCAACCGGCCTCGCGTGGGATCACGCCGGTCTGCACCGAGCGGCGGTGCAGGATCGAGATATACAGCATGACGAGGACCAGGAATCCGCCGAAACCGATGATGATGCTGTACATCGGCGGTATGGCGCCCGCCTTGAAATAAGCCCTGGCGACTTCATTGAGGCCATCGGGAAAGCTGACGCTGAAATATTTAACGAGCAGCGCATGGGCGCCGACCATGACCAGGATGCCGAGGTTCTCGTTGAAGTTCTGTACCGCGATCGAATGCCCGGCGCCCATCAGCGAGTGCCCGCGGTGTTGCAGCATGGCATTGAGCGGAACGACGAAGAAGCCGCCCAGCGCGCCGACAAGGAACATCAGGATCGCGGCGATCCAGACTTCGTGCACCATCAGCATCGCCACCATCAACAGGCCCATCAGCACGCCCGCTGGCAGCACCTTGAACGCCTGCCGCAGCGACACATAACGTCCCGCCAGCACGGCGCCGAAGGCGGTGCCGAAGGCGACGATCGCCACCAGCCGGGTGGCCTGTTCGAGCGAGAAGGCAAGCCAGATGATGGCCCAGTTCAGCACAACCAGGCGCATGGTGGCGCCCGCACCCCAGAACAGCGTCGTCACACCGAGGCTGAGCCCGCCCTGCGGGTCTCTCCACAGCCGCTTGACGCAGGCCCAGAACTCCGACACGAGATAGGACGGGCTGAAGTGAATCGGGTGGATTTCCACATCGAGCTTCGGGATGTGCAGGTTGACCCAGGCCGCCGCGAGGTAGATTGCCGCAAGAATCGAGATGGCGAACACGGGGGCATCGAGCGGGGCAAGCAGCTCGTAGCTGTCGAGCCAGGTATCGACATTCGGGCTGACCAGAAAGCCGCCGAGCACGGTGCCAAAGATGATGGCGGTCACCGTCGCGCCTTCGAGCCAGCCGTTGGCCGCAACCAGCTTATCGTGGGGCAGGTATTCGGTGATGATGCCGTACTTGGCCGGCGAGTAGGCCGCCGCGCCAAAGCCGACCAGGGCGTAAGCGAGCAGCGGCTCGATGCCCACCAGCATGCCCACGCAGCCGAGCAGCTTGATGCCGTTGCAGATCATCATGGCGCGGCCCTTGGGCATCGAGTCCGAAAAGGAGCCGGCAAAAGGGGCGAGCAGCACGTAAGACACGGTGAAGCACCAGAGCAGCATGGACTGATGCCATTCGGGCGCGTGCTGAACTTTCAGCAGGGCAAGCGCAGCGATGAACAGCGCGTTGTCTGCGAGCGCCGACAGAAACTGTGCGCCCAAAATCGTAAAGAAGCCGCGATCCATCAGATTGTATTCGGAACCGTTCTTTTTAAATGTGTGCGGATAGCCCTAAACCACATGGCCACAGCGAAAAATACCGGTTTATACCATGAATCCCTTGCTGCCGTGCGCTGCACAAATCAAGAATTTGTTATATGTGCACGGCCATTTTGTACCCCGGCACCGGGGCGTTCGGGTGGCTGCCGGCTCGACAGGCCGCTCGCGACGGATGTCGCGAGACGGCGCGGCGCAAGGGTCGCAGACGCACGCTGCCGGGCGATATTTGGGCGCCGGATATTGCCGTGGATCATCAATTGGCCGGCAAGTTCAGGCATGAAGTGAGCGATCCGCGCCCGATTATGCTTACTACGTATTGACAAGCACTTGAGCAAACGGAAAAAATTGCGGGTTCAGCTGTCTGTTTTCTACTGACGCGGCAGCTGAACACTGAATTCAATCCCTACCTAAACGTGGAAAAACGATGGCGCTAATCGTACAGAAATACGGCGGCACCTCGGTTGGCAGTCCGGAACGGATCAAGAACGTCGCCAAGCGAGTGGCCAAGTGGAAGGCCCAGGGGCATCAGGTTGTGGTGGTCGTGTCCGCGATGAGCGGCGAAACCAACCGCCTGATCGCTCTGGCCAAGGAAGTGCAGGCCCAGCCTGATCCGCGTGAACTGGATGTCGTCGTCTCGACCGGCGAGCAAGTCACGATCGGCCTGCTCGCCATGGCCCTGAAGGATATCGGTATCGATGCCAAGAGCTATACCGGTGCCCAGGTGCGCGTGCTGACCGACAGCGCCTTCAACAAGGCGCGTATCGTCGAGATCGACGAACACAATATGCGTGCCGACCTCGATGGCGGCAAGGTTGTCATCGTCGCCGGTTTCCAGGGCGTCGACGAACTCGGCAACATCACCACGCTCGGCCGTGGCGGTTCGGATACCAGTGGTGTTGCGCTGGCTGCCGCACTGAAGGCCGACGAGTGCCAGATTTACACCGACGTGGACGGCGTTTACACGACCGATCCGCGCATCGTGCCTGAAGCGCGCAAGCTCGATCGCATCACCTTCGAGGAAATGCTGGAAATGGCCAGCATGGGCTCCAAGATCCTGCAGATCCGTTCGGTCGAGTTTGCCGGCAAGTACAAAGTCAAGCTGCGCGTGCTGTCCAGTTTCGAGGACGGCGGCGAGGGCACGCTGATCACCTTTGAGGAAGACGAAGAAATGGAAAAGGCCGTCATCTCCGGCATCGCGTTCAACCGCGACGAAGCGAAAATCAAGATCAACGGCGTGCCGGACAAGCCCGGCATCGCCTACCAGATTCTCGGCCCGGTGGCCGACGCCAATATCGACGTCGACGTGATCATCCAGAATACCGGCGAAGACGGTACCACCGACTTCTCGTTCACGGTACACCGCAACGACTACGCCAAGACGCTGAAGGTTCTCGAAGGCGTGCAGTCGCACATCGGCGCGGCCAACGTGACTGGCGACGACAAGATCGCCAAGGTATCGGCAGTCGGCATTGGCATGCGCTCGCATGTCGGCGTGGCATCGACCATGTTCCGCACGCTGGCGGAAGAGGGCATCAACATCCAGATGATCTCCACCTCCGAGATCAAGATTTCCGTCATCATCGACGAAAAGTACCTGGAACTGGCTGTCCGCGTGCTGCACAAGGCATTTGGACTCGATCAGGCTGTGTAAGCAGCCCAAGGTCTGACAAAACGGCACGGTGCATTTCGCCCGTGCCGTTTTGTTTTTTGCGGTGCTGCCGGACTGGCACAAAAAATGCGTCGAAGCATTTGACGACCGCCCGGAAACCCAGTAGTATTGCGCCTCTCTTGAAACGGAGAAATGGCCGAGAGGTCGAAGGCACTCCCCTGCTAAGGGAGCATACGGGCCAAAACTCGTATCGAGGGTTCGAATCCCTCTTTCTCCGCCACAAGTTGTAAACAGCGCACCCGTAGCTCAGCTGGATAGAGTACTTGGCTACGAACCAAGGGGTCGGGCGTTCGAATCGCTCCGGGTGCGCCACCGTTACAACAGAGAACCGTGCTCACGCACGTGCACCCGTAGCTCAGCTGGATAGAGTACTTGGCTACGAACCAAGGGGTCGGGCGTTCGAATCGCTCCGGGTGCGCCAATATGAAAAGCCGCTATCGCAAGATAGCGGCTTTTTTCTTTTCTCTGGCTGGCCCTGAAAGAAGTTGACTCCTTTTCTCTCAAGAAAGGGGATGTCAGGTGGAATCAGGGGTTAGGCGAGCCTGTCATGCCCCAAATCGAGGCGATGCTTTCAGGCTGTTGTCTGTGTCCATCCTGGGGCGGATTGATCTGGTTGGCCGTCGATCACCTCAACCGGCGGCTGCCACGGCCTGGGCGGGCGCCGGCCGCGGCAGGGCCGCCCAGAGGCTGGCTGCGGTGATCAACAGTCCGCCCAGCATGGCCTGTGCCGTCAGTTGCTCGCCGAGCCAGAGTACCGCGAACAAGGCGCCGAACAAAGGCTCGCTGCCCGTCAGCAAGGCGACCCGGGTCGGCGTGCTGTGGCGGATGCCCCAGTTCAGCGCGTAGAAGGCAAACAGCGTGCAGCACAGCACGAGGTAGGCGGTGATCAGCCAGAAGGGCGTGGCATGCGGCAGGGGCGGCAGTGGCGTGGGCTGCGCGGCAGCCAGCAACAGGCAGCCGATTCCGACCACGCCAGTCTGGAGGCTGGTCAGCCCCAGCGTTGAAACGGGTTGTCCGGCCGTCAGCCGCTTGGTCAGGCAGACCGTGATGGCGCGCAGCAAGGCGGCGGCCAGCATCAGCATGTCGCCACCATTGAGCTGCAGCGACAATCCGCCGGTCAGCATCAGCGCGCCGCACAGCGACAGCAGTGCCGCCAGCAAGGCCGAGCCCGATGGCCGTTGGCCCATCAGCAGCCATTCCACGAACGGGGTCAGCACCACACATAGGCTGACCAGGAAGGCGGCGTTGCTTGCGCTGGTCCGCGCCACGCCCGAGGTTTCACAGAGGAAGATGCCCAGTAGCAGCGCCCCCAGCGGCAGGCCTGCTCGCAGCAGGGCATATGGGTGCCGTTTGAGGTCGCGCAGCAGGGCCGGCAAGGTCAGCGCAAAGGTGAGGCAGAAACGTGTCGCCAGAAAGCCGAGCAGTGGATAGTAGGCCAGGGCCAGCTTGGCCAGGCCATAACTGGTCCCCCAGACCATGGCCACCGCCAGTAGCAGGAGTTCAGCCATCACAGGGTTCCTTTCGGGATGTTATTGGGCACACATTATTTACCTGGTACCAATTGGTGATAATCTGGTGTTTTGTCACATCAGTTTTGCGCTATGGGAATAAGTCGACTCGATGCCTTGCTGCCGGACATGGCCGTGTTCGTGCGCGTGGTCGATTGCGGCAGCTTTTCGGCGGCGGCCAGGCAGCTGGGGCTGACGCCATCGGCGGTCAGCCGCATGGTGAGCCGGCTGGAGCGGGCACTCGACCTGCGCCTGATCGAGCGGAGCACGCGCCAGTTGCGGCTCAGCGAGGCAGGCGAGGGCGCCTACCAGCGTTGCGTGGCGATGGTGACTGCGGCGCGGGAGGTGGTCGAGCAGGCGGAAAGCGCGCATGAGGCGCCGCGCGGCTTGCTGCGCGTCAGCATGCCCAAGGCGTTTGGCCGCCGTGTGGTGCATCCGCTGATGGCTGAGTTCCTGCAGCGCTATCCGGAGGTCAACGTGCAATTGATGCTGATCGACCGGATGCTGAACCCGGTTGGGGATGAGGTGGACCTGATGATCCAGGCCACCGACCAGCCGCCGCCGACCATGGTGGCGCGACGGCTGATGCCGGTGCGGCAGGTGGTGTGTGCGTCACCTGCCTACCTGGCGCGGTACGGGCTGCCGCAGCACCCGCTGGAGCTGGCCGGGCACGACTGCCTGTACCTGGGGGAGGTGGCTGGTGACGCCCGCTGGAGTTTTCGGCGTGGCGACGAGAGCGTCAGCGTCACGGTGAGTGGGCGCTATGTCTGCAATCACAGCGAAGTCAGGCTGGAAGGCGTGCTCAACGGCCTGGGCATCGCCTGCCTGCCGGACTTCATCGCGGCCGATGCGCTGGCGCGTGGCGAGGTCATCGAAGTGCTGCCTGGCTGGCAATATGTCGGTGCCTATCAAGGGACGGCCTGGCTCCTGAGCCTGCCGGGCAGCCGGCTGACGCCCAAAAGCCGTGTCTTCATCGACTACCTGATCGAGAAGCTGCGGCCGTAATTCGGCTGCCAGCTAGCCTGGGATGGGCCTAAGCGAGCCAGAACGTCCCACCGGCTGCAAATAGTCCCGCATCACCTCCGTGATCCATTGCATGAAAACCTGCACGCGCTTGGGTTGCTGGCGCCGGTTGGCGTAGAGCAGCGAGACCGGCATCGGTGCGGCTTGATATTGGGGTAATACCTCGACGAGCTCGCCTTGCCGCAGGTGCGGGCGCATGGCCGTCTCCGGCGCCTGGATCAGGCCCACCCCGGCAAGGCAGGCGGCCAGGTAGGCGTCCGAGTTGTTGACGGTGACGGCCCCGGGCATGGCGATGAAGCGGGGTTCGCCACTGGCCGGGTCGACATATTCGAAGCCCGGCGAGCGGGCGCCGAGAGTCGACACATAGTGCACCAGCCGGTGCGTGGCCAGGTCGCCGAGCTCAAGCGGGCTGCCGTGGCGCGCCTGGTAGTCGCGGCTGACGCAGTTGACCAGCTGCATGTGCCCAAGCGGCCTGGCAATCTGGCTGGAATCCGTCAGCGTGCCGACGCGGATCACGCAATCGAAGCCCTCGCGCACCAGATCGACGCGGCGATCGGTGCTGCTCAGTTCGATCTCGAGGGCCGGATGGGCCGCCAGGAATGCCGGCAGGCACGGCACCACGACCTGCTTGGCGATGCCACTCGGCATGTCGATGCGCAGCCGTCCGGTGAGTGCCGCTGGGCCGGACTGGAACAGCGTCTGCAGTTCCTCGACGTCGCTCAGCAGATCCTTGCAGCGCTCGTAGTACACCTGGCCATCCTGGGTCATCTGCACCTTGCGCGTGGTCCGATGCAGCAGTCGGGTGCCAAGCCGGGTTTCCAGCTGTTGCACCGCCGTCGAGATGGTGGCCTTGGGCAGGCCCAGGCTGTCGGCTGCCTGGGTAAAGCTGGCCAGCTCGGCCACGCGCAGATAGATCTGCATGGCGTGGAGTGGGTCCATGGCATGTCTCGCTGTAATTGTTTGCTATATGTGATCAGTCTAATCAAAAACAGAGGATTTATTGCCGAATATTTGGCTAATAGACTGCAGCCATGCCTCGGGCCCTGGCCCGGGTGTCGATAACCGATTGATCAAGCATGGAGCCAGTCATGAACAGAAAGATTGCCATCGTTACCGGGGCCAGCCGTGGGCTGGGGCGCAATACCGCACTCAAGCTCGCGGCGAAAGGCGTGGATGTGATCCTGACCTATCGCAGCCAGCAGGGCGAAGCCGCCGCCGTGGTTGCCGAGATCGAACGCCTTGGCGGCCGCGCCGTGGCCTTGCCGCTCGATGTCGGCGTCAGCGCCGGCTTCCCTGCGTTTGCCGCGACGGTGAGGGCTGTGCTTGGCAGCCATTGGCAGCGCGAGCAGTTCGACTATCTCGTCAACAATGCCGGCATCGGCATCCACGCCGGTTTTTCCGAAACGAGCGAGGCGCAGTTCGATCAACTGGTGAATATCCAGTTCAAGGGCGTGTTCTTCCTGACGCAGGCCTTGCTGCCGCTGATGGCAAACGGTGGGCGCATCGTCAACATCTCGACCGGGCTCACGCGATTTGCCTTGCCCGGCTATGCGGCCTATGCCTCGATGAAGGGGGCGGTGGAGGTGCTGACCCGCTATCTGGCCAAGGAGCTCGGCTCGCGTGGCATTGCCGTCAACGCGGTGGCGCCGGGCGCCATCGAAACCGATTTCGGCGGTGGGGTGGTGCGCGACAATGCCGATATCAACGCCTTGCTGGCGTCGCAGACGGCGCTGGGCCGTGTTGGGCTGCCGGATGACATCGGCGGTGTCATCGCGTCCTTGCTGTCGGATGACAACCGCTGGATCAACGCACAGCGCATCGAGGCGTCGGGCGGCATGTTCCTGTAAGTGCCGTGGCGGCGGGGTGCCAGGCCGTGCACCCCACCGCCATCGCCGGATATTCTGTCCAATGCCGGCATTCAATCCCGGTCAAACCATCGCCCGCGCCGGGCCGGCATGGCAAAATGGCGCCCTACCGCGCCACAGGCTTGACACAGGTTTCGAGAATTGGACAGTTCCGCCAGTAAAAACAATGCAGTAACCCATACCCCGATGATGCAGCAGTATCTGCGCATCAAGTCCGAGCACCCCGACAAGCTCGTGTTCTATCGCATGGGGGATTTCTACGAGCTGTTCTATAGCGATGCCGAGCTTGCCGCCAAGCTGCTCGACATCACGCTGACCACGCGCGGTGCCTCGGGCGGGCAGCCGATCAAGATGGCCGGCGTGCCTTATCACGCGGCGGAGCAATATCTCGCGCGGCTGGTGAAGCTCGGGCAGTCGGTGGCGATCTGCGAACAGATCGGTGACCCGGCCACCAGCAAGGGACCGGTCGAACGCAAGGTGATGCGGGTGGTGACGCCGGGCACCCTGACCGACTCGGCCCTGCTCGAAGAGAAGCGCGACAACGTGCTGCTCGCGCTCAACGCCAGCAAGGGCGTGCTCGGCATGGCATGGCTGTCGCTGGCTTCTGGCGCCTTCCGCGTGATGCAGACGCAGGCTGATAACCTGGTGTCCGAGCTAGAGCGTATTCGTCCAGCCGAAATCCTGCTGCCGGATGGGCTCAGCCTGCCGGTGCTCGATGCCCTGGGCCTGGCCAGAAAGACGCTGGGCGCTTGGATGTTCGAGGCCGATTCGGCGGAGCGCTTGTTGCGCCAGCAGTTTGCCACGCATGACCTGGCCGGCTTCGGTGCGGCAGGGCTCACGACCGCCATCGGTGCGGCGGGGGCATTGCTCGATTACGCGCGCCAGACGCAGGGCTCAAGCCTGCCGCACGTGGCCGGCCTGACGGTGGAAACTGGGGCCGAATACCTGGTACTCGATGCCGCCACGCGCCGCAATCTGGAAATCAGCGAGACCATCCGCAACGAGCCGTCGCCCACACTGCTCTCGGTGCTGGATGGCTGCGCATCGAGCATGGGTAGCCGCCTGTTGCGGCATTGGCTGCACCATCCGCTGCGCGATCAGCATGCCGTGCTGGCGCGCCAGCAGGCAGTGGGCGCACTGCGTGACGGCTATGCCTTCGATGGCGTGCACGAAACCTTGAGCCGCATCGCCGACATCGAGCGCATCACCGCGCGCATCGCGCTGCGCTCGGCCCGCCCGCGCGATTTGTCGGGCCTGCGCGACGCGTTGATCCGCCTGCCGCAACTGCAACCCATCGTGGCGCCGCTGGCTGACCCGTTACTGGCGTCGCTGACGCAGGCGCTGGTGGCACCCGACGATATCGTTGCCATGCTGTCGACCGCCATCCAGGCCGAGCCATCGGTGGTGCTGCGCGAGGGCGGGGTGATCGCCGATGGCTATCATGCCGATCTCGACGAGCTGCGCGGCATCCAGGCTAATTGCGGCGAATTTCTGCTCGCCCTCGAGGTGCGGGAGCGCGAACGCACGGGCATCTCGACGCTCAAGGTCGAGTTCAACCGGGTGCACGGTTTCTATATCGAGGTCAGCCGTGCGCAGTCGGACAAGGTGCCCGACGACTACCGCAGGCGCCAGACCCTGAAGAACGCCGAGCGCTATATCACCCCCGAGCTCAAGACGTTCGAAGACAAGGCACTGTCGGCGCAGGACCGGGCGTTGGCGCTGGAAAAGCAGTTGTACGAAGCGCTGCTCGAGCAGCTGCAGCCGCATCTCGGCACCTTGCAACGGGTCGCGCAAAGCGTGGCGACGCTCGATGTCCTGGCCTGCTTTGCCGAGCGCGCTTCGAGCCTCGGCTGGGCTGCGCCTGAATTCACCCACGAGCACGTGATCGAGATCAGCCAGGGGCGTCACCCTGTGGTCGAAAGCCAGATCGACAGCTTTATCGCCAACGACACGCGCCTGTCGATGGTGCGCAAGCTGCTGTTGATCACCGGCCCCAATATGGGCGGCAAGTCGACTTATATGCGACAGAACGCATTGATCGTGCTGCTCGCGCATTGCGGCGCCTACGTGCCGGCGGCAAGCGCCCGGCTCGGCCCGGTGGACCGTATCTTCACGCGCATCGGCGCATCCGACGATCTGGCCGGCGGCCGCTCGACCTTCATGGTCGAGATGACCGAAACCGCCAACATCCTGCACCACGCGACCGAACACAGCCTGGTGCTGATGGACGAAGTCGGGCGCGGGACATCAACATTCGACGGGCTGGCACTGGCCTACGCGATCGCCCGCCACCTGCTCGAAAAATCGCGCAGCTACACCTTGTTCGCCACGCATTATTTCGAACTTACACGGCTGAGCCAGGAATTTCCGTTCGCGGCCAATGTCCATCTCGATGCCGTCGAGCACAAGGATCGCATCGTTTTCCTGCACGCAGTGCAGGATGGGCCGGCAAGCCAGTCCTACGGGATCCAGGTAGCGCAGCTCGCCGGCGTGCCCGGGCCGGTGATCCGCGCGGCAAAGCGGCATTTGCAGGAGCTCGAGCAAATGAGCGGCGGCACATCGGGGCAAGGGGACCTGTTTGCCACGCCCGTGGCGGTCGATGCAGTGCCTGTTGCGCCGCATCCGGTGCTCGAGGCGCTGGCCGAAATCGACCCGGATGAGCTCACGCCCAGACATGCGATCGAGCTCATATATTCACTTCGGCAAATGCTAGAAAAATGATCTAAGCTGAACTCGCGACTCGTTCGCAACATGATGTCTGAATAGTTTGGGCTTGAGGGGAATCGTGTAATGAAAGAACAAGAGAATAAGGCATCGCAGTCCGAAGATGCATTGATCGATGGCGTGGTCCGTTTGCTTGGCGACGCACGCAAGGGCCGCCTGCACCTGCAGGATGTCAAGAACAAGGCCGCCATGGCGCTCGCCAAGTATGGCCGTTTCGTTTCCGAACTGTTGCGCGACAGCGGGGTGCACGTGCCGCCCGCCGTCAACCTGCAGACCGGCACGGACGGGCATATCCACGTGATCGGCGAGCACCCCGACCGTGAGCGCATCGAGCAACTGTTTTCTGCTCACCCGCAATTGCAGAAAGGCTTCAAAGAGGTAGAGGTGGTGCACGAGATCATCCGCACCGAGGAGGAGGCCGTGGAGTTCCGCAAGGCACACCAGTCCGACCCCCGACAGGCGGACAAGTTGAAGGCGCCGAACGATCTGGCGCCGATCTTCAACCTGGGAATCACGAGCGGCGGCCCGGTCATTTTTTTTTCAACGACCGCGGAAATCGCCTGATACTTGACTCGCAATGAAAAAAGGCCAGCAAAGCTGGCCTTTTTCTTCGCCGTGTGACGGGCTCAGTGGTGATGGTGGCCGTGCGGGCCATGTGCGTGGCCGTGTTCGACTTCATCCTTGGTCGCCGCGCGCACCTCGGTCACCGTGCACTTGAAAAGTACACGCTTGCCGGCGAGCGGGTGGTTGCCGTCAACGACGACCTTGCCGTCGGCGATGTCGGTCACGCGGAACAGGATCACTTCGCCGGACTCTTCGTCATCGGCTTCGAACATCATGCCGACTTCGACTTCCTGCGGGAAAGCCTCGACGTCCTCGATGCGGACCAGCTTCGGGTCGTAGTCGCCGAATGCGTCTTCCGGCTCCATCGGCACGTCGAGCTTGTCGCCGACCGACTTGCCATGCAGCGATTCTTCGAGCTTGGGAATGATATTGTCGTAGCCACCATGGAGGTAGCTGATGGGCTCCTCGGTCTTGTCCACGAGTTGATTGTCGCCGTCGTACATCTCATAGTGCAGTGAGACGACGGTATCCTTGACGATTTGCATGTTGTATTCCTTGCAAGAGGCGCTAATGACCGCCACGGCGGTTGGGGCGACGTGGGAACTAGAGGTAGGCGAATGCCCGTGGGGTATTGTAAACCACAACGGCGCGGTCCCGCGAATGCGGGTGTAAAATCGCGCCCGACATTGATCTGGAGTGCAAGCATGGAGCTGTTGGGCGGTTTGAGCGTCGAGACGTTTCTCTCTGAATATTGGCAAAAGAAGCCGCTGCTGGTGCGCCAGGCCGTCCCGGGCTTCGCCGGGCTCGTTTCGGCTGAGGGCATGAACGAGCTGGCATGCCGCGATGATGCCATCTCGCGACTGGTCAAGGTCGAGCAGGGCGCGTGGCAGCTGGAGCAGGGGCCGTTCGATGGCCGCCGCCTGAAAAAGCTGCAGAAGGGCGAGTGGAGCCTGCTCGTGAGCAACCTCAACCACTTTATGCCCGAGGCGGCCGAGCTGTTTTATCGTTTCAGCTTCATCCCCTACGCGCGGCTCGATGACCTGATGGTCAGCTATGCGCCGCAAGGCGGCACCGTCGGGCCGCATTTCGACTCTTACGATGTCTTCCTGCTGCAGGCCGGCGGTCGCAAGCGCTGGCAGGTCAGTGCGCAACAGGACAACACGCTGATCGAGGGGGCGCCGCTGAAGATTCTGCAACACTTCACGCCAGAGCAGGAGTGGGTACTTGAGCCCGGCGACATGCTGTATCTGCCGCCACGCTACGCACACAACGGCGTCGCACTTGAGCCGGGCATGACCTATTCGATCGGTTTCCGGGCGCCTTCCGCACAGGAGCTGGCGACGCAGTTCCTGGCTTTTCTGCAGGACCAGCTCGAGCTCGACGGGATGTACGCCGACCCGGACCTACAGACGCAAAAGCAGCCCGCGCTACTCGGCGAGGCCATGGTCGATCGGGTGGAGGCCATGCTGTCGGGCATCCGTTGGGGGCGCGGCGATATCAAGGCCTTTCTCGGGCATTACCTGTCCGAGCCCAAGGCGCATGTCTTGTTCGATCCGCCGGAAGACGAGTTGTCGGTCAAGCAGTTTGCCAAGCGCGTTGCCAGCGATGGGGTCGTGCTTGATCTCAAAACACAGATGTTGCACTGCGATGATCAGTTCTTCTGTAACGGCGAAAGCGTGACGGCGACGGACGATGAGGCCGCCTTGCTCGCAGAGCTTGCCAATGCCCGGCATCTTACTGCCAGGATGGTCCAGGGGCCGCTGCTGGACTTGATGTACGAGTGGTTCGAGTACGGTTATCTGCATCTGGGTACTGATCCGCTCCCGGCAGGATGAATGGCCTCCAAGGGCGCTGATCGCCTGCCCCTGCAGAGATATGGCGACAATTATGGATTCCGTCGCCGCAAACATTGTTACGGCAGCAATTTTGTGCACTGCGACTGGATAATTTGAAAAAACGTGCTAAAATCCACCAGTCGATCGATCTCGGTCGAGAGCGCTTTATTGAATGCATCGCCTCCGGTGTAGGCCGGCAGGTTTGTTATTTGTGTTGCTTAACTTAGTTAAGGGTAAAAATAAATGAAATCCTCGCTCCTCGCTGCTGCTCTGCTGGCTGTTGCTCTGACCGCTTGCGGTAAGAAAGAAGAAGCTCCGGCTCCTGCTCCTGCTGCTGAAGCTCCGGCTGCTGCTCCTGCTGCCCCGGCCGCTCCTGCTGCTGACGCTGCTGCTCCGGCCGCTCCTGCTGCTGACGCTGCTGCTGCTCCGGCCGCTCCTGCTGCTGACGCTGCTGCTGCTCCGGCCGCTCCTGCTACCGAAGAAAAGAAGTAAGCTTCGCTTCTTCGAGCAGAAAAAAGCCGACCGCATGGTCGGCTTTTTGCATTGCTGCGCTGCTTGCGTGTGATTTCGGCTGCAGCGCGTCAAATCAAAGCTGCCGCCAGTCCAGCCCTTTGAGTTGGCTGGCGATGGCAATCCAATCCGTGGTACAGCCCAGGGCCGCGCTCAGTGCGCCTGCCGCCAATTCCGGCTGATTGTTGGTGGTGCTCAGGTGTGCCGCCGCGATATGGCGCAGCCTGGTGCAGTCGATGCTGCGCAACAGGTCTGCCGCCTGCTCGTTGTCAAGGTGGCCGAGGTTTCCGCCAACCCGTTGCTTGAGCGGATAAGGGTAGGGGCCGTTCCACAGCATCTCGCGGTCATGGTTACACTCCAGCACCAGGGCTTCGCAGCTGCTCAGCCGTTCTCGAATCAAGGGGGTGATGCTGCCGCTGTCGGTGAGTACGCCCAGCCTCACGTTACCGTCGCTGAATACGTGCTGTGTCGGTTGCTTGGCGTCATGGGGGACGGGGTAGGGCTGTACTTGCAGGTCGCCAATCGAGAAGGTTTCGTTGCTGTCGTACGGAAACAGCTGCGGCAATGACTGGGCGACTTGTGGTGCTGCATTCAACGTGCCGAAGCTGGCATAGACCACGATCTGGTACTTGCGCGCCAGCGTGGCCACACCTCCCATGTGGTCGGCGTGTTCGTGCGTGACGACGATGGCGTCAAGATCGTTTGGCGTGAGCCCAAGGCGGGCAAGGCGGCGAACGGTTTCACGCAGGCTGAAGCCGCAGTCGAGCAGCAGGCAGGATTGGCCGGCCTCGACGACGAGGCCGTTACCTTCGCTGCCGCTGCCAAGCGAGGCAAATCTCATACTGACGGCGCCGCCATGGTCGGCCGGTTTGGGCTGGGCAAACGCGGCAGCACCGTCATCGCTATTACTTCAGTTGTTCGCTGAGCAGTTGCAGGATGCGCTTGGCTGTGTCGCTGTGGTCTTCCTTGCCGTCCTTGTCGAGCACCCGCATGGCGGTCTTGCTGCCTGCTTCGGTGACCTCGAGGCGGAACTCTTCTGCCTGCGCGGACTTGTCCGAGCTGAAGATCGACGAGAACCAGCCACTATTCTTGCGTGTGCCATCCGGGTCTGCATAGCGGATGAAGTACAGGCCATGCAGGCGATCGCGGTCCACCACGGTAAAGCCGCTGCGATCGAGCGCCAGGCCGATACGGCGCCAGGCGCGGTCGAAGTTGTCGGCTACGACCAGATTGTCGGCCACCAGCATGGCGCTGCTCGATTTGCCTGGTGCGGCCGGGGCTGCTGTAGCCTGCGGTGTCGCAGCTTGCGGAGCGGTTTCGGCCGGCGTCGTTTCCGATTTGCCGTTGAAGCGCTGCAGCAGCAGGGCCAGCATTTCCGCTTCCATTTCCGGATCGGCCGGGCGCGGCTGCCAGATGGTGCGGTCGCGGTTGTTGTTCTCGAATACCTCGATCATGCCGCGGTGGCTGACGAAGACATCCGTGGTGCCGGGCTTCTGGCCCTTTTCCAGGCGGATGCGGTACTTGTCCTTTTCGCCTGTCGAGTAAAGGCCATCGAGCACGCGGCCAATCGTGCGGCGGACGATGTCCTGCGGCAGCTTGGCGCGGTTTTCCGCCCATTCGGTTTCGATGATGCCGGTGGCCGGGTTCTCCGATGCCACGATGAAGCCCTGGCTCTTGATGAATTCCTGGATGACGGCCCATGCCTGATCGGCGGGTTGCTCGACGACCAGCCAGCGCTGGTTGTCCGAGCGCTCGATGTGGGCGCCGCTGACATCTGGCAATACGGAGGAGGTGCCGCCAGTCGCGCCAGTTGCACCCTTGTTGCCTTGTCCTGCCGACGGAATCGAGTAGGTGCTGTCGCTTTGAACCGAGGTCAGGTCAGGTGGGATTTCCAGCGGGCGGGTGGTGGTGCTGGCATTCGGGTTGCGATAGTCGATTTTCTTGTTGGTCTCGATCGGCGTGCTGCAGCCCGCGACGAGCGATGCCGCCGCGACGGCTGCGGCGGCAAGCTTGTACGATTTCATTCCGTTTCCTTGGTTATCGCTTTACTTGGTGGAGACTGACTGCTGATGACAATCAGAGTTCAATGCCGGCCTCACGCATCGCCTGTTTGACGATGCTGTGGCACGACTCGCTGAGTGGTGTAAGGGGCAGGCGGATGCCGGGCTTGGTCAGCCCCATCTGCTGTGCTGCCCACTTGACGGGAATCGGGTTGGCTTCGATGAACAGGTGCTTGTGCAGGCCTTGCAGCTTGTCGTTGATTGCGCGGGCAGCGGCGATGTCGCCGGCGAAGGCTTTTTCGCACAGCTCGTGCATGGCCTTGGGCGCCACGTTGCCGGTGACCGTGATCACGCCGTGCCCGCCCAGTAGCATGAACGGCAGCGCCGTTGCATCATCGCCGGTGTACAGCGCGAAATCCGCCGGGGCGCGTTTGACCAGGTCGGCCGCGCGGCCGAGGTCACCGGTGGCGTCCTTGATGCCGACGATATTCGGGATCTGTGCAAGGCGCAGCGCGGTGTCGTTGCTCATGTCCGCAACGGTACGGCCCGGTACGTTGTACAGGATGACCGGAATATCCACTGCTTCGGCAATCGCCTTGAAGTGCAGGTACATGCCTTCCTGTGTCGGACGGTTGTAGTAGGGCACCACCGACAGGCTCATGGCGGCGCCGACGCGCTTGGCTTCGCGCGTCAGCTCGATGGCTTCGCGCGTGGAATTGGCGCCGGTGCCGGCAATGACCGGGATGCGGCCGGCAGCCTGCTCCACCGCGACGCGGATGATGTCCAGGTGCTCTTCGACCGATACGGTCGGCGACTCGCCGGTAGTGCCAACTGCCACGATGCCATCGCTGCCCTGTTTGACGTGGAAGTCGACGAGGCTGCGCAGGCCTTCGAAATCGAGGCTTCCGTCTTCGAACATGGGGGTGACGATGGCGACCAGACTACCTTTGAGCATGTTGATTCTACCGGTTCAAAAAAAGAACCTAGTTTAACCGATTCGAATGCGGGCGGGGAGGGGCGGGGTAGTGCCGGCCTGGTCATCCTTTGTAAAAGTCAGTTGCCGAAGCTGTGTTAAAATCAGCGGTTTGCAAAATTTCGGGCGTTCGGGGCCAGGCCGCCGCCGCCTGCTGTGCCAGGGACAGGAAAAGACGTGATTACCACTTCCAACATCACCATGCAATTCGGCGCCAAGCCGTTGTTCGAAAATGTGTCGATTAAGTTTGGCGACGGCAACCGCTATGGCCTGATCGGCGCCAACGGTTGCGGCAAATCCACCTTCATGAAGATCATGGGCGGGGATCTGGAGCCTTCCGCCGGCAACGTGTCGCTCGATCCCGGCGTGCGCCTGGGCAAGCTGAAGCAGGATCAGTTCGCCTATGAAGATCAGCGCGTGATCGACGTGGTGCTGCAGGGGCATATCGAGCTGTGGACGCTGATGCAGGAGAAGGATGCGATCTACGCCAACCCCGAGGCCAACGAAGACGACTACATGCGCGCAGCCGATCTCGAGGTGCAGTTTGGCGAGATGGGCGGGTATGACGCCGAGGCACGCGCCGGGGCGCTGCTGCTGGGTGTCGGCATTCCTGTCGACCAGCATTTCGGCCCGATGAGCGCAGTGGCGCCGGGCTGGAAGCTGCGCGTGCTGCTGGCCCAGGCGCTGTTTTCGAACCCGGACGTGCTGCTGCTAGACGAGCCGACCAACAACCTAGACATCAACACGATTCGCTGGCTCGAGCACGTGCTCAACGAACGTGAATCGACGATCATCATCATCTCCCACGACCGCCACTTCCTGAACGAAGTGTGCACACACGTCGCTGACCTCGACTACAACACGATCCGTGTCTACCCCGGCAACTACGACGATTACATGGAAGCCAGCCTGCAGGCGCGCGAACGGCAGCAGTCGGCCAATGCGCGTGCCAAAGAGCGCATCTCCGAATTGAATGCGTTTGCCGCGCGTTTTGCCGCGAACAAGTCGAAGGCGCGTCAGGCAACGTCGCGTCTGAAGCTCGCCGACAAGATCAAGTCCGAGATGGTCGAGGTGAAGCCATCGAGCCGCCAGAACCCGTTCATCCGCTTCGATCTCGAAGACAAGCAGCGGCTGCACCGCCAGGCTTTCGAAATGGACAACGTGAGCAACGGTTTCGACACCATGCTGTTCAAGGATCTGAACCTGATTCTCGAAGCTGGCCAGAAGCTCGCGGTGATCGGCGGCAACGGTGCGGGTAAGACGACCTTCATCCGCACGCTGGTGGGTGAGCTTGCCCCCAAGCACGGTACGGTCAAATGGGCGGAGAAGGCACAGATCGGCTATTTTGCACAGGACCACGAGGCGGACTTCGCCGACGACATCACGGTGTTCGACTGGATGAAGCAGTGGGGTCAGCCGGGTGACGACGATCAGTCCATCCGCGGCATCCTGGGGCGCCTGCTGTTCTCGGGCGACGATGCCAAGAAGTCGGTCAAGGTGCTGTCCGGCGGCGAGAAGGGGCGCATGCTCTATGGCAAGCTGATTCTCGAGAAGCCGAACGTCCTGATCATGGACGAACCGACCAACCACATGGACATGGAGTCGATCGAATCGCTGAACCTGGCGCTGGATATGTACAAGGGCACGCTGATTTTCGTGTCGCATGATCGCCAGTTCGTATCGTCGCTTGCCACCCAGGTGCTGGAGCTGCGTGGCGACGGCAGCTTCAACTACTACGTGGGCGGCTACGAGGACTACCTGTCGAGCCAGGGCCTCGATTGACGGGGATGTGATTGCTTACGGTTATTGCGTTGCAATAACCACACAGAAGGCCGCAGCTGCGGCCTTTTTTGTTATTTGTGGCGTCGTGCATTACCTGATTGTTTTGCAATGCGATATAATTCGTAATGCCGCCCGATCCACGCATCAAAAGTGCAGGTGCTCGATATATGCGCCTAAGTGCTTAAATATCAGGGCGGTACGCCGCAAAGTAGATAAGCATTACGCTAAAAACTAATGTATGAATTTGGTATTACCTTCACCAAATACCATGCTTTGCGTCATGTTTTATAGCTGCATCGCAGCATGAACTGCTGGAGGCGTTACCGGCATGCGTGCCGTTCGCCAGTGTGGAATGGTTTGTTAGAGGGAAGAATAATATGCGACTGAATGGAAAGATTTCGATTATCACTGGCGCTGCAAACGGCATCGGTAAGGCGACAGCACTGAAGTTTTCCGCTGAGGGCGCGACGGTCGTCGTCTGTGACCTGAACCTGGAAGCAGTGGCTGGCGTGGTCGAAGAGATCAAGGCTGCCGGCGGCAAGGCGGAAGGCTTTGTCGTCAACGTGACCAACCGTCAGCAGATTGCCGACATGGTCGCCGCAGTGAAGGAAAAGTACGGCCGTATCGACTCGCTGGTGAACAACGCCGGCATCGTCGCCGATGCACGCCTGCAGAAGATGACCGACGAGCAGTTCGACCGCGTCATCGACATCAACCTGAAGGGCGTCTACAACTGCGCCCGTGCTGTGGTCGACATCCTGGTCGAGCAGGGCAGCGGTGTGATCCTGAATGCGTCGTCCGTCGTCGGCCTGTATGGCAACTTCGGCCAGACCAACTACGCTGCGGCCAAATTCGGCGTAATCGGCTTCACCAAGACCTGGGCGAAAGAGCTCGGCCCCAAGGGCGTTCGTGTCAACGCAGTGTGCCCTGGCTTCATCGCGACCAACATCCTGAGCTCGATGCCGGAAAAGGTCATCGCCGCGATGGAAGAGAAGGTGGCGCTGCGCCGTCTGGGCAAGCCCGAAGAAATCGCCAACGTTTACGCGTTCCTGGCGTCGGACGAGGCGAGCTACATCAACGGCACTGCAATCGAAGTGAGCGGCAGCATCTCGATGTAAGCGGCTTCTGCCCGATGACAAAGCGCCGCTCGCGAGCGGCGCTTTATTTTTGCCGGCTGCCGGGCGGGGAACTATCCGGCCACAGCGAAGCCATAGCGCCACGCCCCGCCGGCTATAATGCGCCGCACGAACAACGAGGAATCCCTTATGCGAGACTGGCGAAAGCTACTCTGGATGGCGGCAATGCTCGCCGGCTGTGCGACGCAACCCATCCCGCCGGCTCCGCCCGCGACTCAACCCCCGCCGCAGCTTTGCCCCTGCCCGCCGACCGAGGTCAAGCCCGAAGCACCGCCGGCAGCACCGTTGCAACGTGCGGGCTGGGACGAATTACCCGGCTGGCCTGGCGATCAGCTCGGTACCAGTTTTGAGGGCTTCCTCGCCTCGTGTAAAGCGATCGCCCGGCGTGCCGGCTGGGGCGAGGCCTGCCAGCAGGCGCGAAGCATGGATAAGCGTGATTTGGCCGGCATACGCCAGTTCTTCGAGTCGCGCTTCACACCCTACCGCGCGACCAATCCCGATGGTGGCAACGAGGGCTTGATCACCGGCTACTACGAGCCCTTGCTCAACGGCAGCACCCTGCGCGACAGCCGCAACCGCTTCCCCCTGTATGGCGTGCCGGACGATCTGCTGATCGTCGATCTCGCAGACATCTACCCGGAGCTCAAGGCCATGCGCCTGCGCGGCAGGATCGAGGGGCGCAAGGTGGTGCCGTATTACTCGCGCGAACAGATCGAAGCCGGCGACGCCAGGCTGGCCGGGCGCGAGCTGGCGTGGGTAGACGACGCGGTCGAGCTGTTCTTCCTGCAGATACAGGGATCGGGCCGGGTTCGTTTGCCGAGCGGCAAGCTGATGCGCGTTGGCTATGCCGATCAGAATGGCTACCCCTACAAGGCCATCGGCAAGGTATTGGTCGATCGCGGCGAACTGCCTGCCGGGCAGGTGTCGATGCAGGCGATACAGGCTTGGGCACAAAGGAGTCCGGACAAGTTGAATGAGGTGCTCAACGCCAACCCGAGCTATGTCTTCTTCCGCGAACTCAGCAGTGCCGATGGCGGCCCGCTCGGCGCTCTGGGGGTGCCGTTGACCGATGGCGCCAGCATTGCCGTCGATGCCCGCCATATTCCGCTGGGCGCGCCGGTTTTCCTGGCGGCGACCTGGCCCAATACCGACAGGCCGCTGGCACGCCTGATGAACGCCCAGGACACGGGGGGCGCGATTCGCGGCGTGGTGCGTGCAGACTTCTTCTGGGGCTTTGGCCGCGAGGCAGGCCAGCTGGCCGGGCGGATGAAGCAGCGGGGCCGTCTCTGGGTGTTGCTGCCGAACGATATGGCGCCGCCCAAGGCCGCCAATTGAGGCTTGGAGCGATGGTGCCGAGCGGGCGCCGGAGGCCGTTGCCTGGATGTCATGAAACCTTGATGACGGAAGTTAAAGCAAGGTATTAAGATCAACGGCTAGCTATTGAATTAGCTTACGTTTTCTCAACCCATGCATTAGAATTCGACTATATTGAAGGTAGTCGGTAGCCAGCATGGCTTTCGATCGATTTTTAAGATTTTCTGGCGTCGGCCCCATGGGCCGGCGTTGTCATTCTGCGGAGAGAGCGACCTCTATGTTCCCTCGTTTCAAGACATTACTCAGTGCAATGCTGGCGTTGGTCCTGGCCATGCCCGCCGTGACTGAAGCCGCCACGCACAAGGCGGCGGTGGAAAAGTCCGCCAAGGTGGCAAAGAAGGCCGGCAAGGCCAAGGCCGGCAAGCCTGCGCGCAAGGCCCATTATTCCGCCAAGACCAGCCGCAAGGCGGCAACGCGCCATGCCAGCGCCGCTGGCAAGAGCGCCTTGACGCGCGTGGCGGCCCATGAGCCGTTCGGTGCCAAGCTGCGCACGGAAGACGTGGTGCCCGAGTCGTTGACGCTGGCATCCAATTCGGTCGTAGTGTTCAACGAAAACAACGGCGAAGTGCTGTATTCGAAGAACAACCAGTCGGCCATGCCGATCGCGTCGATCAGCAAGCTGATGACCGCGATGGTGACGCTCGACGCGAAGCTGCCGATGGATGAACTGATCACCGTCGACGATGCCGATACCGACAAGCTGCGCAACACCAGCTCGCGTCTGGCCGTCGGCTCGACGCTGACGCGTGCCGAGCTGCTGCTGCTGGCGCTGATGTCGTCGGAAAATCGCGCGGCG
The DNA here is from genome assembly GCF_040812015.1 of Chitinivorax sp. PXF-14. Taxonomy (NCBI): domain Bacteria; kingdom Pseudomonadati; phylum Pseudomonadota; class Betaproteobacteria; genus Chitinivorax; species Chitinivorax sp. PXF-14. The sequence continues at coordinate 26,645 of NZ_JBFNXJ010000011.1, read as the reverse complement.
GCTGCCCTGGCACGCAGCTACCCGGGCGGTAGCTCGGTCTTTTTTGCGAAGATGAATGCCAAGGCGCGCTCGATCGGCATGAAGAATGCGCATTTCTATGATTCGACCGGCCTCAATAGCGGCAATGTCGCGTCTGCGGCCGATCTGGTCATGATGGTGCAGGCTGCCTACGAGTATCCCGACATTCGCCGCTATTCCACCACGCAGGAATATGAAGTGGTGCTGGGCAGCGGCCGCCGTCTGATGTACCACAACACCAATGCGCTGGTGAAGGATGACGACTGGCAGATCGGCCTGCAGAAGACCGGCTTCATCAACGAGGCTGGCAAGTGCCTGGTGATGCAGGCGACGATTTCCAATACCCCGTTGGTGATCGTACTGCTCGATTCCGCCGGCAAGTACACCCGTATCGCCGATGCCAACCGTATCAAGAAGTGGCTGGAGAAGGGTGGCGGTGCCCGTATGCTGATCGCGCGCGGCTGATCGTTCGCTGCCGTTCGAACAAACACCCCAGCCAATGGCTGGGGTGTTTGCTTTGGTGGGGGCGGATCAGCTTGCCGCCGGCAAGGTAAAGTAAAAGGTGGTGCCGGCGCCCGGTGCCGATTCGGCCCAGATGCGCCCGCCATGCCGGGCGATCACGCGTTTGACGGTGGCGAGCCCGATGCCGGTGCCCTCGAATTCCTTTTCGTCGTGCAGGCGCTGAAACGGCGTGAATAGCTTGCCAGCCCATTGCATGTCGAAACCGGCGCCGTTGTCGCGGACGAAGTAGGCGGTTTCTCCCGCATGCTCGGCCCGGCCTACCTGGATTACCGCGTCCGGCCGATGGCGTGTGAACTTGACGGCGTTGCTCAACAGGTTGTCGAGCACCACCTGCAATAGCCGGGCATCGGCCTGCGCCGTGAGCGGCCGGTCAACCTGGAAGTGGACGACCCGGTCTGGTGGCACCATGGATTTCCAGCAGATTTCCGCGATCTCGGCCAGGTCGATCGGCTGTATGTTGAGGGTTGCCTGGGCCGCCTTGGCCAGCGCCAGCAGGTCGTCGACCAGCTGGTTCATGCGGAGGGCGTTGGAGACGACCCGTTCGAGCAATTGCCGCTCGTCGGCCTGCAGCCGCTCGCCGCAGTCCTCCATCAGGCTTTGGCTGAAGCCCGTAATCGCGCGCAGCGGTGCGCGCAGGTCGTGCGAGACCGAGTAGGAGAAGCTTTCCAGCTCCTTGTTGAGCGTCTCCAGCTCCACCGTGCGCGCCTTCACGCGCTGTTCGAGCTCTTCGTTGAGCGACAGTATCTTGGTCTCGTAGGCCTTGCGCGGCGAGATGTCGGTCGCCACGGTCAGCACGGCGCTTTCGCGGCCGAGGGTGATCGGCAGCTTGGTGACCTGAAACCAATCCTGGCGGCCGTCACGCTGCGTCAACGCAATTTCCGGCAGGGTGATGGGCTGGTTGCTGGCCAGCACCCGTGAATTGCCGTCATGGGATGCCGCGACCCAGGTGTCGGGCAAATCCAGGTCCGCTTCCGTACGGTCTGCCATGGCGCATGCCTGCAAGCCACGGCTGTATGCGAAGGCCTGGTTGGCCAGCATGAGCCGGCCCTGCGCGTCGGTGGCGTAGACCCATTGCGGAAGCTGGTCGAGTATCTGCCTCAACCGGGCCTCGTTATCGCTCAGTGCCGCCTGCGCCTGCGTCAGCTCGCGCACCTGCTGCTGCAGCTTGCCGGTGACGCGGTTGTAGTCGTCGCGGGTCACCGTCAGGTCGTAGTGCATGCGGCTGCTGAGCCGCTGTAGCTCGACACCGAGCTCGTTGGATACCACGCTCTGCTCGATGGCCTCCAGCGTCACCGACAGCTGGTCGCACAGATGCGGCACCATGGCGGGCGGCACCGCCACATGCCAGAGCAGGGGGCCGAGCCGGCGCTGCGAGAACGAGTCTGCCGGTGTCGCGATCACGCCATGGATGCGCTGAGCGAAATTTTCCACCAGCGGCAAGAGGGTATCGACGCGCTCGACATATACCGCAACCAGGCCGGTCATCAGTAGCTGCCGGGTCGGTGTACAGGGTTCGAAGCCCGGTGGCGGAGGTGAAATCGCGCTGAGATAACTGGCCTTCATCGTCGTGATTTGGTCATTCAGTGGCGCTATGGTCCTTGAATGCCGGTGCATGGGCAAGCGGCGTTCATGCCGTCGCCGCGCCACGGTCGCCGATCAGCAGCAACACATAGGTCATGTTGTGGAACAGGTTGCGGGTGTAGCCATGTTCGTCGCGCAGCGGGCCGATCTCGCCGAAGGAGGGAAAACCGGCCATCGGCAGCCCGTGTGGGAACGCCTGCGACAGCGCCTTCACCTCATGCTCGATCTGGTTGCCCAGCAGTTGCTTGCGCCCGCTACAGCTGACGATGAGTGCGGCACACGGGGTGAAATCGACACGCCGGCTGGCTTCGGCGATGTCGTAGACCTCGCGTATCAGCTCGTCGGGGCGGGCCAGGCATACCTGCACCTGCTTGCCGGTCTCGATGCCGCCATACAGCCCCAGGTGGCCCGCATTGGTGCTGAAGTCCGGCACGATCGAACGCAGGCGCCGCTGGGCGAGCCGCGCCGGGTCGATGACCGTCAGCGACATGATGCCGCGGTCGCTTTGCAGCACGGGCTTGCCGGTTTCGCGCTCGATGAAGGCCATCGCCGACAGCCCGTCGATGCTGCGCACCTGCGTGCCCTCGGCATCGTCGACCAGGCCGGGCTGGCCAATCGGTGTGAGCGAATTGCCGATGCGGATGTCGAAGCCGAAATCGCCCTTGACGCCAAGCATCACGATCGCATCACGCACCAGCTTGCGCCCGACGAACAGAAAGCAGCTCTGCATCAGGTTGTCGTCGGCGGCGAAACCGCCGATGGCCGGCGCGTCGATGTCATGCAGCGCCCGTTCGATCAGGCTCGCGTCGGTGCTGAAATCGGAGGAGAGGAAGAGCAGATCGGGCTGCTCGCCCCCGAGTGCCGCTTGTACCGCCGCGAGCGCCCGCCGCGTGGCACCCTCCGGGTCGGCCGTCGCGCCTTCCGCCAACCCTGCTGCCCAGCGCACCTTGCCGCCACTGTTGAGGCCGAGTGCCGCGACACCGAGATTGGATGCACGGTCGGTGGCATAGACGCCGTCGCCGCTATTGCCGATCAGCACGGCTGTATCGCTGCCGAGGCCGTCGTACAGCCCTTCCATCAACTCACTCGAGCCGCCGTAATGAATCGTGCAGAATAGCCAGATCACCTCCGGCGCGGTGGCCTTCAGCACCGTGCCGAGTTCGATGCCAGCGCGGTAGGGGTCGGAGTTCGAGGTGTAGGCGGAGCTGGCTTGCATGCGGCATCTCCAGTGAAATGTTGATCCATTCGGATATAACTGCAGTCTAGGTGGCGGGGCTGCGCCGGGCCAGCCCATTCTGCTACAGTCAGATAGATGGATGGTAGACCGTAGAGAGGAAGTTACGTGACCAGATTTCAAGCGCTGATGGCCGAGCAGGGGGCCGACAAGCAGATTGTCGTCTCGCTGCGAGAGTGCAGCCTCGACGACTTGCCGGCCGGCGACGTGCTGGTGCGGGTCGAGTATTCCGGCATCAACTACAAGGATGCGCTGGCCGTCAGCGGCAAGGGCAAGATCCTGCGCAGCCTGCCGATGATCCCCGGCGTGGACCTCGCCGGTGAGGTGGTGCAATCCGAGCATCCCGGCTACCGCCCGGGCGATCGCGTGGTGCTGACCGGATGGGGCGTGGGCGAGCGCCATAGCGGCGGCTTTGCGGGCTATGCCAGGTTCCGCGGCGAATGGCTGGTGCCCTTGCCCGCGGGCCTCGACGCACGCTCGGCGATGGCGCTCGGCACCGCGGGCCTGACGGCCATGTTGTGTGTGGACGCGCTGGAGCAGCATGGCCTGACGCCCGACAGCGGCATGGTCGTCGTGACTGGCGCCACGGGCGGCGTCGGCAGTGTCGCTGTCGCGCTGCTGGCGCGCCTTGGCTATCAGGTGGCGGCAGTCAGCGGCAAGCTTGCCGAGCAGGGCGCGTACCTGACGTCGCTCGGCGCCGGCACCTTGATCGATCGCGCAGAGTTGGCCCTGCCGGCCCGCCCACTCGAATCGGAAAGCTATGCCGGGGCTATCGACACGGCTGGCGGCGAGGTGCTGGCCGGGCTCCTGCCGCGCATGCGCTACGGCGGCACGGTTGCCGCATGCGGCCTGGCTGCCGGGCATGCGCTCAACACCACGGTCATGCCCTTCATCCTGCGTGGCGTGACGCTGGCCGGGGTGGATTCGGTCATGTGCCCGCTGGCACGCCGTCAGGCTGCCTGGCAACGGCTCGCTGAGCTGATGCCCCGGCCGCTGCTCGACAGCCTGACGCACGAGGTCGATCTGGCGGGGGTTGCCGCCGTGTGCGAACAGATGATGGTGGGGCGCACCCACGGCCGCCATGTGGTCCGGCTTGGCGCGTCGGCCGCCGGCTAGGGCCGGCATCGCGGAGCGGCGGCGATGCGCATCCCCTCGGCCTATACCCGGGTCAACCTGCCGGACGACAGCCTGACAGTCCGCGCCAAGACCGCCATGCGCGCAACGCCGGCGGTCGTGCCGCGCAGCATTCCGCCGCTGATCTATCAACCCCACCACGCGCCGCTTGCGCCGGTCGAGCCGGCATCCGCCAGGCCTGAGCGGGAGCGCCGTGCCGGCGGCGAGCGGCGGACCACCTGCCGGCGCGTGCTGCCGCTGACCTTTCTGCTTGATCTGCGCCAGCACCTGGAGCGGCGCCGCCACAATCGCCGTCGGGACGACCCGCCCGCGCATGTCGATGAAGAGGTGTGAATGTGACAACGGCGGTGCTGCTGATTGCAGCAGACCGCCGTTGTCAGGCCCCTGCCGGCATCCCGGCAGGAGAGGTAGCGCCTAGCCCAGGTTGCCGACGAACAATCGCCGCAGCAGCCGCAGCTTGAGGCCCTCGACTTCATCTAGCCCCATGCGTTCGAGGTATTTCTCCGGCACCTCATGCTCGCCGACCAGGCTCTTCACGACATTGCCGAGCAGCTCCAGCGGGTGGTCCGTCGCGGACTTGAGCTTGCGCAGTGCCTTGACGATGGTGAGTTCTTCTTCCGAGAAATCGGTGCCGAACGGGAAGTCGGGCAGCAAGCCAAGCTGGCGCCATGGCCGCAGGCGCGATTCGAGCGTCTCGGGCAGGTTGTGGCGCTGGGACTCGGGAATCTCGTAGCTGTGGGCGATCTTGCCGTTGTGCTTGGCCTCTTGCAGCAGCTGCTCCTGGAAGCGCGAATCGGCGATCGCCAGCAGGCGCTTGATGCACTCCGAGTCCGACTGGGCGCGCAGGTCGGCGATGCCATACTCGGTAATCACGACATCGCGCAGATGGCGCGGGATGGTGGTCTGCTCGATATTCCAGACGATGTTCGAACTGGCCTTGCCCTGGCGCACGCGCGCTGCGCGCAGCATGAGGACGGAGCGGGCGTCGGGCAGCAGATGGGCCATCGCGACGAAGTTGTATTGCCCGCCCACGCCGCTGACGACCTGGCCCGATGCGAGGCTGTCGCTCGATGCAGCGCCAAGCAGGCTGACCGCCATCGTGGTGTTGATGAAGCGCGCATCGCGGCGCTGCTCGCGTACCAGCTGTTCCTGGCCGAACACGCGGTTGATGAAGCCGATGCGGCTCATGCCGATGTGGCTCAGCTGCTCGGGGCTCATGTCGCGCAGGCGCTGGTAGAAGTCGCGCGGACCGAGGAAGAAGCCGCCATGCATGATGATGCCGCCCTTGAGCTCCTCGCCCAGGCAGTGGCTGCACACCTTGTCGAAGTTGGCCGCATCGGCCAGGTTGCACGACAGCCGCCCCTTGGGTGTCGACAGCATGTTGTCCTTGTAGTCGACGTCGGCGCTGAAAATGCCGAAACGCTTGAGCCAGTCGACGTCGGTCTGGCTCAGTTGTGGATTGATCAGGCCCTGGTCGAGCGCCGTGGCGAGCATGTGTGCGTCGACCTTGGTGCTGATGGTGCCGGCGTTGAGCAGGTGCTGCAGGCCGGCATCTTCAAATACCTGGCGGCGCACGATGCCGGCATCGATCAGCTTCATGAAGCCGTTCACGAACATCTCGCTGCAGCCGTACAGCCCCTTCTCGAACTTGCCGAGCTCGGCTGCCGTTTGCGGCTGGCCGGCAAACAGCTGGTTCATGATCTTGAAATAGCTGTCGTTCTGCCGGTCGCGCAGGATCAGCGCATGGGCAATCGCGTCGCCGAGCGAGCCGATGCCGATCTGCAGCGTGCCGCCATCCTTGACCAGCGAGCTGGCGTAGAAGCCGATCGCATAGTCCTGCAGCGACACCTTCATGTTCGGCGGTGCGAACAGCTCGTGCGTGGCGGCCGGGTCGGTGACGATGAAGTCGAAGCGCTCGGGGCTGATCTCCGCATCGTTGGGCATGTAGGGCATTTTGCGGTTGATCGAGGCGACGACGATGATCTCGCGCGTCGGGTCGGCATCGATCAGGTCGAGCAGATCGACCGTGACATCGGGGTTGGACGACAGCGACAGGCGCAGGGTGCCGTCGCTGTCGTCGGCGGCGACAGCCTGCGCCAGCACGTTGACGTTCTGCAGCAGCATGTCGCGCGCGACATGGGTGTAATTGCTATACAGGTAATTCTGCTGGGCATCTTCGTTGCCAAGGTAGTCGCCGGTCTTCATGAAGAACTCGAGCACCTCGATATTGGGCGGCAGCTTGCCCGCGCGGCGGTCGAGCACGAAATCCAGGTCGGGATAGTCGCCGAACACGCGTTTGACGAAGGGGTCGAGGAAGCGCGATTCGAGCTCGCTGTGGCCCTTGGGTTTCTCCAGCGACAGGGCGGTGATGATGCGCAGATGCAAGCCCGGGTTGTCCTTCACGCGTCGATACAGGGCGTTGACGAAGGGGTTGGGCTTGCCGATGCCGAGCGGAATGCCGAGCACGATCTGCGAGCCGACGGTGGCGATCAGTTGGTCGATGCAGGCTTCGATGCGGTCAAACATCATGGGCATAGTCGTCTCCTATGTAGTTGTTGCTTGTTGTTTGTTAACAGCATAGCGTGCGGCGAGAATGCGAAGGCGGCTAATTGCGAGCCGGTTGATTCAGGTCAGACAATCCGCCCGCCGGACAGCAGGGGTGTTGCGCAGGGCGCATCTGCTATAGTGTTCCGTCAGGCTGGAAGTGGCGCCAGTATTGCCTCTCAGCCATGCCGCTACAAGCTCCGAGGATAAACGCACAATGAAGAAATCCCTATTGCACCGGCTGGTGCTGGCGCCTGCCCTGGCGCTCGCCATGCTGGCCCTGCATGCGGCGCCCGCACCGATGCGGCTGGGTGAGGCCGCCACCCCGAAACGCTACGAGCTCGAACTGAGTGTTGATCCGAACGCCGACAGCCACAGCGGCCATGTCGAGATCGAGCTGCAGCTCAACCAGCCGCTCAAGCAGTTGCGCCTCAATGGCTACGGGCTCAACGTCAGGCGTGCGCAGCTCGTCGTCGGCAACCGCAAGCTGCGCGCACGCGTCAGCATGCCGGACAAGCAACTGCTGCAACTTGCGTTCGGCGAGAGCGTGCCGCCGGGCCCGGCGCGCCTGCTGCTCGATTTCACCGGCCAGATCAGCAAGACCGAGATCGAGGGCATCTTCCGCCAGCAGGATGGCGGCAACTGGTACGCCTTCACCCAGTTCGAGGCGGTGGGCGCCCGCCACGCCTTCCCGTGCTTCGACGAGCCGGGCTGGAAAGTGCCCTGGCAACTGTCGCTCAAGGTGCCCAGGGATGACGTCGCCGTCGCCAACACGCCGGTCGTGTCGGAAAAGGACCTCGGCGACGGCACCAAGCTCGTGCGTTTCGCCGAGACCAGGCCGCTGCCGAGCTACCTGCTGGCCTTTGGCGTCGGCCCCTTCGATGTGGTCGATGGCGGCAAGGTCGGCAATGTGCCGCTGCGTTACATCACCCCCAAAGGGCGGGCCAGCGAGGCCCGTTACGCGCGCGAAGCCACGCCGGCCATCGTGCAGGCGCTCAAGGGCTATTTTGGCATGCCGTATCCGTACGAAAAGCTCGATAGCCTGGTGATCCCGCTCACCATGACGTTCAGCGCGATGGAGAACGCCGGCCTGATCACCTATGTCAGCCCGGTGATGCTCGCCAAGCCGCATGAGGAAACGGCCCGTTTCAAGCGCCACTACGTCGCGATCGCCGCGCACGAGCTGTCGCACCAGTGGTTCGGCAACTATGTGACGATGCGCTGGTGGGACGACCTGTGGCTCAACGAATCGTTCGCCTCGTGGATGGGCGACAAGATCACGGCCCAGGTCAGGCCCGACTGGCACTGGGACCTGTCCGGCGTGGTGGCGCGCAGCCACGCCATGGCGCTTGATCGCCTGCCATCGACGCGGCAGATTCACCAGCCGGTGGAGAGCCTCGACGACCTCGGCAACGCCTTCGACGATGTCACCTATTCCAAGGGGCAGGCCGTGCTCACGATGTTCGAGGGCTGGCTTGGCGAGGCGCGCTTCCAGAAAGGCGTGCAGCGCTACCTGCAGCAGCATGCCTGGGGCAACGCGACCGCCGCCGATTTCATCGGCGCGCTGGCGCAGGAGGATGCCGGCGTGGCGCAGGCGTTCAAGAGCTTCATCGAGCAGCCGGGCATCCCGCGCCTGGGCGTGGCGCTGAGCTGCGACCCGACGCCACGGCTGACGCTCAAGCAGAGCCGCTTCGTACCACGCGGCATCGAGATCAAGGGCGAGCAGCAGTGGGAGATCCCCAATTGCTTCAGCTATCTCGACGGCGCCCGCACGGTACGCACCTGCACCTTGCTCGACCTCACCGAGCTGCATTTCGATTCGATGCAAGCGCAGCCCGGCGCCGTCTGCCCGCAGTGGGTGCAGGCCAACCCGGAGGGGCGCGGCTACTACCGCCCCGTGTACTGGCCCGGTGGCTTGATGTCGCTGATGGAAGAGATGTCGCGCCTGTCGGCAAGCGAGGCCTACGCCGGGCTTGACGACGCGCGTGCGCTGATCGAGTCGGGCGACCTGCCGGCAGCTGACGCCTTGCGCCTGGCCGCCCGCTATGTCGGCTATCCGCGCCGCGAGGTCGTCGAGCACACCCGCGCCATCGTGCTGAGCGTGTGGGAGCTGATCGAGCCGGCGCAGCGCCCGCTGCTCGCGCGCTACATCCAGCAGACTTACGGCCCCAGGGTGGCCGAGTTGGGCGCCACACCCAAGGCCGGGGAGGGCGATGACGCGGAGATCCTGCGCAGCATGCTGGTGCCACTGCTCGGCGATCAGGGGGACGACGCCGCGCTGCGCCAGCAGGCTGCCGTGCTGGCCGATGCCTGGCTGCGGGATCACCGTGCGGTACCGGCATCGATGGTCGAACCCGCGCTGCAGCTGGCGGCGATCGACGGCGACGCCGCCCGATTCGAGCGCTATCTCGATGCGGCGCTGCGCGAGCCCGACATGAAGGTGCGCCGGCAATTGCTCAAGGCGCTGGGCGGCTTCCGCCAGCCGGCGCTGCTGGCGCGTGCGCTGGGGCTGCTGCTCGATACCCGTCTCGATGCCCGCGAGGCATTGTCCGTGGTGTGGGGCGCGGCCGACAGCGTACAGAACCGCCAGGCCGCGTGGCAGTTCGTCACGGCGCATTTCGATGCGATTGCAGCGCGCCTGCCGCGTGATCTGCCGGGCGAGTTCCCGGGCTACTTCCCCGTCTGCGATGCCGATGCACGCGCCGCGATGGAATCCTTCTTCAGGGAACGCATCGCCCGCTTCGACGGCGGCACGCGCGAGCTGGCCCACGCGCTCGAACGCGCCGATCTGTGCATGGCGGCGAAAACGGCGCAGTCGGGCAGCCTGTCGGGTTTCCTCGCGGGCTATCAGGCGCAGCTACTGCCGCAGTAAGCAAAACGGGCCGTGTACGCGGCCCGTTTTTGATCCCCGCTCAGCCTCAGCGGCTCAGGGCGCCGCGCAGCAGTTGCCTGAGCGCCTGGTCGAGTTCGTCGAAGAAATCGGGGCGCAATACCTGGAACTGGTCGTCGGCCAGCAGCGTGCGCACATTCTCGGGCCAGTCGAGCATCTGCCACAGTCCCAGCGTCAGGGCGTAGACCCGCAGCAGCAGGCGCCCGCCGTCGCCGCTGGCAAGCCCCGGCAGCCGTTGCTCGGCCAGCTCGCCCGCGCGGCGCAGGGCATGCACGAGACCGAGCTTGAATTCCACGGCGACCGGCGGATCGAGATTCTGCTCGATCACGCTATTGGTCATCGCCGCCAGCCGCAGGAAATGTGGCCGCGACCTGAAGAAGGCGAGGTATCGATCGACGAAACCATCCACCAGCTGTTCCGGCGACAGGCCATCCGTCGCCAACAGGCTGGCTGCCGTGTCGAGCAGGCTGTGGAAGCCCTCATCCAGGAGCGCCAGGAAGATTTCCTCCTTGGTGCGGAAATACAGGTACACCGTCCCCTTGGCGAGCCCGCTGGCGTCGGCGATGCGGATCACCGACGGCAGCTCGCGGCTGTTTTCGAGGAACAGGCGCATGGCTGCGTCGAGGATGGACTGGCGGCGAGCCGCCTTGTCTTCTTCGGCGACGGCACGGAATCGGGCCATGGACTACTCGATCGTAAATCGTAAAAGGTCGAATTGTAACGAGCCGGGCGGCGCGCTGGCAAAAGCTCGGCGAAGGCCGCCGCCCGACCCCGCTCAGTTCTTCATCAGCTGATAGGCCAGGCGGGCCTGCACCGGGCGCGGCGTCAGGCGGCCGAGAAATACCGTCAGCTTGTTGGCGAGCCCCGGCACCACGCTCGGCGTGCCGCGCAACATGGCACGGATGCCGATCTCCGCCACCGGCCGGCTCTGCATCATCATCATGCGTTGATACAGGGTCGGCTTCTGGCCGGATACCTCGAGGAAGCTGGTCTGCGTGATGCCCGGGCATAGCGTGGCCACCTTGACGCCATGTTTCTTCCATTCGTCGTTGAGCGCCTCGCCAAACAGCAGCACATAGGCCTTCGACGCGGCATAGGCGGCGTAGGTCGGTGTAGCCTGATAGCCGCCGATCGATGCCACCAGCAGCACGTGGCCACGGCGCCGCTTGACCATCTCGCCGCCAAACAGGTGGGTCAGCCGGGTCAACGTCATGATGTTGAGGCGCAGCATCTCGTCTATGCGTTCATACGGCGTTTGATCAAATTCGCCGAATACGCCGAAGCCTGCATTGTTGACCAGCACATCGATACGCCGGCCACGCGCATAGAGGCGCTGGTACAGCTGGTTGGGCGCGTCGGCGCCGGCGAGATCGATCGCCTCGACTTCCACTTCCACCCCGTATTTCGCGCCTAGCGCTGCCGCCAGGCACTCCATCGGCTCGCGCCGCCGCGCCGCCAGCACCAGGTTGGCACCGCCAGCCGCGAGAATGCGCGCAAATTCCACGCCGAAGCCACTCGAAGCGCCGGTGACCAGCGCCCATTGATTGTCAAAGCGTTTCATTGCTCGCTCCAGGGTGATTGCGTCAGTATTGTCATGTCGTTGTGACCGATGGTCATAATACAAATTGATCCATGGTCATTGCAAGGCGAAGCGATGAAATTTTGCCTGATATGGAATAACTGGGATAACGCAATTACCCGGTGTCGGTTTTTCTTACAGTCAAAGGAATGATCAACTGAATGAGTATTAAATCCCGGTTTAAATCAAACATGTATTTACTCGGGATTGATTCTTGCTTGCGGAAGTATGTTTACTACGATCAGCAAAAGCATTGAATACGGAGTTGTAAGGATGAGCAAATCTATTGTCGTGCCAAACGTACGCACGCATATTGTTTTCATTGCGGCCGCGGTGTTACTGATGGCCCAAGAGGCGCACGCCCTGCCGGTACTAAGCGGTAATGTATCGGTGGTTCAAGATGGTGGGGCTCCCGTTGTCGCAGCCGATACCAAGGCGGGCGCCTCGTTCATGGATGCATATGCGAGCAGGGGCAGCTCACTGGCGCATACCAGCGGTACCGCTGCAGACGGTTCCTTCCGCTGGGGGTCTGCTGCTTACGGCAATGCGAATTCGAATGCGCTGCTCAACTATCACAATGTGATCGTCAACCCTTTTAGCTATGCCGTTTCTGCTGTGTTTACCTTTACGCTCAATGCCGGCTCTGTCGATGTCGCGAATGAAGGCGCTTTCAGCGCAGGCGAAGGCGGAACAGCGCTGGTAGACCTGAAGGTGTCTCGTGACGGCAGCCTGCTTGGTCGCACAACGCGCCAAGTATCGCTGGATACCAATGTTGGCGCGACACAACAGGGCTCATCGGACGGCCTCGACATCGTTGGTAGCTATACCGTGGGGGCGGACAGCGTATCGTTCTATTGGGATACCCAAGCGCTGAGTATCAACTTGGGCGTATTGGCCGCCAATGCTGCACTGACGCTGGATTACGATGCCGTAAGCTCGTCGTTGTCGAGTTTCCTGAGCGAAACCGTCAGCTACCCATGCGGAGGTGATGGCAATGACGGTGGTGATTGCTCGTATACCTTGAGCGGTGGCTATGCTGATTCATGGGGAGGGGACCCATTCTCCGCATCATTTCCAAGCGAGTTCTTCTCTGTGACGTTTACTCCCGCAGCCGGCAACGACCTACCCGAGCCGGCAACAGTCGGGCTGTTTGGCGTAGGGTTGATGGGGTTGGGGTGGCTCCGGCGCCGACACGACCGGATCTGTTAAGTGGATAAACAGGCAATAAAGAACGGCGCATCGAGCGCCGTTTTTCGCTTGTTACGTATGCAACAACGAGTCTCCATGATCAGAAGTCATACCGGTTGTGGATGACCGTCACCTTCCAAATTGCACCGGGTTTTGGTGAACTAGAAGGCGTTGGCGCAGGAAGTCATCTATAGCCGTGGGTTTGGAAGGGCTGGCGTCGCGGAGGCTATTGGCGCTGCCATCGAAGGAAAGCTGGGCGTGAGCCGAAACTGGCAATGGTGTCGCAGCCGCAATCACCCTGTCATGGGGCGCCTTTATGCTCGCGGACCTTGCCAAACAGCCGAAGCTGCCCGGAGAATACGGCGCATCGCACGTTAGCCGCCTTTTATCGCGCTGAATAACCACCATGGCCGGTTTCAAATACGAAGCACTCGATGCCGCCTCGGGCAAGTCCATCAAGGGCGTGCTGGAGGCCGACAACGCCCGTCTAGCCCGGCAGGATCTGCGCGAGCGCGGGTTGATGGTGGTCGAGATCAGCGAGATCGTCGCCGATAACGGCAAGGCCGGTGGTGGCGCGAACCGTCGCGGCGGCGTATCGACCGCGCAGCTTGCCCTGCTGACGCGCCAGCTGTCGACGCTGCTCGATGCTGGCTTGACGGTGGAGCAGGCACTCAATGTGGTGATCGAGCAATCCGAGGCCCCGCGCGAGCGCGAGGTGATGGCGGCGGTGCGCAGCGAGATTCTTTCCGGGGTCAGCCTGTCCAAGGCCTTGTCGCAGCATCCGCGCGTGTTTCCCGACCTGTACCGCACGCTGGTTGGCGCCGGCGAAGAGTCGGGCAAGCTGCCCGAGGTGATGCGGCGTCTGTCCGAATACGTGGAGAGCAGCCAGGCGCTGCGCTCGAAGGTGATGTTGGCGTTCATCTACCCCGGCATCATCACGACCGTGTCGATCCTCGTGGTGACCGGGCTCTTGACCTATGTCGTGCCGCAGGTGGTCAACGTGTTCCAGAACACGCACCAGCAGTTGCCGTTGCTGACGCGCGGCCTGCTGTGGCTGTCGGGCGCAGTGCGCGTGGCGGGCCTGCCGTTCGCGCTGTTGCTGGGGCTGGCGGTGTTCCTGTTCCTGCGCGCGCTGAAGAACGAGGCCGTGCACCTGCGTTTCGACCGCTTCCTGCTGACCGTGCCGCTGGTGGGGCGGCTATCGCGCGCGATCAATACTGCGCGGCTGGCCAGCACGCTGTCGATTCTGGTCGGCAGCGGCGTACCCATGCTCAACGCGATGGCCGCAGCGACGGGCGTGGTGCACAACCGCGCGCTGCGCGATGCGGTCAAGGATGCCAGCAAGCATGTGCGCGAGGGCCTGAGCCTGTCGCGGGCGCTGGCCGGCAGCAAGCTGTTCCCGCCGGTGCTGATCCACCTGATCGCCAGCGGCGAGGCGAGTGGGCGGCTCGAGCACATGCTGGAGCGCGCGGCGATGCAGCAGAGCAACGAGCTCGAAACCCGTGTGGCCACGCTCACCGGGCTGATGGAGCCGCTGCTGATCCTGATCATGGGGGCGGTGGTGCTGGTGATCGTGCTGGCCATCCTGCTGCCCGTGTTCGAAATGAACCAACTGATCAAGTAAGCAACTGATCACATGAGGAAGCGCTGATTTATTCGGCGAGCGGGATGAAGTGCAAGGAGCCCGGCGCGCAGAAGGCGAGACCTATCTGATGGATAGGCGAGCTTTCGAGCACCGCGCGAGAGCAACCGAGCTTGGCAAGCGAAGCTTGCTGAGCGAATTGCCTGCCTTTGGTACGCAGCAATTCGCCCGCGCAGTCAATAAATCAGCGCTTCCATAACTGACAACAAGCCCGCTGCCGGCGGGTATGGAGAAGCGAGATGCAACGCAAACAGCAGGGCTTTACCCTGATCGAAATCATGGTCGTGATCGTCATCCTCGGCGTGCTGGCCGCGCTGGTGGTGCCCAAGATCATGGACCGGCCGAACGAGGCGCGTGCCGTGGCGGCCAAGCACGACATTTCGGCGATCATCCAGGCGCTGAAGCTGTACAAGCTCGACAGCGGCGGCTACCCGACCACCGATCAGGGCCTCAAGGCGCTGACGCAAAAGCCCTCCACCCCCCCGGTCCCCAACAACTGGAAGAGCGGCGGCTACCTCGAGCGCCTGCCGCAAGACCCGTGGGGCCGTGATTACCAATACCTGAGCCCGGGCCTGCATGGCGAGGTCGATGTATTCAGCTATGGCGCAGACGGTGCGGCTGGCGGCGAAGGCGCCGATGCCGACATCGGCTCCTGGTAAGCTTGATCCTGCTCCGCACCTGCCGTTTGCTGCCGAGGAGATGCTGCGCCGTGGCGCCTGACCTCATCCGGCCGCGCCAGCGCGGGTTCACGCTGATCGAGATCATCGTCGTGGTGCTGATCATCGGCATCGTGCTGGCGCTGGCGGTGGTCAATCTGCAGCCGGGCTCGTCGCAGCATGTGCAGCAGGAGAGCGAGCGGCTCGCGCTGGTATTCGAGGCTGCGCGCGACGAGGCGATCGCCAGCGGCACGCAGCTCGGCTGGTCCGTCAGCGGCCACCAGTATGGCTTCTGGCGGCGCCAGGGGGGCGACTGGCAGCCCGTCAACGACGACGACAGCCTGCGCGCGCGGCAGTTGCCCGACGACGTGATGCTCGACGCGATCAGCGTTAACCTGCAGCCGCTGCCGCCCGACGCCAAGATCCTGTTCACGCCCTCGGGCGTCAACGAGCTGTTCAGCCTGCGCCTGAGCTCGGGGGAGACCGCCTACAAGCTGTCGTCCGACGTATTGGGGCGCATCAAGGTCGAGCAGGAGGTGGCCCGTGCGCCATAACCCGACACCACGCCTGCCGCGCGGCTTCACGCTGGTCGAGGTGCTCGTCGCGCTGGCGATCCTGGCGATTGCGCTGGCGGCGGCCATGCGGGCGACCAGCGGCATGATCGGCTCGGCCGGCGAGATGAAAACGCGCCTGGCCGCCGGCTGGGTGGCGCAAAACCGTCTGGCCGAGCACCTCGCGATGCGCGACTTCCCCGAGGTCGGCAGCAATACCGGCAAGGCCGATCAGGCCGGCCTGCATTTCAGCTGGCGCGAGGATGTGAGCGGTACGCCGAACAAGAATTTCCGCCGCATCGAGATCAAAGTATTCAGTGGCGAGCAGAGCGATTACGCCTCGGCGCAGCTGATCGGCTACCTGTCGCGGGAGAACTGAGCCGATGCCGCGCCGTGCTGCCCATTCCCGCCCATCCGCCGGTTTTACGCTGCTCGAACTGCTGGTGGCACTGATCGTGTTCGCGATCATGTCGACGATCGCCTACGGCGGGCTCGACCGCATCATGGCGGTGCGCGAGCGCCTCAACGCCGAGAACAAGAAGTGGCGCGAGCTGACGCTGGTGCTCGGGCGCATGGACGAAGACCTGAGCCTGGCCATCAACCGCGCCTACCGCAACAGCTTCGGCACGACCCAGCCGCCCCTGTCCGGGTCGCCCCAGATGCTCAACGACGACGACGCCAATCTGCATCTGGTGCGTGCCGGCGCCGCGGACGGGCGGGGCGGCACCGGCGAGCCGATGCACATCGGCTACCGCCTGCGCGAGTCGCGGCTCGAACTGGTGCAATGGACCACGCTCGACCAGCCGCTGCGCGATACGCCGCAGGTCAATGTGCTGCTCGAACACGTCAAGGGCTTCGAGCTCGCATTTCTTAATGACCAGAACACCTGGGAGACGCGCTGGCCCAATGGCCAGACCAACAACCCGATGCCACGCGCGATCCGCTTTGCCATCACGCTCGAGTCGGGCGAGAAGATCGAGCGGCTGGTCGCCCTGCCGATGGTGGCGTCATGATTCGCCACTCTGGCCGCCAGCCTAGCTTGCACAAGCGTCGTGAGCCCTCGGCCCGTGCCGTGGGGCGGCCTGCTGCCGGCCCAGCCCGCCAGCGTGGCGTTGCCATCATCACCGCGGTGCTCGTCGTGGCGCTGGTCGCGTCGATGACCTTCTTCATGGCATGGCGCGAGCAGCTCTGGATACGCGTGGTGGAAAACCAGACCGATGCCGCCGAGGCCAAGGCCATCGCACGCGCCGCGCTCAATCTGGTGCGCGCCTCGCTGCGCGACGATGGCCGGCCCAACAACGGCCAGCCGCCCTATGATCACCCGGGCGAGGCGTGGGCGGTGCCGATCACCAAGATGCCGGTCGAGCGCGGCGAGGCGGGCGGACAGGTGGTTGACCAGCAGGGCCTGTTCAACCTCAACAGCCTGGTCAAGCAGGAAACGCAGGGGCAGGATCAGGCCGCTTACGTCAAGAACCCGCCCGGCTTCGACCAGTTCGTGGCGCTGCTCGGCAGGCTGCAGTTGCCGCAGTCGCTGGCCCTGACACTGCTCGACTGGCTCGACAGCGGCAACGAGCCGGTAACTGGCGGCGCCGAGGAAATGGACTACCTGAACCTCGATCACCCCTACCGGCCCCCCAACCAACCGATAGTCGATTTCGCCGAGCTCAAGCGCGTCAAGGGATTCACACCCGAGGCGATGGCCAAGCTGAGGCCGTTCGTGACGGTGTTGCCACTGTCGCAAGCGGCGGAAGAAGGGCGCATCAACATCAATTTCGCGCCGGCGGAAGTGCTGGCGGGCATCAACGGCATCGGTGACGCCGGCGCCAGCCTGATCGTACAGAAGCGCCGCGAGAAGCCATTCGCCAGCGTGGACGAGGTCAAGGCACTGTTCCAGGATCCGCAAGGGACGCCGATCGACGAGACGGCGATCGGCGTGCGCACCTACTTCTTCGAGGCGCGCGTGTCGGCCCGCTTTGGCCGCGTTGCCGTCACCTATACCGCGCTGCTCAAGCGCGACAGCAGCAACAAGGTCTCGGTGATCTGGCTCAAGCAGCTGTGAGGCATGCGCCAAGCGCAGGATGTGTTCATGCTTTTTGAGCCATTTGTCATGCCCGGGTGTTCCACCTGGAAGCCGATCAGGGTAGAATTAGAGTTGGTGCTCAACATAACCATGACATCTTGCCAGGGTAAAACGTCGGCTAACGACCACACCCACCAAGGGGCGCCTGTTGCTGTGTCTCAACGGAGATAGGGAGTGAGAAAATGAAAAAGCTTTGCTGCGCCGTGCTCGCGCTGCTGCCTGCCCTGGCGCTGGCCGATGTGTTGCCCATCGACGATTCCGGCCTGTCCAACGTGACGGGCCTGAACAGCATGGGGATATTCACGCGCAAGACGACCGAAACCGACGGCAAGAAGGCCGACGAGGAAAAGGACGAGATGCGCGGCTCCTTGCGTACCGCATCGCAGTCGATCGAGCAGAACAACAAGGATGTGAAGCCGATCGACCAGTTGCCGACATGGGATGTCGCGCGTGATGGCTGGAAGGATGTACTTCCGAACCAAAACGCCGATAATAGCAACAGCGCCCGCGGTAGCCTGGGTCCCGGGTCGTTTTCCCCAACCTTGGGGCCGAATATCGACTATTCAGGTACTCGCTCCAGGGTGTTGATCAACCGTTAATCCCGCGTGTGCAGGCCGCCCGCCTGCCGAAACGGCGGGTGGCACACAACAAGAACACGCCATTGCACAGACTTCGCCTCGCCTTGCCTGCCGGGTTCGACCCGGATCATCCCGTTTTCGACTGGGTTGCCACCGCCGCTGATGGACGCGTGCTCGAACGCGGCCAGGGCGACCCTGGCAGCTACCGCCAAAGCCGCCTGATCGAGTTGCTGCTGCCCGCGCCGATGGCGCTGTCGGTCAACATCACGCTACCCACGGCCTCGCGCAAGCAGGCCTTCAAGCTTGCTGCCTTCGCACTCGAAGATCGCCTGCTGGCGAGCCCCGAGCAATGCCATATCGCGCTCGGCGGCTCACGCGACAAGCTGTTCCCGGCCGTCGTCGTTGGCCGGCCCTGGCTCAAGCTGCTGATTGCCACGTTGGGCAAGCTCGGCATCAAGCTAGGTGCGGCCTACAGCAGCGCGGCCTTGCTGCCGGTGGAGCGCGGCGTCTGGCACGCCGCGATGGAAGAGGGGCGCGGCTATGTGCGGGTGAGCGAAGCCGAAGGTTTCAGTTTCGACGCCACCTCCGCCGCGCTGCCCGTGGAAATCGGCCTGGCGCTGGCGCGCGCGGCGGAATCGCCGGCACGGCTGGTGCTGCACGGTGCCGACGCGGCCCTGGCCGCTGGCTGGCAGGCCGATGGGCTCGAGATCGTCGAGGCACCGGCGCTCGATTGGGGCGCCGCCGCAGTGTCGGGCGATGCCATCAACCTGCTGCAGGGTGAGTTCGCCACGTCGGCCACGCTCGATGTCGACTGGAAGCGCCTCAAGCCCACGTTGTGGCTCGCCGGCATCGCGCTGGTGATCTACATGGGTAGCGTGGTGGCCGACTGGGCCTCGCTCGGCTACAAGCGCAAACAGCTCGACCAGCAGATGACGGCCGAGCTGCGCAAGATCATGCCCAACGGCCCCATTCTCAATCCGCTGCTGCAGGCGCAGCGCATTGCGCAATCGCGCAGCGCGCAGTCGGGCGGTGGCCTGCCGCCTGACGGCCTGCTCGGGCGCCTGCAGGCGCTGGCGCCGCTGCTCGGCGAGGTGTCGCTCAACGGCATCGATTTCCGTGGCAGCACACTGACGCTCGACTGCAAGTTTCCCAACCCGGCCGCGGCCGATGCGCTGCTGCAGCGGCTCAACGGCGCGGGCATGGCCGCAACATTCGATGGCCCGCCCGGAAACGGCGGCCAGAGCGGCAAGATCATCGTGGCGGGGCGCAAATGAAGCAGCAACTGCAATTGTTGTGGCAACAGCGCGAGCCACGCGAACGCCTGATTCTCGCCGTCGGCGCGGCGCTGCTCGGCCTCATGCTGCTCTATGCGCTGCTGTGGCAGCCGGTGCTGAACGAACGTCAGCGCTTGCTGCGCGTGGTGCCGCGGATGGAGCAGGATCTCGCCGCGCTGAAACAGATCGTCAACGACGCGAAGGGCGCCGCCCAGCCGCAGCACAACGAGCTGCCGGTGCAGGCGGCGGTCGACAACGCCCTGCGCGCCAATGGCATCGACAAGGCGCAGCTCGTCGGCGACGGCAAGCGCGTGACGGTGACGCTCGATAACGCCTCGTTTGCCGCGCTGACGCAGGCGCTCAACAGCCTGCAGGCGGAGCAGGGGATCCAGGCGACCGTGGCCAGCGTCGTATCGCTGCCCGATGCCGGCATGGTCAAGGCGCAGATCGAGCTGGCGCGCCCATGACGGGACGCCTGATCGCGGGCGGCGTGTGCGCCTATGCGCTGTTCATGCTGGCCAATGCACCGGCCAGCCTGGTGCCCGCCGCGCTGGACAAGGCCTTGCCGGGGCGCGTGGCGCTGAGCGGTGTCAAGGGCTCGGTGTGGCACGGACAGGCGGCCAGCCTGGCGCTCGATGGCCAGCCGCTGTGGCAGCAGCTCGACTGGCAGCTGTCGCCGTGGGCGCTGCTGCTCGGGCGGGCGAAACTGCAGCTGAAGGTGGCCGGCGGGCAGCAGCTGGTGGCGTCGATCGGTTTCGGCGACGTCGCGCTGAGCGATACCCGCATCAGCGTGCCCTTGTCCGCGCTGTCCGGCGCCGTGCCCGCGATCCGCACCTACCAGTTGGGCGGCCTGCTGAGCCTGTCCACGCCATCCTTCAACGCCTCGGCCAACGAGCAGGCCGGCAATGCCGTGATCGAATGGCATCAGGCGTCGTCCGGCATGGTGGCGGTGCCGGTGCTCGGCGACTACCGGCTCGATGCCAAGGCCGGCCCGCGCGGGCTGCTCGGCAAGGTTGCCACGCTGGGCCCGGCGGCCCTGCAGGTCACCGGCGACGGTGACTGGACCGCCAGCCGCGGCGCGTCGATCCGGCTGCAGCTCAGGCCCGATGCGGTGCAGGCCGACAAGCTGCGCGCGCTGTTGTCCGCTGCGGGCCAGCCCAGCGCGGACGGTACCTACTACCTGAACACCTCGCTCAAGTAACCCGCCCCTATCAGGGCCGATACGGCTTACGGGCCGCGCAGGGCTCTTGTATGCTTGCGCCCTTCCTTCCCAATTCCGATCCGTCATGACCGAAGCAGACGCGCTGCGTGCCCAACTTGAACCCTATCCGGGCTTTTCCGTTATCGATAGTGCCGATGGTCTGCCCATCATCGTCATCGAGCACGCCGGACTGCGCGCCAGCATCACGCCACAAGGCGCGCAGCTGCTCGAGTTCCAGCCGGCAGGCCAGCCGCCGCTGCTGTGGTGCTCGGCGCAGGCGCGCTACCAGCCCGGCAAGGCCGTGCGTGGCGGGATTCCGCTTTGCTGGCCGTGGTTCGGGCCGCATCCGGGCGACGCCACGCAGCCGGCCCATGGCTTTGCGCGCGTGCTGCCGTGGCAGCTGGCCCAGGTGGAGGTGGCGGCCGACTCGGTCAGCGTGGCCTTCGTGCTGCGAGACAGCGCTGTCTGCCGCGCCATTTGGCCGCATGCCTTCGAACTGAGCCTGTGCTACCGCCTTGGGCGCGAACTCCAGCTCGATTTCAGCGTGACGAACCGGGGCACCACGCCGGCCGGCATGAGCTACGCGCTGCACAGCTACTTCCCGGTATCCGATATTGCCGACACGGCCGTCGATGGCCTCGATGGCGTCAGCTACATCGACCAGCTCGACGCTATGGCGCGCAAGCTGCAGCACGGCGCTGTGCGCTTTGCCGACGAGGTGGACCGCATGTATGTCGGCGCGGGCGGCGACTACCTGATCCACGATCAGGCCGGCGGGCGGCGCATCCACCTGCAGGCCCATGGCTGCGCCAGCGCCGTGGTGTGGAACCCGTGGATCGACAAGGCGCGGCGCCTGGCCGACATGGGTGACGACGAGTATCGGCAGATGTTGTGCGTCGAGTGCGGCAATGTCGCCGACGACACGCTGATGCTGGCGCCGGGCGCCAGCCATCATGCCCGCCTCGCCATCTCGGGCGCGGCAGGCTGACGCACCGCTACAGCTTGGGTGCCCAGCCTGAGGGAAAGCCCTTGCTCGTGCCGCGATAGGTTTTGGCGGTACGGTATTTATTGAAGGTGGCGAGCGTCAGCGGCTGCTGCTTGTTCAACAGCTTGCCGCTCAGGCCGCCATGTTTCTCCCACCAGTATTGTTCCGCCGCGGCCGTTTCCAGCTCGGTGAACTCCTTGCAGTTCTCGAGCTTGCTCGGGTAGTAGGGCCATTTGGTGGCGTCGTCCGACTGATAGGCCACGTCGCTGAACAGCGATTTGTGCCAGGGGTAGCCGACATCGTTGTTGACGTGCTCGACGAAGCGCTCGCCGTCGCGCGCGTAGGTGGTGCGGCCGACATAGATGATCGTTGCCGTCTTGCTGTCGTGGATGGCGTAGATCGATTGGTCGGACGTGCTGGTGTCGGAGAGATCGGGCATGATGGCCTCCATTCAGGCAGGGATGCGCAGGCGAATCGAGTATCAGTTTCATCATAGTTCACCGCCTTGCGCGGTGACGCGGCAACGCCATCGCCCACTGTCCAGCGTTACCGCGCCCGCCGGAACGCTCAGTACTGCGCCCCAGCCGGCTCTCCCTGGCCCTGCAGCAGCTCGCGCACCGTTTCGATCATCACCCGCACCACCGGCGGCAGCTCGCCGCGCGGCAGGTAGAGCACACCCACCGTGCGCATCACCTCGGGCTCGACGACGAGCTTCCACACCAGCTCGGGATCGTGGAAGGGCACGGCCGAGAAGCCCGGCAACACCGTCATGCCGCCGTTGCGCTTGATCGCATCGAGAATGCCGCTGATGCGGTTCATCTCGGCCACCACATTGGGTGTGAGGCCGGCCTTGGCGGTGGCCTCGTCCCACAGCTGGCGCGTGCGGTAGGGGCGGCTCAGCAGGTAGGCGGGCTCACTGCAGACGAGCACTGCCGGCACGCGGTTGAAGATGGCCAGCTTGTGATTGGGCGGCATCACGGCGTAAAAGCGGTCGGAAAACAGCTCCTCGGCACGGATGCTGCTGTTTCTAGGCGGGGTGAAGCCGATGCCGATCTGCAGCCGCTCGTCGAGCAGCCCCTGCTCGATTTCTTCGCCTGACAGCTCCTCGATGTGCAGCGTGATCTCGGGGCTCAGCACACCCATGCGGCGGATCAGCTGCGACACGATCGCATGGTTCACCGTCTGCAGCACGCCCAGGCTCAGCGTGGTGAGCGGGCTGCGCGCATGCTGCTTGAGCTCGGCCTGGGCCTCCTGCAGTTGCCGCAGTACCGCCTGTGCATGGCGGTAGAGCAGGTGGGCGGCCGAGGTGGCGCGGATGCGCTTGCCCTCGCGTTCGAACAGCAGCACATCGAGCTGGCTTTCGAGCTGCTTGAGCTGTTGCGACAGCGCCGGCTGCGATACGAACAACCGTTGTGCCGCGCGGCCGACGTGCTGCTCTTCATAAACGGCGACGAAATAGCGTAGCTGGCGGGTTTCTAGCATTTTTCATAAGTAAAACTTATTGGTGTGAGAAGTATAAAGTATTGGGAACTTGTCTGGCAGGCGCCTAGAATCGGCTCGTTTTCTTGATGTGAATCAATTTGATGCCGGCTGACGCTGGGTTTGTTGATTCGCCGATGTGTGGGGCCGGTTTTTTCATCCGGTGCCTGTTTATGAATATTGATAAGGTTTGCTTTTATGCGGCTTCACGTTTACCAGCATGTTGCTTTCGAAGGCCCGGCCCTGATCGCGGACTGGGCCGCCGCGCGCGCCTTGCCGCTGGTGCTGCATCGCCTGTTTGACGGTGAGCCGCCCGCGCTGCCGACGCCAGACGAAGCGCTGATCGTGCTCGGCGGGCCGATGGGCGTGCATGACGAGGCAAGCTGCCCGTGGCTCGTGGCCGAGAAGGCCGCGATCCGCAAGGCGCTGACGATGGGCTGCCCGGTGTTTGGCATCTGCCTCGGCGCGCAGCTGCTGGCCCATGTGCTCGGTGCGCGCGTCTACCGCAACAGCGAACGCGAGATCGGCTGGTTCCCCGTTGCCAGCGCGCAGTCGGGCTGGCCCCTGCCCGAACGCTTCACGCCACTGCACTGGCACGGCGATACCTTCGATCTGCCAGAAGGCGCCCAGTCGCTCGGCAGCAGCACGCTCACGCGCCACCAGGGCTTTGCCTGGCGCGACCAGGCGCTGGCCCTGCAGTTTCATCTCGAAGCGACGCCCGACTGGCTCGACGGGCTGATTCAACACGGCGCGGACGAGCTGGCCGGTGGTGGGCAATTCGTGCAGCCGCCGGCCGCGCTGCAGGCCGAGCGCCGCCACTTCGAGGCCAATCGCGAGCTGTGCTTCGCGCTGCTCGATCGCTGGCTGGCATTGAGCCCGGCAGCGCCTGGGCGCGGCCATCCCGCGCACAAATGATGCGCGATCGTCTGGCCCGATAACAACACCCGGAAGGGGGAGGGAGGATAAAAAAATATAACCCTGGAGAACCACATGCTCGACCCCGCCGTTCTGGACGCGGCCCTGTTGTCGCGTCTGCAATTCGCCTTCACGGTGAGTTTTCACATCGTCTGGCCCAGCCTCACCATTGGCCTTTGCCTGTTCCTGTTCATCCTCGAAACCCTGTGGCTGAAGACCGCCGACACGGTTTATCTCAAGCTCTACAAATTCTTCGTCAAGATCTTCGCGCTCGCCTTCGGCATGGGCGTGGTGACCGGCATCCCGCTCGCCTGGCAGTTCGGCACCAATTTCAGCGAGCTGTCGCGCATTGCCGGCTCGGTGCTCGGCCCTTTGATGGGCGTGGAGGTGATGACGGCCTTCTTCCTCGAGGCGGCGTTCATCGGCGTGATGCTGTTCGGCTGGGATCGTGTCAGCCCGCGCCTGCACTACCTCGCCACCTTTCTGGTGATGCTCGGCACGCACAACTCGGCGTTCTGGGTGGTGTCGGCCAATTCCTGGCTGCACACGCCGGCCGGGGTCGAGATGATCGACGGCGTGATGGTGGTGAAGGACTGGTGGGCGGTGATCTTCAACCCCTCCTTCCCGTACCGCGTCACCCACATGCTGCTGGCCTCCTACCTGTCGGCGACGGTGATGGTGGCGGGGGTCTGTGCCTGGTATCTGATCAAACGCCAGCATGTCGAGATCGCGCGCAAGGGATTCTCGCTCGCGCTGTGGCTGCTGCTGTTTCTCGCACCGCTGCAGGTGCTGGTTGGTGACAACCACGGGCTGCAGGTGCTGCGCGACCAGCCGCGCAAGATCGCGGCGATGGAAGGTGTCTGGCACACCGAGCGGCAGGCGCCGCTGTTGCTGTTCGCCGTGCCGGACAAGGATCACGAGCGCAACGAGCATGAGGTCAAGGTGCCCGGGCTCGCCAGCCTGATCCTCACGCACCATCTCGATGGCGAGATCAAGGGGCTGACCGAATGGCCCAGGGCAGATCGCCCGCCCGTGGCGCCGGTGTTCTTCTCGTTCCGCGTCATGGTGGGGCTCGGCCTCGCGTTCATCGCGCTGGGCGTAACGGGGCTTGGGCTGCGGCGCGGCGGGCGGCTGTATCAGGCGCGGCCGCTGCTGTGGCTGGCCTGTCTGCTGACGCCGGCCGGTTTCGTCGCCACCATCGCCGGCTGGTGGGTGGCCGAGATCGGCCGCCAGCCTTACCTGATCGACGGCATCCTGCGCACCGCCGACGCGGTGTCGCCGGTGCCCGCTGCCGCCGTGGCCAGTTCGCTCGCGGCCTATCTGGTCGTCTACGGCCTGATGCTGATCGCCTTCTTCTACTATTGCCACCACCTGGTACAGCGCGGCCCGCTGCCGCTGCCCGGCGAGACGCCAGCGGAGCAGCATGCGGAAGGCGAATGGCTCGCCGTTGCCGGCCACGCCAGCCTGTACACGCCCGACAGCAAAGGAGCCCAATGATGGACGCCGCATTGATCTGTGCGCTGATGATCGTCTTCGGCATCGTCATGTATGTGATTCTCGATGGATTCGATCTCGGCATCGGCATTCTCTTCCCGTGGGCGCCGGCCGACGAGAGCCGCAACCTGATGATGTCGTCGATCGCGCCGGTGTGGGACGGCAACGAGACCTGGCTGATCTACGGCGGCGGCATCCTGTTCGCGGCCTTCCCCAAGGCGTTTGCGGTGCTGCTGCCTGCGCTCTACATACCGATCATGGTGATGCTGTTCGCGCTGATCTTCCGCGGTGTGGCCTTCGAGTTCCGCATGAAGGCGAAGCAGAGCCGCTGGATCTGGGACACCTCGTTCACCGTGGGCTCGATGCTCGCGGCCTTCGCCCAGGGGCTCATCGTGGGCGCGGTGATCCACGGCTTCAAGGTGGTGGATGGCAGATACGCCGGCGGCAGCTTCGACTGGCTGACGAGCTTCGGCATCACCTGCGGCTTTGCCATGATCCTCGCCTATGCCTTCCTCGGCGCGGCCTGGCTGGTGATGAAGACCGGCGGCGCCACGCGCGACTGGGCGCGCAGCATCACCCGGCCGCTGGCGGTGGCCATGGCCGGGTTTCTGGCGAGCATCTCGATGAAGACGCCGCTCGAATATCACTGGATTGCCGAGCGCTGGTTCAGCCTGCCCAACTTCGTCTACCTGTCGCCGATCCCGCTCGCCACCGTGGCGCTGTTCGTCGGCCTGTTCCGCGGCTTGAGGCTCGGGCGTGACCGGCGGCCGTTCTACTGTGCGGTCGGCATCTTCCTGCTGGGCTTCGTCGGGCTCGCCGTCAGCCTGTGGCCGTATTTCGTGCTGCCGGCGATGACCTTCTGGCAGGCGGCGGCGCCGGCCAGTTCGCTCAACTTCGTGCTGGTGCTGGTGGCGATCTCGCTGCCGATCACGGTCGGCTACACCGCCTTTGTCTACAAGATCTTCCGCGGCAAGGTGAAGCCGGAGCACAGCTATTACTGAGCGGGCCTGACAGCCAATGCCGGGGGGGGGGGGGGGGGGGCGGGGGGGGGGGGGGGGGGGGGGGGGGGGGGGGGGGGGGGGGGGGGGGGGGGGGGGGGG